>JAPOOU010000162.1 GCA_026713245.1 Chloroflexota bacterium
CCCCCCCTCGCATTTGGCAGGCGGCGGCGCGGCGGATATGCAGCCGCGCCGCCCCGGGCTGGCGCTGAGAGAATGGATAATGCGATCATAGAGCAAAGCGTAGCATGTTTTAGCTGGGAAGGCGCGACTAAATGTTCGCGCAGGGCGCCCGAAACCACAAGTCGCGGCGGCGGCGGGCGACCAGATTGGTCGCCCCTACATCGCGTCCTTGCGCCGCGTTTCGCATGACAATCCTGGCATTGCCTAGTACCTCGCGCCAGCGCGGACTGCCAGCAAAGCCCGCGCCGTGTTAATATTCAGTGATGTATTCGCGCTAGTAACGGAAACAGCACATGCCCGCAGCCAAGAAACTGATCGAGGTCGCCCTGCCGCTGGAGGCCATCAACGCCGCCAGCGCGCGCGAGAAATCCATCCGCCACGGCCACCCCTCGACCCTGCATCTCTGGTGGTCGCGCAAGCCACTGGCCACGACTCGTGCTGTTATCTTTGCCTCGCTGGTCGACGATCCAGATGATCCAAATGCCAATCCCGATTTCGTCGAAGCCTGCAAGAAACTGAATTATGGCGCCACGTCAGAAGAGATTGCTGCGCTAAAGGAACACGATAGAAAGAACCTGGAACGCCGCGCAAAGGGTCAAAGTCCTATCGCCCTAAAACGGAATATCCCCCAGAATGCGCGCGACGGGGTGGACAGTCCGCGCATGCGGCTCTTCGACTTCATCGAGCGGCTGGTGACCTGGGAAGCGACGACGGACGACGCCATCATGGAACAGGCGCGGGAGTTGATTCGCATCGCGACAAATGGGAATCCGCCGCCCCTGCTCGATCCTTTCGCCGGCGGCGGCAGCATCCCGCTGGAAGCGCAGCGCCTGGGCCTGGAAGCCCATGCCAGCGACCTCAACCCGGTGGCGGTGATGATCAACAAAGCGATGATCGAGATTCCGCCGCGCTTCGCTGGGATGCCGCGCCCAGCCGCAGAGCCGACCACAGCATCATCTCGCGCGAGCTGCACTTCGTCGAGATCGACGGCGCCGGCGAGATTCGCGAAGCCGGCGCGGCGCCCTACCTCGATTACCGCCCGGATGACGTTGCTTATCCAATGCTAGTCAGGAAGGCTTAGCTGCACTCCGCTTAGGTGTGCGCAGTCGGCGAATGTGGCAGGCGCTAGATCTTGAAAATCCTTCTGTAAGACCTTCACATAGCGCCATTCTTGACCGGTGAGAGCGGTCGCTTGCTCCGCCCAGATCGTCGCTGAGCGGTCTTTGTTCGCCACTTCGATATCTTCGCGGCCCTTTGTTTCCACTAGATACGAAACCGCGTTTTCATCTACGACTACAAAATCGGGGTAGTAGTGGCGCAGATTGCCGCGGGAATCGGAGTAGGGGATGCTGAAGCCGAATTGGATAGGCAACTTGCCAAACCGGGCGACATCATGTGCTTGGTCCAGGAAGCTGGCAAAGGAAACTTCATATGAATTGTCGCAGGCGACCTTATTAAACACTGTCTTTTGGCATGACGGCGCCTCATGCGACCAAGGAAATGGACTTGCGTTTGACAGTTTGCGACCTTCGCCTACCAGCTTAGGCGCTTGCGCAACATTCAACTTTTCACGAAGTTCCGCCAAGAAAGTGTTCATCGTCGCCTCGAAGTGAGCCCGCTGGCTGATTGAATGCAATATTTCGCCGCTGTCCAGATCCACCTCGCGGCCAAAGGCATGATACTTCAGAAAGTCGCGAACTTTGGGCGCCAGCGTTGCAAACTGGCTGGGCATGCGCGCGGCTTTGGCGATGCGATCCGCATAATATGCGACGATTTCCTGCGAATTCTGCGGCTCCCTGATACTGTAGACGCGCTCCAACTCCTGCTCAGATGTGAGGAAATCCCGGCCTTGATAGCGGAAGGTCCGCGAGTTGCCAGTGCCGGGGAGGATTGGCAGCGGCTCGTCGAGGCGCAGGTTTTCGACATCAATCGCCTCTATTTTCTCTTGCAAGCGGCCGGCGCTCTCGATTATGGGGCTAAGGCGAGGCAGTTCAATATCGTAGTCCGCCTTGTCTTCCAGCGGCTGGATGATCGTAATTTGCAGCTTGTCTTTATCGAGATCAAAGGATTCAAATTGGATGCCTTCAGCTTCTTCCAGCGCTTCGACAAAGTTAAGAAAAGCGGGGTTGCCGATCACATCAACGCGCTCTTCATAAGACGTCGGCAGACCACGGAACATCAAGCGCAAGCCGCGTCCAATAGTCTGCTCGGGCAAGATTTTGGCTTTGGAGCTATACGAGCGCAAACCGACAATGACCGTCACGTTCTGCACATCCCAGCCTTCGCGCAGCATCAGCACGCTGACAATGGCGTTGATGGGACTAGTGCCTTCGTCGACTTCTTTGGCGGCTTTGCGCGCGGCGTCCAAATCGCGCAGCACAATATCGCCATTGCGTTTGGTGTGGATGATTAGCGTCTTGTCCCCGGCGAAGTCGTCCGGATATTTGCGCTGCAAATAAGCGCCGACGTCGTCGGCTTCTTTGGTATCATTCATCATAATGAAGAGTAGCGGTCTCTTGCCCATAGGCGCTAATTGTTCGCGATACTCGCGCCAGCGCTCGACGCCAGAGACGAGATAGGCTTCGTAGCGGCGGCTGGCTTCATTGCTGGGGAATTCGCCCGTATCGGTACTGCCCTTCCATGGCCGCTTGACAATACCGTCGCGGATGGCTTCTTCCAGCGGATAATCGCTGATGACCCAGGAGAAGAGCGAGCCATTTTTGTGGCGCGGCGTCGCGGTGAAATCCAACTGCCCCGCCAAACCCGCTGCATGACCTTCATGCAAGGCGCGGATGGTTTCATTCCAGACGCTCTTTGGATCATGCGTGTGATGCGCTTCGTCATTCAGCACCATCAGAGGCGAATCGGCCCGTTCGATTATGCGTTCGCGGAAGTCAACTTCTTCGCTTAGATTGGCTGCCGGCTTCGCGCCCAGCATGGCGGTCATGATCGCCGGCTCATCGTCTTTTTTGCGGCTTTCGCGCTCATAGAGCTGCTGGATATTGGTCAGATACATAGCGCCATCGGACGAAGCCCGCTCCGCGTCGCCGCGCATATAGAACTGCATGTCCCAATCACTCTGGAATTCTTTCGGGATTATTGGGTCATGCTGGAAGATGTTGCCTCCCGCAAAATCGCCGCGCAACCGCTCAAAGACGATGATATTGGGCGCGATCACGAGGAAGGTCTTGGCGTAATCCGCATCATTCTCGCGTACCGCATTGAAATACTGCCAGGCGATGGCCAGCGCCATGACTTTGGTTTTGCCGCTGCCAGTGGCCATCTTGACACAGTAGCGCGCGAAATCGTCCCAGGCGGGCATGGGCAAGCCCACGCGCTTCTCGGCCGGGATAAAGCGCATATAGAGATCGTAGAGCCGGCGCGTCCGCGCGACTTCGTAGACATAAATGAGACTTTCGACCGCTTCCTGCTGGGCGCAGTAATAACTGAAGGGCCGATTGTCCGCCAATTTGTGGTCGCTGTGAAACCAGAAATTCAGCAAGGTGCGCGTGGTCTGGCTGACATCGGGATAGCCCGCCTCGCGCCATTCCGCCAGCGCCGCGCGGATGGCCGGCACGGCCAGCGCCTTGGTCTCGCGCTCAATGATGAAGCTGGTTTGACCCAATTCCGGTTTTACCTTGCGCCGTGCCGTCATCAGTTCACCCTCACAGTCAGCGACTTGGTCGTGTCATTGCCCAGAATGTCAATCACCTTGACCAGCACCACATAATTGCCCGGCTCGCTGTAGGTGTGGTTGGCGCGCAGCAGAAGCGTCCGATCCTTGCGCGTTCGGTAGGTCTGCCACTGATTGTGGAAGGTATCATCGCGGTAATTGAAATCCACCGCCCAATAATCGATCCAGTCCTCCCAGAGGTTCACGGCATTCGCCACATCATCAGGCACATCATCGGGCGGCATGATGAATTCCCTCAACTCAATGCTAAGCTCGCGGCCCTTTACTGACTTGTCCACCTCGAGCGCCGCCAGCTCGAAGAACTGAATATCGCCTTGATCGACCGCTTTCTTTTCCAGCACTTCGCGCGGAATGCGCAGGAAGCGCGCGTCCACCCCCGCCTCAGCCGCGATCTGCCGCGCTGTTTCGTTCATATCCAGGGCAAAATCCCAACCCAAAATATCGACGCCGCGGAAGCCGCGCGCCAGCTGGAATTCGTTGGTGATTTGCTGAGTGTCGTCCAGCGCTACCGGGCTGTCTACGGAGCCGACATGCACCAGGCGTCCGCCCTTGACGCCGTGCAGCCAGGCGTAGCCCTCGACCATGTCTGCGTGATAAAGGTCAAGAATGAACTTGCGATAGCATAGGATTTCGGAAGCAGCGTCGTCGCCAAACTGGGCTTTCTGCCAGACCTGCCGCTCGTATTTGCCCAGATTCTGCACGACGAAAGGACGCACGTTCTCAATGCCCAGCAGGCGCTTGCGCGTCGTATGAATGGCGAAGCGGCCCAAGTCGCAGGCAATCCAGCGTCGGTTGTTTTTCTCGGCGACAGCTGCTGTCGTGCCAGAACCGCAGAAGCAGTCGAGTACGAGATCGCCTTCGTTTGATGAGGCGCGGATGATGCGTTCGAGCAAGGCTTCTGGCTTTTGTGTCGGGTAACCCATTATTTCTGGAGAGTTCACCACAGTTTGAAAACTAGCAACGTCTGACCATACTGATGTAGCCGGAATGCCTTTAGCTTCATCCAAGTACAGTCTACGTGTTTTCGTTATAGTCTTGTATCGACGGCCGGTCTCATCTACTCCTGAAAACCGTTTTAACTGCTTCTCATCGTAAGGCAGAAATATCTTGTTAAAGGTACATTCATCTGACTTTAAGTAGTAGAACAGAGTGTCATGTCCTCTTACCCAATTCAATGTCTGTGCTTTGAATCCTGCGGCACCGTGTAAGTGCCAGATCAATTCTCGACGGCAATTCTCTTTTCCGAACACACTGTCGAGTACTGTCTTTACATAGTGGCTGACATGGGAATCAAGATGCACATACAAACTGCCCGTTTCGGACAGAAGCTCATGCAGAAAAACAGCAGTGTCATAAAACCATGCCAAATAACTATCTAAACCTTGTCCCCATGTATCGCGGTATGCTTTCTGCTCAATCATGCTTGCTTCTTTTGTGAACTTCTCTTCACCAACCTGCGCCTGAAAGGAAAAATCCTGACCGGTCGCAAAAGGCGGGTCAATGTAAATCAAGTCCACCTTGCCCGCGAATTCCGGCAGAAGCGACGGCAGCACATATTTCTTGTCGCCCCAGATCAGCCGGTTGCGCCACTCCGCGTCGCGTCCGGCCGCGAAGAGGTCGAGCGTTCGCTGGCGCTGCTGGGCGCTTTCGTTGACGGTTTCGACCGTTTGAAAGGGCAGAGCCACTCTTAGCGGCGCGACCCGCTTTTTGTTATTGTCGTATTTGCCATCCCAGATTAGTTCAACCATCGGCGACGTCCTTTTCACTGAGTTGATAGCGTCCTCATTATAGTCCCCTCTCCCTTTGAAATCTACCCATTGCACTGGCAGGCAGGATACTTCTTTCTTCCGGCCCGCGATGCCGTGGTCAACGCCTTTCATCGCATGTATGGCGACAGCAGGTCGGATTTCCCGCCCGATGTCCCGGAAGGCGACTATCGCCGCAAAATGCGGGCTGCCTATCCGATACATCCGGAGTTCTTTGAGCGGCTGTATGAAGACTGGTCGACGCTGGAACGCTTTCAACGGACGCGCGGCGTCCTGCGCATGATGGCGTCGGTGATCCATCAACTGTGGATCGACGGCGATCAATCGCTGATGATCATGCCCGGATCCGTCCCGATGTGGAACAAGACAGTGGAAAGCGAGATCACCAAGTATCTGCTGCCGCGCAATTACAGCCCGGTTGTCGCGGCGGATATTGACGGGACCGGTTCAAAGCCCTATCAGATCGATCAAGATGTGAAGCAGTTGGGCAAATACAGCGCCAGCCGGCGCGTGGCGCGCGCGGTCTTCATCGGCAGCTCGCCGGCAAAGCAGATACGCGGGATAGACGAAGGCCGCATCAATCTGGCGACCGTGGAGCCGGGGGAAAGAGCCGGCGTATTTGGCGACGCCTTGCGCCGCATGAGCAACCAGTTGACCTACCTGTACAACGATGGCAGGCACTACTGGTATGACACGCGCGCCACAGTCAATCGCATCGCCGAGGACCGCGCGGGGAGCATGGATGACTACCGTGTCTTGGAAGAAGCCGGGAAGCGCCTGCGGGCTCAATCATGGGACAAGGGCGCCTTGGGCAGCGCGCACGTCATGCCGGAAAGCAGCGCCGAAATCCCTGATGAGCAGAGCGTCCGCGTCGTTGTGCTGGGGCCAGAACATGCGCACAGGAACAACAGAGATGATTCCGAGGCGATGCGAACCATCGACGCAATCATGAACAGCCGCGGCAACTCGCCGCGCCATCACCGCAACATGCTGGTCTTCATCGCGCCGGACGACGCCCGCAACGCCGAATGGTCGGCCAGCATCCGCAAGTATCTGGCATGGCAATCTATCCAGGCTGACAGAGAAGCGCTCAACCTGGATGTTCAGCAGAGCAACCAGGTTGAGGAAGCCCTGCGGCGTGAAAGCGAGACGGTCGAAAAGCAGCTGCAAGAGACATATTGCTGGCTGGTTGTGCCGCAGCAGCCGAAGCCCAGCGACGACCTCGGTTTCGCCATAGAAAGGATTCGCGTCAGCGCGAGTTTCCTCGATGGCGCCGCGCGCAAGCTCAAGAGCAATGAGTGGCTGATTTATGGCTTGTCGCCGGAAAACCTGCTGATGGAGCTGGAACCGCTCGAGATCTGGAAAGACGCGCCGCACCTGAGCGTCAAGAAACTCTGGGAATGGCTGACGAATTACTGTTACCTGCCGCGGCTCTTCGACCAGAGCGTGCTTGAGGCGACGATTAAGGACGGCGCCAACCGCATGTTCCCGGCCTTCGCTTATGCTACCGGCATGGACGCGGACGGCAAGTACGCCGGTCTCACGATGGGGCGGCCATTCACGCTTTACTTTGATGACAATGCGCTGATCGTGAAGCCCGAAATCGCCCGCGCACAGATTGACGAGGTAGATCCGCCACCGCCGCCCATCATCACCGACCGGCCGACGGGTGACAAGACAATTGATCCACCGCCCGACGACAGGCCGCCCAAACCAAAGCCCAAGAAGCGCTACTATGGCTCGGTGCAAGTCGATCCCCAGCGCGCCATGCGCGACCTCAGCCAGATCGCGGACGAGATTATCGTACGGCTGGCTGCTATACCCGGCGCGGACGTCCGCGTCACGGTCGAAATCGAGAGCGTGCAAGGCGATGGTTTTGACGACGCCACCGTGCGCGCGATCAGCGAAAACAGCCGCACGCTGAACTTCGATTCGCACGACTTTGAAGAATAAACCTCGTGGGCCGGCCATGCCCGATTCCACTGCCTATAAACAGATCGCAGCCGCCCTGACCCTGGCGCGTCGGATGCAATCGACCCAGGGCGTTGAGCGATCCACAGCAAAAATCACTGGTCCATTTCACTCACGGCCCGCTGAAACTCGTCAATGGTTTGCTCGCAAACTTCTTCTATGTGTAGCCGCAGGACCTGCAAGGCATCACCAAGCCGATCTTGTCGGAGCAATGTCAGTATTTCGCGGTGTAATTCGAGCGCGCGCAAGGCGTCGCCTTCGCCATAAAACACGCGAAATAGCTCGATTTGATTGCGAACTTGCTCATAGATTTCGAGCAGGCGACTGTTGTCCGCGACCTCAGCGAAAATCCTGTGGAAATCTCTGTCGTAGGTAAACCAGACATCTTCGGGAATCCGCTGTTGTTTTCGTTCGCAGGCGCTTATTTGCGCTTCATTGCGTTCCTGGCTGTTCAACAGAGCGCTTTTATCGCGGCGAAAGGCCAGCTCGCAAGCCATTGATTCGAAGGCAATTCGAACTTGCGCGATTTCCACAATATCGCGCTTTGTGGGAGCTGATACGAAACTGCCTCGGTTGGGGATGATCTGGACCAAGCCCTCGTGCGAAAGTCGCTCAATGGCTTTGACTACCGGCGAGCGGCTAATGCCAAATCGCGCCGTCAATTCCGGCACATTGAGCTTCTGGCCCCAAGGAATTCGCTTATTGAGAATGTCGTCCTTGATGCGCGTGTAACACTCCGTCGTTAAGGACCCAATTTGGATTTTCTCGCTTGTCGACATTGCTATGACCTCCGGCAGCAATTGTGATCTTTCATTGGTAAATCATCAAGCGGAAGCTACCGTCCGCTAGAGCGCCCGAACCGGCCGGCCGTTATGGTTGCGCGCGCAGTACGGCTCTTGTCGCCCAGCTACCGCCGGTCTTGCATCCGCAATGCGTCTAATGCGCGAGATATCCCGGGCAATGGCAATTGCTTGACATTTCCAAAATGACCAATATAATCATTATAACATATTGCATGTAACATGTTACATACTAGCGGCGAATCGAGTTGACCGATGCGCGATCAGATTACAGTCCTTCATAATCCTTCGGACGAGCAACTTACCCAACTGGACGTATCGTCCTGGGCAATTTGGGAGAAAGAAGCATCTGAATATCATTGGCTTTATGAGGAAAAAGAAGTCTGCTATCTGCTGGATGGCGTAGTGCAGGTAACACCGGATGACGGGCAGCCCGTCAGCTTTGGCGCAGGCGACCTGGTCACGTTTGAAGAGGGCTTGTCCTGCACCTGGAAGATTCTGGAACCGGTCCGCAAGCATTATGTTTTGGGCGAGGCCGCCGACAAATTGCCCGCGACAGGATGAATTGAGGTCCGTAAGATGAGCATATTGGTTCCCCGCGGCGTCATTCCCGCGATGCTGACCGCATTTAACAGCGACGAATCGCTCGATATCGGCGGCACGAAGGCTTTTGCCGAGTGGTTGATCGAACGCGGCGTACATGGCTTGGCGCCTTGTGGCAGCACTGGCGAAGGCGCCGCCATGACCGATACGGAGCGGGCCCTGGTGATCAAAGCCGTCGTTGAACAGGCCGCCGGGCGCGTACCGGTCTTCGCCGGGATTATTCACTATGCCACGCAGCAAGCTATCGCGCTAAGCAAAGCAGCCATTGATGCCGGCGCGGACGGTCTAATGGTGCTGCTGCCATTCTATTATCAGCCCACCATCAGCGATGCTATTGATTATCTGCGAGACATATCGGCGGCAGTCGGTCAGCCGATCATGGTATACAACAATCCCTGGTTTGCCGGGTACGAATTGTCGCCCATACAGATAAAGTCCCTAGTCGAAGAGGGCGTTGTTCATTCGGTAAAGTCCGCCCATGGCGATCCCATGCGCGTGAACTATCTCAAGTATCTGTGTGGCGGATCGCTTTCCGCTTTGTACGGGCATGACTATGCGCCGCTGGAAGCATTCGTGGCGGGCGCGGACGGCTGGCTGTCCGGCCTTCCCAACGTCATTCCGGAATTGTCGGTCGAGCTCTTTGAGGCTGTGTCCGAGGCGAAGGACCTGCGGCGCGCGCAAGATGTATGGCGCAGGATGGCGCCTCTTGCCTATTACTTCATGTATGAGCGGCAGGGCGAAAATCCGGCGCCGCACTGGTTGCAGGTTTTCAAGGAAGCGCTGCGAATAATGGGCATGGATATCGGCTTGCCGCGGCGGCCGACCTACAGCATGTCCAGGCGCGAACGGGAGCTGCTGCATTCGTATCTGATGCAGGTCTATCCCGAATCTGCGGCGGCGCCAAAGTGAAGACATTGCCGGCGATAGACTCTCTTCACAGGGCAATACAGCAGCTTAGACGATCAAAGTAGTGTTAAGGAGGAGTGAATAAGATGCAGAAGCCGAAGGGAGTCATCCCGGCAACGATTACCGCGTTCAACAGCGACGGCAGCCTGGACATAGAAAAAACCAAGGATTATGCCGAGTGGCTCATCCAAGAGGGCGTGCATGGCCTGACGCCAAATGGAAGTACTGCCGAACCAATGTCAATTACCGAAAAAGAGCGGATGCAGGTAATCAAGGCGACGGTCGATCAAGCTGCCGGCCGCGTGCCCGTTTACGCCGGCGCCACGCACTATGGAACACAGATGCAGATTGATCTCTGCAAGGCGGCTATGGATGTTGGCGCCGTGGGGCACCTGGTACTCTTGCCGCTATCACAAGCCGAGTTGCCCGTTTCATCTGCCATGACGCACCTTCGCAGAATCGCCGATGGCATCGGCCAACCCTTTATCCTGTACAACAATCCTTATGCAGCCGGCTATGAACTTACGAATGAGCAGGTCAAGGAGTTGGTTGATGATGGCGTTATCAACGGAATCAAGGCCGCCCATGGCGATCCATCGCGCGTGACCTATCTCAAATACCTCTGTGGCGACAGATTAAGCGTATTGTACGGCCACGATTTTGCCGGCTGGGAAGCGCTGATGGCGGGCGCGGATGGCTGGTTGGCGGCGATCCCGGGCGTCATACCGGATCTGATCGCGCAACTGTACGAAGCCATCCACGACAACCGGGATTTCGAGCTGGGCACGCAGATCTGGAAGCGCATGGCGCCCTATGTCTACTATTACAACTTCGCCGAAAACAAGCCGCATTGGGTTGCCGTAAACAAGGCCACGTTGAGAGCGCGCGGGCTCGACTTTGGCGAATGTCGCTTGCCCGTTGAGCCTTTCACGGATGAAGAATATGACGTGCTTCTGCGGGCCCTCGCGCAAGTCTATCCGGAAGCGATTCGCGTTTGATTCGCCTGCCCAGTCAATTCGCCGGCAGATACGAAGTCACCGACAGCATAGCAGATCTCTGGAGGAGCATATTGATCGCATTAGAAGAACGACCAATTAATGATTGGAGGAAGAAAATGAGCAATAAATTCCGCGTACTGTGTCTTTGTGTCCTCGTTTTGCTTGCGCTTACGTTTTCGGCGTATGCCCAAGACGCGTCGACATTGGAGCTGGTGCAAGAGCGTGGGCATATCATTTGTATCAGCCATTCCGGATATCCGGGTTTCGGCTTCCTCGATGAAGAAGGCAACTTCTCCGGATTCGATACCGATTTCTGCCGAGCAACAGCAGCAGCGATTTTCGGCGACGCTGACGCGCACGAGATCCTTCCCGCCAGTTCCGCTGATCGCTTCACCTTCCTTGCCACCGGCGAGGGTGATGTCATCTACAGAACCACGACCTGGACACTTTCCCGTGATACCGATAACAACGCCCAATACGCCGTCATTTACTTCTACGATGGGCAGGGCCTGATGGTGCCAACCGCATTAGGCGTCTCGACAATTGAGGAACTGGATGGCGCCACGATCTGCACCGATCCAGGCACGACCAGCGAATTGAATATCGCCGACGCATTTGCGGCCCGCGGCCTGGAATATACGCCGCTGCCAATCGAAGACGATGAAGAGGCCTGGAACACCTATCTCGAGGGCCGCTGTGATGTTCGCACGACGGATAGAAGCTATCTGGCCTCCTATGCCTCGACCGCTTTTCCGAATCCGGAAGAACACATGGTGCTGGACATCACAATTTCCAAAGAGCCGCTGGCCCATGTCGTGCGCAATGGCGATGACCAATGGCTGGACGTCATCCAGTGGGTCACCTTCGCGCTGATCAACGCCGAGGAATACGGCATTACCTCGGAGAATGTCGACGACTTCCTCGATTCCGAAGATCCGGTCATCCGCAGGATGCTGGGCACAGAAGACGATTTCGGCGGCAAGCTGGGCCTGCCAGGCGACTGGGTCTATCAGATGATCAAGCAGGTCGGCAACTATGGCGAAATGTTTGATCGCAACCTGGGCGCCGGCTCTCCGCTCAATCTGCCGCGCGGTCCCAATGCCCTGTGGACGGATGGCGGACTTATCTACGCTCCCCCCTTCCGTTAGACTTCCGTGGAGAGTGGCGCGCTTGCGTCACTCTCCTTTTTCTATTCAACGATAATGAAGCCTGCACGCGGCGGTAGCGGTCCAAATTGGCGGCTCCGCGCACGGCCCGACTATTCGTTTCGAGCGGATTCTGAAATCCAGTATCATCAAAGTTGCAGCGCTATCTCGTCCAGGTAGGGCAAATGGCTTACGCAGAACATATGAGAACGCCTCTCTACAGAGACGAGCGATTTCTACGGATTGCCAACCAGGTCGTCGTGGTCGCTCTGGTCGCGGGTATTCTGTTATTTCTCTACAGCAATATGGTGACCGCCCTGCGCACGCAAAAGGAGGTGCCGATCAGCTACGACTTCCTCCAGGATACGGCCGGCTTTAACCTGGGCGAGTCCACCATTGCGTTCACCCGAACAGACCCGATTCACCGCGCCATGCTGGTTGGTCTGCTGAACACCTTCAAGGTGTCTATTGCCGGTATCGTCCTGGCAACGATCTTGGGGACTTTCATCGGCGTCATGCGCTTGTCGTCGAACTTCCTCGTCAGCAAGATCGCGTTGGTTTACATCAACGTATTTCGCAACATTCCTCCTCTGCTGCTATTGATCTTTTGGTACCGCGCGATCTTCCTCAAGCTGCCGCGGGTACAAGAAGCCATCGTCCTCTTCGACCCCGTCTTTCCTGTTTACATCGCCAATCGGGGCTTGTTTTTTCCTTGGGGCACACCGACGGAATCCTGGTATAGCTACCGTTGGATTCTGCTTGGCGGTTTTGCCTTGGCGCTCTTTGTCGCGCACCGCCTGCGACAACACGGGAAACGCACCGGGCGCATGCCGCTGGTCACGTTGTGGTTCGTGGTCATTTTGCTCAGCGTAACCGTGATCGGATACGTAATCCTGCCGGATCCGCTTGAGATCGTCAAGCCGGCGCTCAAGGGCTTCAATATCCGCGGCGGGGGCTCGGTTTCCCTGGAATTCTGGGGCTTGCTCTTCGGCCTGGTCATCTACGCCGCCGCTTACATCGCCGAGGCGGTGCGAGCGGGCATATTGTCGGTCGACAGGGGTCAGCGAGAGGCGGCGCGCGCCCTGGGCTTCAGTTCTTTCAATATCATGCGGCTGATCATCCTGCCGCAAGCGATTCGCGTTGTCGTCCCGCCGCTCATCAGCTACGCCATCGGTTTCACCAAGAATACCTCTTTGGGACTGGCCATCGGCTACACCGACTTCTTCGCGATAACGGGCGGGTTGATATTGAATAACACCGGACGCGCCGTGGAAACGTTAACGATCATTTTGCTGGTATATCTAACGATCAGCTTGATCGCCTCGCTCATACTGAACATGTACAACCGTAAAATTACACTTTCGCATTGATGAGGCTCGTGAGTCCGAACTGAACGTTGTCGCGGAGGTACACATTGCCAGCTGCGCCCGTAACTGATCCGCAAAAGAATATCTTGCCTCCTGGCAGGGAAGGCAATAGCGCCCTGCGTTGGATCAAGGAGAATCTGTTCAGCAGTCTCTTCGATTCCGCGCTCACCGTAATCTCGCTGCTGTTTTTGTTTTTTGCCCTTCGGCTGGCGCTGGATTGGGTCTTCAATCTGGCGCAATGGGATGTCATCACGGCAAACATCAACATCTTGATGAAGGGCTCTTATCCCGGCGAGCAAGTATGGCGGATTTGGATCGGACTGTATCTGCTCGGCGCCATAGTCGGGATCAACCTGCGGGCCTGGAATCAAGCGCTCAATCGCAGCGCCGTCGCCATCGCCGCCATTCCCTTGGTCCTGGCGCTGCTGCCCTTCGCCAGTGAGGGCGCGCGCATCAATCTGATCATCATTCAGGGAACAATCGTCGCCGCCTATATGTTGACAACTGTCTTGGGGGACAGGCGTCGCCGTCAGATCGCGGCGATCACGAGCATTCTCTACATCCCGGCGCTCATTGTATTGTTGGAGGGATTCACCGCTGAGGACGGCATCATGCCTCTGGTCAAATCCGATCTTTGGGGCGGGTTGCTGCTGTCCGTGCTCTTGGCCGCCGTCGGCATCATCTTTTCATTGCCCCTGGGTATCATTCTGGCGCTGGGCAGGCGCTCGAAGCAACCGGCCATCAGCGCGCTTTGCATCACCTATATCGAAGTGGTTCGCGGGGTTCCCTTGATCAGCATCTTGTTCATGGGCAATATCATGCTGCAATTGTTCATGCCGCAAAGCTTGCCTCCGATTGATCGCGTGGTTCGCGTCATGGTGGCCATTACTTTCTTCACCGCCGCCTATATGGCGGAGATTGTGCGCGGCGGCCTGCAAGCCATACCCAAGGGGCAATATGACGCCGCTTACGCCCTGGGTTTCAGCGGTCTCAAATCCATGCGCATCATCATCCTGCCGCAGGCCCTGCGTATCGTCATACCGGTTATTGTCAGCCAGTTCATCGGATTGCTGCTGGATACGACGCTGGTCGCCCTGGTTGGACTCTTTGACCTCTTGGGCATCGGCCAGGCGATCTTGTCGAATCCCAACTGGTTGGGCAGATCACAAGAAGTTTACGTGTTCATAGGACTCATCTACTGGATTCTGGCCACGAGTATGGCCTTCGCCAGTCAACGTCTCGAGAAAACCCTGGGAGTAGGCAGGAATTACGATGGATCGCAATAGAGCTTCCCCGCGCGCAGAAGACCCGATAATCGTCTGCCGCGACGTGCAGAAATGGTTTGGCGACTTCCATGCGCTGAAGGGCATTTCCATGGAGGTTATGCCTCAAGAAGTCATTGTGATCTTTGGACCGTCGGGCTCGGGCAAATCGACCTTCATCCGCACCATCAATCGTCTGGAAGAGCATCAATCGGGCCAGATCATCGTGGACGGCATAGAACTTACCCATGATGTGCGCAATATCGAGCGCGTGCGTATGGAAACCGGCATGGTCTTCCAACAATTCAACCTCTTCCCGCATTTGACCGTGATGCAGAACATCACTTACGCGCCAATGTACAATCGCAAGTGGCGCCGAACTGAAGCGGAGAAGGTTGCGATGGAGCTGCTGGAACGGGTAGGCATCCCCGAGCAGGCGGAGAAATACCCGGCGCAGCTTTCCGGCGGCCAACAGCAGCGCGTCGCCATAGCCCGGGCGCTGGCCATGCAGCCCAAGATCATGCTCTTTGATGAACCGACTTCAGCATTGGATCCGGAGATGATCAAAGAAGTGCTCGATGTGATGATCGAATTGGCGCAATCCGGCATGACGATGATCGTGATCACACACGAGATGGGCTTCGCTCGCGCGGTCGCCGATCGGCTATTTTTCTTTGACGAGGGCTTGGTTGTGGAGAGTGGCACGCCCGACAAACTCTTCAACTCGCCCAAAGAAGAACGCACGAAACGTTTTCTGGCCCAAATCCTCAGCCATTAGGACGCAAACAGAATTGAAGCCATATCACAATGGATGAAAGGAAAAGGCAATGATACTCGGCATCGATCACGTTGACTTTGTTGTTAATGATCTGGACGCATTCGAAGCCTTTTACGGGGCGCTGGGTTTTGAAGTCGTCCGCAGGACAGAGCACGAAGGCGCCGCGCTGGAGCTGCAGCATCCCGGGGACAACCAGCCGATCCTGGAATTGCATCCGGCCAGTCAACCGGACGGCGCCACACATCCGCTGGGTCTCCGTCATTTGGCATTTCGGGTCGACGACATCCATGAAGCCTTCGAGGCTTTTAAGGCAAAGGGCCTCACCGTGGAATACGAGCCGATGTTTTATGAGCAGACCGGACGGTGGCTGGCGGCTTTCTTCGACCCCGACGGCCGCAAAGTGCAGTTGGTCGGCAGCCATTCCAGCAAAGCGAACGAGTGATTGATTGTGAGGCCAAGATGACAGACTCTCCTACTATTCTAGTGATTAGCGGTCATGCTGCGGACTTTGTATGGCGTTGCGGCGGCGTCATTGCCAAATACGCCGGGCGCGGATCGAGGGTGCATGTCACCTGCCTGACTTTCGGCGAACGCGGTGAGTCGGGCGGGACCTGGAGCAAGAATCCCGGCATCGGCGAGGACGAGGTCAAGGCGATTCGCAAGGCGGAAGCGCTACAGGCGGCTGAAGTGCTGGGCGCCGAGATCAGTTTCTTCGATTGGGGCGATCACCCTTTGCGCTACTCGCGCGAGGAAATTATCGCATTGACAGCGCTGATGCGCGATGTCCGTCCTAATATAGTGCTGACACATTCGTCCACCGATTTCATGAATCCGGATCATGAGGCTGTCTTCGAGCTGACGCGCTGGGCGGTGCGCGCGGCGACGGTACCCGGCGTCTTGCCCGAATCCGGAGCCATTGCCGTGCCGCATATCTACTCCTTCGAGCCGGATCAGACCTCGCTGGAGAATTTCAAGCCCGATGTCTATATTGATATATCGGATGTGATCGAGCAGAAAAAAGCGGCGATGAATGCGATCGCGACCCAGGTCGGCTACATGGGTCCGCGCTACGTCGATCGCGCCCGATTCCGGGCTTCGCTGCTGAATATGATGGAAGATGCCGAGTACGCCGAGGCTTACGTCCGGTACTTCGCCTATGAGGGGGATGGCTTCCCACGTTAGATTTCAATTGCCGGAATAAGGGGAATGCACAAGATGAGGCTCAAAGATAAAGTGGCGATAATCACCGGATCCGGCAGCGGCATTGGACGCGGCATCGCTTTGCGCTTCGCCCAAGAAGGCGCCGGCGTCATCGTCACGGCGAATGAACATCCGGAAAGGGCTGAGGCGGCCTGCGCCGAGATTCGCCACCTGGGCGGACATGCGCAATCATTTCAACTCGATGTCACCAATGTCGCTGCTGTGAAGACAATGGCAGCGACGGTATTGGATGATTTCGGACGCATCGACATCCTGGTCAACAATGCCGGTGGCGGCGCGCGCGAACGCGGCAGGCTCTTTCATGAAGCGACATTTGACACGCTCGATCACGTCATCGGCAAGAACCTGATGGGCACGCTTTACTGTACGCGGGCGGTGCTGCCACATATGGTGGAGCGCCAAGATGGCGTCATCTTGAGCATCGCTTCGGGCGCGGCACTAAACGGCGCGGACAAGGATATGCGGGGCGGCGTGGAATACTCCGCCGCCAAAGCCGGTTATCTGGGGTTCACGATGGCGCTCTCCAAGCAGATCGCTCGCCATGGTATCCGCGTGAATTGCATTTCGCCGGGGCCGATCAACACGACGCCTGAGCAGCCGCCCAACGAGCTGATGAAGCGACTCCAAGACCGGAATCCCTTGGGACGGATGGGAAGGCCCGACGAGGTCGCCGCGCTGGCGGCCTATCTGGCTTCCGATGAAGCCGAGTGGATCACCGGTCAAAACTTCACCATTGATGGCGGAGAAAGCCTGGGCTTGTGACGCCAATCCAATAGTCATCGTTTGCAGGGAGAACTGATATGAAATTTGCGCACGTCTACAACGAGATTGAGCGGCCTTCCAAAGCGATTATCGAAGGATTCAGAGGGATATCCTCGGCGACAGCGCATGAAGCCTCCGGCAAGAAAGGCGCATTGACGGGCGCGATTAAACCAATTGCAGCCGGCATGAAAGTCTGTGGCCCGGCGCTGACCGTGCTCTGCCGGAGCAAAGACAACCTAATGCTGCATAAGGCCATCGCGGTCGCGCAACCCGGCGACGTATTGGTCGTGGCCACAGAAGACCGCGCCGAAGCCGGCTTCTGGGGCGAGATCATGACCGTGTCCGCGCAGGCCAATGGCATCGCCGGCCTCGTCATCGACAATTGCGTGCGCGATGCCGAAGACATCATCGCCAGCGGCTTCCCGGTGTTTTCGCGCGGCCTGTCCATCCGAGGCACGGTGAAGGGCAGCCTGGGCTTGATCAACCACCCGACTGTATGCGGCGAGTATTTGGTTTACCCGGGCGACATCGTCCTGGGGGACGACGATGGCGTGGTCATCATCGCGCGGGAAGAGGCCGCGGAAGTGCTGGAGAACTCGATCGCGCGCATGGAAGACGAGGCGCTAGAGATCGAAGAAGATATCAGCAAGGGCAAGCTAACCGCGCATTTCTTCAGAGACCTGCTTGACGAACTAGGCTTGCGGGAAGAATAACCGGGTCATGGCACAGCAAGCTTACAGAGGAAAGACGCGGTGGATGGGACCATGCAAATAGCCCGACGCATGCAAAGGCTAGGGGGCTTACGCGGCGCCTTCGCTTCCTTCGACAGCCTCGATCAGATGCTGCGGCAAGGCATAGACATTGTCGACTTTACGGTGGGCGATCCGGATTTTGCTACGCCCGCGAATATAGCGGATGCCGGCATACAGGCCATCCGTGAAGGGCGTACACATTATACGCCTTCGCGCGGCATCGCCCCGTTGAGACGCCGTATCGCGGAGTCCTTGTCGGCATCCCGGCGAGTTGAGTTTGATGCCGGGGAAATTGTCGTGGCGCCGGGGGCAAAGATACTGGTCACTTACGCGCTCCTGTCGCTGATTAATCCAGGCGACGAGGTGATCGTGCCCGATCCAGGCTACCCGGCCTATCGCTCAATGGTCGAGTTCCTGGGCGGCACTCCAGTGCCGATGCCGTTGCTCGAGGAACGGTCATTCACCTTTGATCCTAGCACTCTCGGGGAGCTGGTGACCGAAAAAACCAAAATGATCGTCATCAACTCGCCCAATAATCCTACCGGCGGCGTCCTGTCCGCAAGTGACTTGCGCGCGATCGCGGAGATCGCTCACGGTGGCGATATCTGGGTGCTGTCGGATGAGGTCTACTGCGAGATGGTCTATGACCGCCCATTTGTCAGCATCGCGTCGATTCCAGGCATGAAAGAGAGAACGGTACTTTTGGACAGCTTTTCCAAGACTTATGCGATGACTGGCTGGCGGCTAGGTTTTGCCGCGGCGCCAAGGGCTGTCAGTGACGCAATGTCACTGCTGGCCGGGAATATCCATTCCAGCGCCGCCGAATTCACCCAACACGCCGGTCTGGCGGCGTTAAATGGCCCCCGCACGTCGCTGCACGCGATGATCAAGGAATATCGAGAGCGGCGTGACATGCTCTGGGAGGGCTTGAATAAGCTCCCGGGATTCTCATGTGCCAAACCCGAAGGCGCGTTCTACGTATTTCCCAATGTCAATGGCGCTTGCAAGAGGCTTGGCTTGCATGACGCAAGAGAGTTGGAGCAGTTCTTGCTTCGCGAGGCGCGCGTGGCTGTAACCAGCGCCGGATACTATTACCACTGCGCAGCCTTCAGTGAGCATCCGCAGAATCTCCGCTTGTCTTACGCTTTGGCAAAAGAGCGAATTCGAGAAGGCCTCAGGCGCATTGCGGAGGTAACTTGAATTCTGCAGTGACCTTGGGACAAGCGCTTCTCCAGTATGCCTGCGCATCCGACGGCGACAGAATTGCCAGGGCAATTAGGGTGGACTCGAAGCTGTTGAGCCGTTGATCACGACCGCCAGCGCCTGCGCATTGATCTCAGCCGGGATACAATCTGCGGAAGTCCTGAAAACCTGGACAGCTAGCAAAGAGGGGATTTCGGGGTTCAATTATCGGAGAGGGGGAGCGCGCACAAAGAAGACAGTATTTTCTTCATATTCACGCGATTTCGGGCATAACTTCAGGCTTTTCATCCTTGGGTCACCCTTCCCCAATCCATTGGGTCGCGTAGACACTGACCGCCGACATAGAATTTCGGGAAGGGCCGGGGATGGGCTAGAAAACCTGTCGTGTCCTCAGCTCAGGCCTGAGGGAGTAGCGATTGACGCGCTCGAGCGCTGCGCGCCGCAAAGCCGCCATGACCGATACCAATGAGGTACAATCTACTGTAAAGAAGACCAGTATGTGTTCGCGTTGAGCAAGTGGAAGCGTCGTTTCTCATCCGAACGCGCGCCGATTCGCCCGAGCCCTTTACGAATGGCGCAGTCAACGGAGCATGATCGCAAGTTCACAAGCGAGTCGAGACTATTCAGGCGGTGAAATAATCTCCGCCAATTAAACTGGTATTAAGCAAGTTTTTTGGATCCGTCTGTGGAATACGAACCTCTTGTTCTGTCAGCGAAATGTAACGCTGGAATTGAGCTTTACAGTGCAGACAATCTGCAAGCTGACGGGACCTATTTGCAGCCTTTGCCCGATCTTCCACCTATTGGCGCGCAGACCTTTCACGGGCTGCCCTTCCTCATTGGGGATAAGCGGACGACTGGGCTGAATTGCTTCCTGGGTTTCGGTCAAGGCGACAACCTGTTTTCAATGCCGGTGACATTACAAGTAAACCGCAAAGCGCGCTATGTGATCTTCGCCCATGCTTTGCTGGAAACCGAGCTTTGGCGCGGCGGTCCACTTGGCGAAGTCATCGCAACCTACGTTTTCCACTATTTCGACGGGACGCGCATAGCGGCGCCGATCCGGGAACGCTTTGAGATCGGCAATATCCCGCTGCCCTGGGGACAGTTTCCTTTTCTCAGCATTCCCGACCGTAAAGACTATCTCGAGGATCGTTATCAAGGCGCCTGGGATTACGCCGGATTCCGTCAAACGGAAGTGACCAAAGGCGTTCCACTCGCTTATTATCTGTGGGCCTGGCGCAATCCACATCCGGTTCAGGAAATAGCAACGATCGAAATTGTACCGGCGGGTCCCAAGTTTGTGCTGGCCGGCATCACTTTGGGGCATCTTGACGAGAATCCGCTGCTGCGCAGTACGCGCGTGCCGGTCAAAATCACGGTCAAGGACGACGGCATCGCCGACCGGCCTTTCGCCATTGATGTAGCGGTCGATCGCGGTTTTTCCACCTATGCTTATCCCCTCCCGCGGACGCCTTTGGATCAAATTGCCCCGGATATGAAAGGCTATGGCGCGCCCGCCAACGAATCCAACAGCCCAGCTTACGCACAGATTGCCGCCATTCCTTCGGCAACGATCACTGTGAGCCACGGCGATGAAGTCCTTGGTCAAGCGCGGTGGGCCGACCTGGAAGAGACGCGCGCGGTCGAGACAAATTCGCTCAGGCTGGAGGTCATCGATAACGGCAAGAACTGGGTTCATGTGACGATTGTCGATGCGGAATCGGGAGAGACAATTCCCTGCCGCGTCGCCTTCCACTCCCCCGAAGGCGTTCCCTATGCGCCACACGGTCATCATGCGCCGGTATACGCCAACCAGCCGACCTGGAATGTGGATGTCGGCGGCGATGTAACGCTCGGGCAGATCGCCTATGCCTATATCGACGGGACATGTCAGGGTTGGCTGCCACGTGGGCGCGTCCTGGTCGATGTGGCGCGCGGTTATGAATACGAACCGCTGCGGACCTGGGTGGATATCGAACCGGGACAGCAGGAGCTCAAGCTGGAGCTCAAGCGCTGGATTGATATGAATGCTCAAGGCTTTTTCAGCGGCGACACTCATGTGCATTTTCTGTCAGCGCAAGGGTCGCTCACCGAAGCGCAGGCGGAAGACCTGAACGTTGTCAATTTGCTGCAAAGCCAATGGGGACATCTGTTCACCAATACGGAAGAGTTCACCGGCCGGCCCTATCTGTCCCAAGACAAAAACACCATTGTTTACGTATCGCAAGAGAATCGGCAGCATATGCTGGGACATCTGAGCTTGCTGGGTTTGAAGACCCCGGTAATGCCTTGGGCTACGGGTGGGCCAGGCGAAGCGGAGCTTGGCGGCGGCTTGGATATCACCATGAGTCACTGGGCGGATGCCGCCCATGAGCAAGGCGCTACCGTCATATTGCCTCACCTGCCGACCCCAAATGCCGAGTCGGCTGCGCTGGTCGCGACCGGGCGCGCGGACGCGGTGGAAATGCTGGATTTCCTGAGTTTTGAGCACCTAGAGTATTATCGCTATCTGAACGGGGGCTATCGATTGCCGCTGGTGGGCGGCACGGACAAGATGTCTAATGAAACGCCGGTCGGCCTCTACCGAACCTACGTCCAGCTCGCTGAAAATGAAGAATTTACCTATGACACTTGGCGCCAGGCGCTGAAACGGGGGCGCACCTTTCTGAGCGGCGGCGCGCTGCTCTGGTTCACGGTCGAGGGACAACCTGTCGGCAGCGAGATCAAGGTTCCTGGCGGCGGGACGGTCGAGGTTGAGGCGATCGCGCGTTCCGTCTTCCCGATTCACTGTCTGCAGATTGTCGCGGCGGGGGATATTGTCGCTGAAATGGTTGATGAGAAAGGATCCCGCGAACTGCGGCTCCACACCCGGCTTAAGATAGAGCGAGACACCTGGCTGGCGGCGCGTTGCGCCGGGCCCGGATATACCGCGCGCCCGCATTACGACCACCGCAAACGGGGCATCATGGCGCATACCTCGCCGATTTATGTCACCTGCCAGGATCACTATGCCGTCTTCGACAACGCGTCCGCGCAATACATGCTCACACTCATAGAGGGCGGATTATCATACATCAGGCATCGCAGCCCACAACACCGGGCGGAGCAGACCACCTACCATCACGGTCTTTCCGATCACATCGCTTACCTTGAAGCGCCATTTCACGAGGCGGCCGAAGCTCTCCATCGTCGCATGCACCAATTCGGGATTCCGCATTAGGCTGAAGGTATGAAAGCGCAGGACGTTCAGGATTATTTGCAGTCGCTAGCCGGCGAATGGCAGTACCCGGTTGACACAGTGGACACCTTCAAAGCGGGCGATCCACATGCCGTGGCGCGCGGTATCGCCGTCGGCTGGATGAGTTATACCTGGGCCCTGCAGCGGGCGCTGGACCTGGACTGCAATGTCTTCATCACGCACGAACCTACCTATTACAGCCATTGGGACAATGACGAAGATATCTTGCGCCTGGCGCCCGTGAGAGCGAAAAAGCGCTTTATCGAGGAAAACGGCCTGGTCATTATTCGCTGCCATGACCTTTGGGACCAAATGACGGGCATGGGTATTCCGGATGCATGGGGTCAGCACTTGGCATTGGGCAAGGCAATTGATGGCGATACCTACATCCGCGTTTATGAGACAGGCGGTCAAAGAGCGGGCGATCTGGCCAGGCGCGTCGCTGGATGCACCGCCGCCTACGGGCAGCCAGGCGTTCAGTTGATCGGCTCGGAAGAAAAACTCGTCCACCGAGTCAGTATTGGGACCGGCGCAATAACACCCTACCTGGAATGTGTAGAGCGCTTCGCGATTGATCTGGCGATTTGCACCGACGATGGCATGGAATACTGGCGCGACGGCGGCTTCGCCATTGATATGGATATCCCCATTATCGCAGTCAATCACATGGTAAGCGAGGAGGTCGGCATAGAGCGCTTGTCGGAACAGTTGCGCCGGCGATTCCCGGCGATTCCCGTCCACCATATCAGACAGCGCTGCATGTATCGCCTGGTCCGAGATGCGCAGTAAAGGAGGCGCGATGACGAGATCACATATATCGTTGGGTTAGTATTTTGGAAAAGTGAGGAGATTCTAGTTATGAAAAACAAAAGCGCCTTGGTATTGGTTCTTCTTGGGCTTGTGGCACTGCTGTTTTGCCTGGCGCCGCTAAGCGCGCAAGACGAGGTAACGTTGACCTTCTGGTTCGAGGGAGATGCGCCCGCAACCGTAGAGCTGTTTCAGCAAGTTGCCGATGAATTTGCGGCGGAGCGCCCGGGGGTCAGCGTAGAAATCACGTCTTACGGTTTTGATGATTTCTTGCGCGTCATGCCCTTGGCGCTGGACGGCGGCGAAGGGCCCGATGTCGCCTACGTGCCTTGGGGCTTGCAAGCGCTCGGTCGCTACGCGCTGGCGGGCCATGCGGTCGAACTGACAGACCTGGCGGAGGAGAATGGCTGGCTGGATCGCTATGAGATGAGCGATATACGCCTTACCAATGGTTTGACGCCCGATCAGATCTACGGCATACCCTTCGAGAACGTCACCATCGGTGTCTTCTACAACAAAGAGATCTTCGCCGAGCTAGGGCTGGCAATACCTGGGACCCTAGCAGACTTTGAAGCAGCCATGCAAGCCGTGCTTGATACCGGTATGACACCGATTTCGGTTGGCGGGCGCGACTCCTGGCCGCTGGCCCATGTCTGGCTGCAGCTCGTCCATACCGCCATGCCCATTGAGGTCATCACTGGAATCGAAGAAAATGATCCCGCATATCGCCTCGATACGCCCGAATTTCTGGCGGCCACCGAAAAGACGCTAGAGTGGGCGCAAGCTGGTTATCTCGATCCCAACATGCTTTCGACCGGCTTCGTGGACGCCAACAATCTCTTCATCAACGGGGATGTCGCGATGAACATCGGCGGCACCTGGGTGATGAACGACTTCGCCATGCTGCCGGAATTCGAGGTGGGATTCTTCCCGACGCCGCAACTCAATCCTGACCTGCCCTGGCACGCCGGCGGCAAGAATCCCTACAACAACCTCATGATCAATGCGGCCACGGAACACATGGACCTGGCCATCGAGTTTGTCGGCTACATGTTGGGCGAAGAAGCGCAGACCAAGTTCTGGAATGCCGGGAACATCACGGCCTATCGGTTCGACGAGATGCCGCCGCCGTCCACGCCATTGCTAGCCGATGTGGCGGCTGCCAACAGTTACACCGGCTTCGGCTACAACATCGGCGTGACCTGCAGCGCGCTTAACCTGGCGACTTGGCGGACATTGCAGGAACTTGTCGGCGGCGATATTACGCCAGACGAACTGATTGTTACCAACCAGCAAGTCTACGAAGAAGACTGCTTGTCGGGCGAATAGTCGCGTCCCAAGCTCTGGGCGGATCTCCTGTGAGGTTCGCCCGGCTTCACGCTCCTTCCCGATGTCTAGCTGATGCGGCGGTACTGTGTCCGCAGAAAGTCATTTCAGCAAACGCGCCTTGCTCACTCCAGAGACGATCTTGCGCTGGCGAAACGGCGTCTCGCCCGTCGTTTTCATCGTTCCCGCTTTGGTCGTTTATATGGGTTTTTTCATCTATCCCTTGGTCAAGCTATTTGAGCTGAGCCTTTACAAATGGGACGGCATCCTTGCGCGCAAGTTCATCGGCTTGCGTCATTACGGGAAACTCTTGGGCGACGAGCGATTCTGGGAGGCCCTCTCGCACAATTTTTACTGGATGATCGCGGCAATCATCGTGCCGGTTCTTTTCGGCTTGCTGCTGGCGATCCTGCTCTCCCGCAGCTCGATGTACGGCAGCATCATCTTCCGCACAATCTTCTTCATGCCGCAGGTCTTTTCCTCGGTCACCGTCGCCCTGATCTGGCAATGGATCTACAACCCCACTTACGGCGCTATCAATGTCTTCCTCAATTCGATCGGGCTTGAGCAACTGACGCAAGGCTGGCTGGGCAACAGCGCCCTGGTACTGCCCTCGCTCTTCATTGCCTGGAGCTGGGTGCATTATGGTTTCACGATGATCATCTTCATCGCCGCCATCGACGCGGTTGACGAGGTATTCTTTGACGCGGCAAAGGTGGACGGCGCCAACCTATGGCAGCAGTTTCGTCATATTCTTTTGCCCTCAATTCGCGGCGCCTTGACCACCATCGTCCTTGTGACTGCCATCAGCTCTTTTCAGATCTTCGATCTGGTCTACGTGCTGACCCGTGGCGGGCCAGGCGACGCGTCCATGGTCGTACCGGTGTACATGCTGGAAAGCGCGTTCACCTTGCGCAAGGTCGGTTACGGCGCTACCGTCGCCATCGCGATGGGCGTGGTCATCGTCAGCTTCTCAGTGCTCTTTCTTGCGCTGCGCGGTGTTTACAGAGATTCGGATTAAGAGCCTGCAGAGCCTAGAAATCATGACGCGAACAAACGGACGCTCCCGACGGAAGACAAGCGCCATCCAATCGATGGCATACACCGCGATCGCCGGCTTCCTTTCGCTGATAGTGGTTTTTCCGCTCGTATGGGTGATCGCAACGTCTCTGAAAGATCGCCGTCAGATCATACAGAATCCGCTTGGCTTGCCGGAGGTGTATCAGTGGTCAAACTACGCTGAGGCCTGGCAGGACGGGAATTTCGGGATTTATTTCATCAACAGCATCCTGGTCGTCATCCCAACTGCTCTGGGCGTGGTTGTCCTGTCGCTGCTGGCTGCTTACGCCTTCGCCATGTTCAAGTTCAGGGGCAAAAACGCGCTATTCACCTTCTTCCTCATTGGGCTGACTGTACCGCTCGGCATCCTGATCATCCCGATCTTTTATCAGATGGTGAGCCTGAAGCTGGTGAACAATCTCTGGGCGCTGATATTGCCGCAGACAGCCGTTGGCCTGCCCTTCGCTATCTTGCTCCTGCGCGGCTTCATTCAAGAATTGCCCAAAGAGGTACTTGACGCCGGTCGCATCGATGGCTGCAGCAACTGGGGCATATTGCGCTTCATCGTCATGCCCCTGAGCCGCCCTGCCCTTTTATCCGTGATGATATTCAATATTGTCTGGGTCTGGAATCAGTTTCTGCTGCCGGTTGTGCTGATCCAGAAAGCATCTGCACGCACATTGCCGCAGGGCCTCAGCGTGTTCATGGGACGTTACGGGGCGGACTTCGGACTGTTGATGGCTGGCGCTACCATATCGTTCGTCCCGGTGGTCATAGTCTATGTGATTTTTCAGCGACATTTCATCAAGGGTATCGCCGCCGGCGCATTAAGCGGCATATAGAGGAAGCGAAGCGATGATACATAGAGACAGCCCAACTTTCGACCGCTTGCTGGCGCATATCGACGATCTCCCTGTCATCGACTGCCACGAACACATGGCAGGTCCGGAACACCTTATCCGCTTTTCCGAGCCAATCGCGGCATTGATAACTGGCTATTACGCCAGCGACTTGATTTCTGCTGGGCTGACGGAGCAACAACTGGCATTCCTCAAAGATGACGCCGTCGCCACCGGCGACAAATGGCCCCTTTTTCAAGCGTATTGGGAGCGGAGTCAACATACCGCCTATGCGCGCGTCACCAAACTCGTCATGTGGGATGAATATGGCGAGCAGGCGATGACATTGGCCGCGCTGGAACGCATAGCGGAGAGACTCCCGGAACGCGACCCCGCTACCTATCGTCAAATGATGCGGGACGCAAATATCCGCTGCGTCATCACCGACGCGCTTGGCTGGCCCCCGGGCGATTTTGGCGCTTTTCTGCGCGGCGATCAGGTATTCGAAACCGGGTGGCGGCCGGTCGTGCCACTGCCCCTGTTTCATGTATTGCAGCATCATGAACATAGCGCGCGCGATTGGGACGGAATCCAACAAGTGTCCGAGTGGGCGGATCGGCCCATCACATCGCTGGACGAATTCACCGAGGCGGTCTTTGAGATACTGCGCATCGCGAAAGCGCGCGGCGCGCTCGCGCTCAAGGACCAATGCGCCTACAACAGAACGCTGGCATACGATGTTGTGGCGAAAGGCGATGCCGAGCCCATCTTCAATCGGCTGCTGAATGATGCCAACGCCGTCCTGGGCTGGCCAGAAGCCAAACCGCTGGATGACTATCTCTTCCATCAATACATGCGCTTCGCGCGCGAGTTAGACTTCCCGGTTCAGATCCACACCGGGCACATGGCGGGCTCATTCAATCGCGTCGACAAAGCCAATGTCAGCCTGTTTGTACCCGTGCTTGAATTGCATCGCGACGTGCGATTCGATTTGTTTCACGGCAACTGGCCCTATATGGGTGATATTCTATTCGTCCTGAAGAACTACCCCAATGTGGCGCTAAACCTGACCTGGCTGTATCTCATTGATCCACTCTATGCGCAGCGATTGCTCGAACGCGCCGTGATGACCGTGCCGCATAGCAAAATCCACGCCTTTGGCGGCGACCATTTAGACATGCCGGAACGGGCTCTTGCCCATCTCAAGCTCGCCAGGCACGTGGTCGCTGCGGCGCTAGCGAATCTGGTGGAAATCGGATGGCTGGACGAAGCGGGAGCGCGATCCATTGCCGGGCAGTGGTTCTTTGACAACCCCAACCGCTTTTTCGCGCTCGCTTATGATGCGCGAAAGCCGTGATTTCCTTCGACGGCTTATGGGCAAGCCCGAGCATTCAGACTAGGCCCCCTGCGACCGATTCGATCGCCGTCTTTTACGTCCTGCAGCGATACTCAAAATGGCCGCGCTCAGCTCTATGAACAACCGGTCTCGACATGAGATCCTTAACCCAAAATACCAACGATCCGGCAGGTGGTATTTGTTCTCAATTTTAACCGACTTCGTTGCACTGTATTCCCACCCAGAATTTGACTTGCCTGTACGTACACGGTATGCTTTCGCTTAATAGTTGACGCGCTGCAACTTTCCGTAAAACTGCAGAATTATTGACCTCTCGCAAGCCCTTAGAGATATGCTGATCAATTTGATGCGAGTTGATTGCATGCACTGTTAACAACGATACACAGCGCCTCATTGAAAAAATGTAACTTCTCTAACGAGTTTAGGGAAAAGGGAATCTTTAATGACGACAGACGCGCCCTCCAGTGACCACAATTTGAACTCACTCATTCAGTCGAAGCGTGAAGAATACGTCGACCTACTACGAGCAATTCTGTCCAGGTCGGCCGAGGGCGAAGAAGCTCTCCAACATGAAATAGCCGGGCATTTCATGCGCTTGGGATGTCAGGTAGAGACCATTTCAAGCTCAGCAAATAGATTTGCCTTGACTTCGGATTTCGCGCCGCCCGGGGATGATCCGGAGGCCGATCGAGTGAGCGTTGTCGCTGTACATCCGGGCGTCGGCGACGGGCGCAGTCTGTTTATTTTTGCGCATCCAGAAGGTGAGCCGGTGGCGGATACGGACACATGGCAGCACGATCCATTTGCCGGCACGGTCGAAAACGGCCGCATGTATGGCTGGGCGATCGCCGATGACCTGAGCGGCGTTGTGGCGATGATTTGCGCGCATGATGCGATCCGTGCCGCCGGTGTGGAATTGTCCGGCCAGATCACTTATGCAAGCACGGTAAGCAAACGTCGGGCGCAAGGCATCTATGCCGTTCTGGACAAGGGATATCATGCTGATGCGGCCCTGTATCTTCATCCGGCGGAATCGGGACAAGGGCTCGGTGACATAAAGTCCCAAGCATCCGGGATCTTGCGCTTCCGCATTACCGTTCGCGGCCGGTTGCCTGATACGAGCGAACCGACGCATACGCCCTTTGCCCATCTCAGTATCAATCCGATCGACAAGGCATGGATTGTATATCGCGCCATCACAGCGCTTGATGAGCAGCGCGCGCAACGCATTCACCATCCCGCCTACGACGAGATTGGACGATCCACCAATCTGCACATTACGCATATCGAAGCCGGCGACGCAAATCGCGCGGGTCGAGTCGCGCCAAGCGCAATAATGACCGGGTCGCTTGCCTTCCCCCCAAATGAAGCCATGGCCGATGTTCAGCGCGAACTCGAAGCGACGCTGCGGCAAGCTTCCGACAGTGATCCCTGGCTCAAGCAGCATCCGGCGCAACTGGACTGGCTGCAAGGAATCAGCGGTGTTGAAATCTCGGAAGAGAGTCCAATATATCAAACTGTAGCTGCCGCAATCCATACTGTAACCGGGATTAGGCCGAAAACGCAGTCTTTGCATGCCGCCAGCGAAATTCGCACGCCGATACTATATAGCGGCATACCGACGGTTGGTTTCGGTCCCTTGTCGGGAGGCAACACCCAAAGTGGCGGCACTGATGAATGGGTCAGCGTCGACGACTTCATGAACATGGTAGAAGTAGTTGCCAAAGTCATCGTCGATTGGTGTGGTCAGTTTTCCGTAGCGGGCAGGTAGCTTTCCGCTGATTCGTTGTATGAGAGGGGGATTATGGGGTAAAGTTATTACTCTGTTCGCAAGCAACACAAAGATGAAAGGACAAAAGCGCTATGTTGTTTAACAGAAAGAAAGAGATGTTGCTGCTGAGTATTCTACTTCTATTCATCGCTTCGCTTGTTGGTGGCGGGCTCGCTGCTCAAGACATGAGCACGCTTGTGATCGCGCTTGCCGGTTCACCGCCCACTTTTGATCCATTGGCGGCCTCCGACAGTCGCGTTGATACGCCGTCGATCAATCTTTACAACACCTTGCTTCAGTATCTGCCAGGCGTCACTGAATGGGAGTTGGAGCTTGCTGAAAGCTACGAAGAAGCTGAAGACGGCCTGAGTTACACCTTCACGCTGAAACCCGGTGTGATGTTCCATGATGGCACGGAAGTGCTGGCGGAAGATGTCAAGTACACGGTCGATCGCTTGGTAGCGGTGAATATTGGCGTCGCGCGCAGCCTGGTCATGGTAACCGGCGCGGATGTCATTGACGATTACACAGTGCGGATTAATCTCAATACGCCTTTCCCCGGCCTTCTGGGGGCGCTGTCTCGCCTGTATATCCTGAATTCTGAGCTGGTGCAGGCGAATACGGTTGATGACGATTGGGGTCAAACCTGGCTGCAAAACAACGACGCCGGCAGCGGACCCTACGTCTTGACCTCCTTCACGCCCGAACAAGAATTTACCATCGAGCGTTTCGACGATTACTTCAAGGGCTGGGAAGGCAACCATGTTGACCGCGCTATCTTCGCCGTTATCAAAGAAGAGAGCACACGCCGTTTGTCGCTTGAAAACGGGGACTCCCACTGGATCCAGGTTGGCAGCCCGGAGACGCTGGACGCGCTCAGCGAAGATCCGGCATATACCGTTTACACAGATCCAACGCTCAACCAACTGTACTTCGCGATGAATACCCGTCATCCGATCCTCCAGGATGCGCGCGTGCGCAAGGCGCTGTCGCTGATCTACGACTTTGAAGGTCATGTCGAGCTGGCGCGCAATGGCTATGCGGCGATCGCCCGTGGCGTGCTTCCGCCGGGCATTGTTTGCTTTGACCCATCTGTGCCGGAGTCCTCTATGGACGTGGAGCAGGCGCAAGCCTTGATGGCGGAAGCCGGTTACGCAGATGGCGGCTTCGAATTGACGATGGCCTACCAAGGCACATCACCGGAAGAAACCGCGGCGATGCAGATCATGCAAGCCGGGGCGGCGCAACTGGGCATCACCATCCGCCCGATGGCCATCGAGTGGCCCGCCAAAGTGCAGGCTTACTCCGCGCAAGAGACGGCGCCGGATGTGGGCACGGTGTGGATGTTCCCGTCGCTGCCCGATCCTGATCAGTTCTTCGGCAGACTGGGTATGTCCGACCAAGCTGGTACCGGCGGCATCAACTTCTCCTGGTATAGCAATGCGGATAACGACGCGCTGCTCGCGGCCGGCAAAGTCGAGCTCGATCCCGATGCGCGTTGCGAGATCTACAAGCAGGCTCAGGCGATTTGGGATGCAGAGACGCCCTATGTCAATGTTGTAGTGGGCATGGCGCTTTCGGCATCACACGCCAACGTCAAGGGCTATCAATGGTCGCCACCACATAGTTACACGCAGAATGTCTATCAGATCTACTTTGACGATATGTAGCCGCTCGACGGCCGCGATTTGCTTTGCCGCGCTCACGCAACACAGTTAGCCTTCTCGTCGCATGAGCGATGCGGTTTATGTGACCAGGATCGATAGCGATGTAAACGGGGCGAGCGGAGTTATTGCTTCGGCTCGCCCCGCCCGTGAGGTGACCAGCCTTGGGTGATTATGTACTTCGCCGTCTCTATCAGGCTCTGTGGGTCCTGATTGCTGTGACGGTAGTTACATTCTTCATTTCCAACCTGCTGCCCGGTGATCCGGCTCTCTCGAGAGCTGGACAATTCGCCACGAGAGAACAGGTCGAAGCGACGCGTATACGACTCGGTCTCGACCAGCCCTTACATATTCAATACCTGAAGTATATGCAGCGACTGCTGTCCGGAGACCTGGGGCTGTCGATCACATCGCGCCAGCCGGTCTTGAAGGAACTGCGAGCCTTTTTCCCGGCCACGCTCGAACTGACGATTGCGGCCTTCTGCTTCACTCTGACGGTAGGCATCCCCCTGGGCATCGTTGCCGGTTCGACCAAATCTCGTTGGGTCAAGTCTACGATCATCATGGGCTCTCTTATTGGCGTGGGCATCCCGGTATTTTGGGCCGGGCTCGTTTTCCAGTTGGTCTTCGCTGGACGGCTGGATATCTTGCCCCTGGCCGGTCGCTTGACATTGACGGCGCCGGCGCCGCCCAGCGTGACCAATATGTATCTCATCGACTCGATCCTGGCCGGGCAATGGGATACCTTCAAAGACGCGCTGATACATCTCATCTTGCCCGCGTTCACGCTGAGCCTGGGGCAGATTGGCGCCATGGCCAGGACGACGAATTCGGCGATGGCGAGCGTAATTCACCGCGATTATGTGCGAACGGCGCATGCCAAGGGGCTGACCGAAAGGAAGGTCTTGTGGTCTCACGTATTGCGGAATGCCCTTCTGCCGGTAGTCACCGTTTTGGGCCTCTATGTAGCTTTTATGCTGAACGGGGCGCTGCTGATCGAGATCATATTCTCTTGGGGAGGGCTGGGCACCTACGCCTGGATTGGCATTTTCCGCAACGATATTACGGTCATCATGGGCGTGACACTCACGGCAAGTCTGACGTTTATGTTTGTCAATCTCGTCATTGACCTAACGTATCCATTCCTGGATCCGCGCATCCAGTATGGATGATTACCAGCGGGCGACCTTATGAGCAGTGCAACAGAGTCTCCTGACCATCGGCCTCACTCAACCCTGGACGACGACAAGGGTCTGTGGCAATCGTTCAAACAGAGCCGTTTTGCCTTTGCCGTTCGCCATAATCCGCTGTCGATTCTCGGTTTGGCTATCCTGGTTCTGCTGGTTGTGATCGTGCTGGCGCCGGAGTGGTTTACGTCTCACAGCGCCACCATGCTCAATCTAAGAACCAAGTTCATAAGCCCGTCAGCCGAACACCCCTTTGGGACCGATCACATGGGAATCGATATTTTCACGCGCGTAATTTACGCCGCGCGCACAACCATCTGGGTGGTCTTTGTTGTGCTTAGTATCGCCACGAGTCTAGGCTTCCTTGTTGGCTCGCTGGCGGCGTACGTGGGCGGTCGGGTTGACAGTCTGCTGATGCGCATGACCGATGTCTGGATGGCCTTTCCCTCGCTCGTGCTTGCCATAGCCCTTAATGCAGCTCTCGGGCGCGGCTTGTTTCAGACGATGATAGCGGTTGGCTTTTCCTGGTGGCCGTCGTATGCGCGGCTGGTGCGCGCGCAAGTCTTGAGTGTCAAAAACGAGGAATACGTCCTGGCGGCGAGAGCGCTCGGCGCGAGCCATTTTCGCATCGTCGTGCGTCACATAATCCGCAACGGTTTTGACCCGGTTATCGTGAACATCACGATTGACGTTGGCTTTGTCGCCCTGGCCACCGCCGGTCTGAGCTTTCTCGGCCTGGGCATCGAGCCGCCCACGCCGGAATGGGGCCGTATGGTGGCCGAGGGACGCGATTACTTGCTGGACCAGTGGTGGGCTTCCACCTTCCCCGGCCTGGCATTGTTTATGTTCGTGGTCGGCTTCAATCTGCTCGGGGAGCTTGTGAGAGACTGGCTCGACCCCAGTAACGTCGGAAGAAGATGATCAGGAGGACCCGCTTATATCTGTTGCGTTTAGGACATCAACACGAGTCGATGTCGCTCGTACCGGGCAAATCGCGCTCAATTTACCGAATAAGGGAGGTTTGTAATGCGCTCACATTTGTTTTGGGACCAATTTGCCGATATTTCTGTCAATCGTCTTGTCAATCCGGGAGAAGGCGAACCGTTCCTGATTATCGCCGACCCCAAGAATGATCTCAATTTGGCTGAGGCGCTGCTGTCGGCAGGTCTCCGCTCTGGCGCAGCAACCAGTTTGATCATCAAAGATTGGTACGAAGAAGGCACCGTTAGCGATCCGGGCCCGATCGTTTCCAATGCCATTCTGAACAGCAAGTACGTGCTTTCGCTTTGCGGCGGCATCGTCCGGGCGCCGGCTATGCAGGAAGCGCGCAGCAAGGGAACGCGCCATTTATCCACGGTAGTAGAAGGCATCGAGGACTATTGCATTAAAGCGCTGCTCAACGTGGATCTGGATAAGATGTTTGAAAACGCTGATATTATCGCGCGCTTGTGGGAAGAGACCGATGAATGTCGCGTGACATCGCCCTATGGAGCTGACATCACGTTCAAGATGGGCGGGCGGCCGAGCTTGGTGAGCGACGGCGCGCTCACGTATGACGGCGAGGTTGACTTTTACCCGGGCGCGCAGGTTTCGATCGCGCCGCTCGAAGAGAGCATTAACGGCACGATTGTGGTCGATGCCAGCGACAATGTCAGCGGCCTTGTGCACAACAATTATTCACTCATCGTCGTCGACGGCGTGATAACGGAGGTCATCGGCGATGGTGAAGGTGATGCGATGCGCACCTGGCTGGAGACGCGCAATGACGACGTCATTTACAGGATCTGCCATTTCAGCATCGGCTTGAACCCGCAGGCGGGCATCTCGGGCCACTTGATGGAAGACGAGCGGGTGCTGGCGTCTGTCGATTTTGGTTTCGGCTATCAGGATCCCAAGTTTGGCGGCACCGTGGGCTATAGTCCTTACCACGCGGATATCATGATGGCCAATCCGGACATCTACCTTGACGGCAAGCTCATGAGCACCGCCAACAGGCTGGAAGATGGTTACGGTTTCCATCACCTGTAGGGCTCGGCGCGCGGTGGCATACAAAATACGCTCTTGGATTGTCTAGGGATACAGGCTTGGGCGCCGAACGTTGAGGGCGTTTCAACGGTCATCCGCCTAAGCCTTTTTGGGATTCTACAGAATTGTGTTTTCTGTTGTTTTGATGGCGTTGAACGCGCTGCCACAAACGACGGCATTGCTGGTTTGACCCTTGTTCCGGTCAGGAGAGGCGGATATGAAGTATCGCGTATTAGGTCGTAGCGGCGTCAAAATCGCTCCACTCGTGTTAGGCACGGGCAATTTCGCTGATCCGACCCCGGAAGATGAGGCCCGCCGCATCATCAATCGGGCAATTGATGCCGGGATCAACCTGATTGATACCGGCAATTCCTACTCGAACGGTCAAAGCGAAGCGATGATCGGTCGCGCGTTGGCCGCGGGCAAGCGCCGTCACGAGGTCATTCTGGCAACAAAAGTATTTTACAAAGTCGGTCCAGGGCCGAATGATGAGAACCTGTCCCGTCTCCATATCATTCGCGCCTGTGAAGACTCTCTGCGTAGACTGCAGACGGACCACATCGACCTTTATCAATTGCACCGGCCCTCACCGTCCATTCCAATTGACGAGACCCTGGGCGCGCTGACTGACTTAGTGCAGCAGGGTAAGGTGCGTTATATCGGCAGTTCGGTGCATCCGGCCTGGAAAATCATGGAAGCTATCATGATGAGCGAGTTGAAAGGCTATGCGCGTCTGGTTTGCGAGCAGCCGCCTTACAATCTGCTGGATAGACGAATTGAAAACGAAATTGTCCCCATGTGCCAAACACATAGCCTGGGACTAATCACCTGGTCGCCGTTGGCGCAAGGCGTCCTGGCTGGGCGATATGCAAGCGCCACTGAAATGCCGGCCGATTCCCGGGGCGCGCTGCGCGGCGGCATATATTCCGAACGGATCACCCAGTCGGGCATCGAGGTAGGCAACAGAATGATCGCTCTTGCTAAGGATCATGGAGTTTCCCCAGCCCAGCTAGCCACACTCTGGGTGAAAGACCAGCCGGGCGTCACGGCGCCCATCATTGGTCCTCGCACCCTTGAACACCTTGAGCATTTGCTGCCTGTTTTGGATATGACGCTGAGCGATGAACTGGCCGAGGCATGTGATCGATTGGTCCCGCCGGGTAGCGCGGTTGCGAGCTTCTTTAACAGCGCCACCTGGATGAAACATCGCGTATTCTAGACCGACACCCCACTCCTCTGCCGTCCAACAAAGATGGGGTGTTTGCGGCTGTTTACTTCAACCGCGTCGCCCATGCGACGAGAAGACTTGCGATAATGCGCGAGCGCGTCAGACTTTTTCGCCGGTTACGCGCCGAGCGACTATGAGTTCGTCTTAAGGAGGTCATACAGAATGTCCACAATGAAAATTGAGTTTTCAGGCGGTGGAGTCTTTTATGCTCGCTTGCTTGAACCCGAAGCGCCCAAGACCTGCGCGACGATACTGTCCCGACTTCCCTTTGAATATCAGTTCTATCACAGTATTGTCTCTGGCCAGGCGCTTGTCGCCCTCCCCCCTAATCTGACTGTCCAGCGCGAGAATCAGCGCGTGGCCGCCATTCCTCCCGGTACGGTGAGCTTCCTGGTCGCCGATGAGCCGGTATTGGTACCGGATGAAATCTATATTTCTTACGGCATTTTCATTTCGCGCGGATTGACAGTAGATATGAAGCAACCCGTCAACGTTTTCGCTCAAATTGATGAAGACCTTGAATATCTGGCGACTTGCTGCCGGCGTGTGCTGATGGAAGGCGCGGAAACAATCGCGTTTAGCCTGGCGGATTCCTAAGCAGAGCGGCGATCATGTCTGATAATCCGCCGATTCATACGGTATCAGGCGAGATTGAGCCGGCAGCGCTCGGTAGAACGCTCATGCATGAGCACTTATTCTGTGACATGTACCGCGTAACCGGACGATTGAATGAGTTGCTCAATGATGAGGCGCTGGCTATAGAAGAGCTGTCGGCGTTACGGGTGGCCGGCGGGGCAGCTCTCGTCGAGGTGACAACGCCTGATATGGGACGTGATCCCGAAGCCCTGCGCCGAGTCGCAGAGAAAACGGAGCTTCATATCATCATGGGAACCGGTTGGTATCGTCAGCCTTTCTACCCGCCGGAGATCGATCGGCGGTCAACGAATGAGCTTGCGGATATGATGATCGCAGAGCTCACAATTGGCGTCGACGGAACAGGAATCCGCGCTGGCGTCATCGGTGAGATCGGCGTAAATCTGGACTATGCAACAGCGCAAGAAGAAAGGGTCCTGCGGGCAGCCGCGCGAGCGCAACAGGCGACTGGCGCGCCCTTGACGACGCATGCTTCCATGTATCCGGTCGGTTTACTGCAGCTTGATGTCCTGAAGGACGAGGGCCTGGACATGAGCCGGGTAATCATCGGTCACTGCGATACCTGCCTCGACCAGTCCTATCACCTGGCAATTCTAGAATCAGGCGCTTATGTGCAATTTGACACCGTTGGTCGCAATCACATGAATCCCGATTCGCGCCGCGCTAGCGCCTTTGCCGAGCTTGCGCGCCTTGGCTGGGCGCATAAACTGCTCCTTTCTAGCGACCGCTGTCATCGAAGTGATCTCTGCGCGTTTGGAGGGCTGGGTTACGGCTACGTGTTTACCGGGTTTTTTGACCTGTTGCGGGCAAATGGTATCGATGATGAAACACTGGATACCATTACCATAGAGAACCCGCGCCGCGTGTTGGCTTGGTAGATTCTGTTGCTATCTAGCAAAACGCATTTCATGAAACTCTTCAAATACCTCGCCGGCAAAGAAATTGAACGGCAGCGCAGTATCACCGGCGCCGACAGCCGCGAAGAACAGGTCCAGGATTTGGGACTCCGCTGGAGCGACGGCCCGGCCGCGCCCGGTTCCACGTTGGCTGTGATAGAGTTGGTTCATCGCGGCGGCTGATTAGTTGAAGACAGATGTCTCAGTCGTCCAGTCGGTAGAACGCCAGGGCATTGTCACGAAAGAGTTTCTTCAACTCTTCTTCTGAACAACCCTCGACCGCCCAGGCAAGCGTTTCTACCCAACGCGGGTACTCTGTCGCCTGATAGGCGACCGGCCAATCGCCTCCGTACATCACGCGATCAAAACCAAAACAGGCGATGACATGATCAATATAGGGCTGGAGTTGCTCCCTGGTCCAATCTTGATGGTCCGCTTCCGTGACCAGACCCGAGATCTTGCACCAGACGTTAGGGAACTCCGAAAGAGTCTTGATTTCGGCGCGCCAGGGATCCATGAGCTTGTTCTTTATATCCGGCTTGCCAATATGGTCCAAAATGAACTGAACATCGGGGCACTGCGCCACCATCTTGATGGTATTGGCCATTTGCGGGTGAGAGATGCAAATGTCGAAACTCAGGCCATACCGGGGCAATAATTGAACCCCGGCCACGAAATCGGGGCGCAGGCAAAACTCGATATCCGGCTCAAACTGTATGATCCGCCGGACACCCTTGATGCGCGGATTGGCGGACAATTTTTCCAGCGCCGGGCGAGCGGCATCCCCTTTTTCCAACGGCGCCCAAGGCACGATTCCTTGAAGCCGTCCGTCCTGCTCGGCGATGCTGTCCACCCAGTCCGCTTCCTGCTGGAACTGGGCGAAGTCCACCTCGGCCTGCAAGAATACCATCTTCTCAACAGCGACCGGCCCGCAAGCGCGATCATAGTCTTTCAGCAAATAGGCTTTGTTCAGGATAGGGATGTCATCCAGCCAGGGATAGCGCAGAAGCCCCGGATCCCAAACATGGAGATGCGTATCAATCAGCGCAAAATCAAGCATTGGTTTCACTCCCTGGTTGATTCATAAACCTGATCTTGCCCGCGATATAGCTCGCGGACGGCGCAGCCGCCCTTTCCGAGCAAGGCAGCGCAAATTTCCCCGCCACCGTGAGCGCCGCGCTCAAGCTCTTTCCAAGCCGCTTCTTCTAATTCTACCGCCTTAACACGGGAATCCAAGCAATGTCTTGTTGACAAACTGCGCTCGCCACGCCGGAGCCAAGCCCAGAAATGCCGAGTCTTTCCTGTCAAACGCCGTTCTCGGTCTTTTCGATAGTTAACTTCTTGACAACAAAGCCGGGAAAAAGTATCTGGGCGTATCCGCGAGGGGCGCATTCAGATTATTGGCGATTAACCCCCGAGTACACCGAGGACTCCGAGACGCAAGCTCTTGCCTACCAAATAGAAGGCGATCTAGGGGCGTTTGACGGTCAGTGTCGGCGGTCAGTATCTATGCGACCTATGCGACCTACGCGACCCGCTGAAACGCCCACGAATTGAAGGCTGATGTAAACGGGCGTCGCGCGCGACGCCCCGGCGATTCCCGGATTTATGTGATATTTGATCTATATTGATTTTTGGTACGATTGCCCGGGCCCATCGCCCCAAAATATCGAAATGCGCCCATCCGCAAAGGCAGCCTGCCGGCCCGCGCCCGCCGAGCGGCTGCGGCCAAGTATTGCTACTATAAGGCAAAGCAGATCGGGCTTGCCATGAACATCCGCTATATCCAGTCCAAAACCATCCTGACGCCACAGAAGCGCGGCTTCCTCACCGCCGGCGAGCGCCCCTACACGCACAGCCTGTCCTGGGCCATCGGCTGCGGCTTCGGCTCGATCTACTGCGGCGCCTACTGCTATGCCCCGAAGCTGCCTAACTGGCTCTACGCCCGGCGCGAGGGCGAAGGCTGGGGCGAGGCGCTGATAATCAAAGAGAACGCGCCCGAATTGCTGGAGGCGCAACTGGCCCGGGCGCGGAACCGGCGCCAGATGCGCATCTTCATGAGCCCGGTCACCGATCCCTACCAGCCGCTGGAGCGCAAGCTGCGCTTGACGCGGCGCTGCCTGGATGTCTTCGCGCGCCATGACGATCTCGACCTGCTGCTGATCCAGACGCGCGGTCCGGCGGTCGTCGACGACCTGGATCGCATCGCCGGGATCCCCTACGCCTGGCTGGGCATGTCCATCGAGACCGACCGGCACGATCTGCCCTATGGACCAGCCAAAGCGCATGTCGATAAACGTTTGGACGCGGTCAAGCGGGCGGTGGCGCGGGGCTTGAACGTCCAGATCGCGGTCTCGCCGGTTTTGCCCTATTCGCCGGATTTCGCCGAGCGCCTGTTGGCGACCGGCGCGCGGCGCATCGTCATCGATACCTTCGCCCTGGGCGATGGCGGCCGCGGGGCGCGCACGGCGGGCAGTCCCTTCGCGGCGGTGGCCGATTACGACTGGCGCGACGACGGCATGGCCGAGAGTTTGTACCATCAGTTGACGGCGTATCACGATGATGTGTCCTGGAGCGGCGAGGGATTTGCCGGGATTCCGGGGCGGGCGTCGGGAGGCGCGTAGGCGCTTTATTCCTCCAATAGTCGCCGTGCGATCTTGTCAATGGCATTGATTTCATCGGCAAGGATTTCACGAGCGCGACCTCTCGCGCGTCCGGGCCCGCCGTTGAGCAAGCGGTTCTCTTCCATGCCCTTCATTTCTTCGATTTTCGCGTGAGCCTCTTGGCTCAAGCGAGCCAGTTCCAGATGATCGGGATTATCCGCTTCAAAGATGGGAATGGCGCAGGCTTCAAATGGCGTGCGGTGGATATGGCGCGCGCCCCACGAGCCTTCTGGCTGATGCGCTTTTATTTGCTGGTCTACAGTTGGAGAATTAAGGATTGCACATAGATAATGTGCTTCGGCTGCTGAGTCAGCAGAGAAACTGTAACTGGTGGTGTCGGCTACAAAACCGCTGACTCTTCGTCTGTAAATCCGCAAATCCTCAAAGTCGAGATCCAACACACAGCAGGCGATGTTCGTTCCGCTTCCGCCGTAAAGTACCCGAAAGCGGTCAGTTACATACTGTGCGGTCAATTTGTTGCGATAGTTGAACCATTCAGGCAGGGTTTCAGCGACTTTGCTTGCTTTGCGCTCATCCCAGATCTTGTTTGTCACTTCAAACCACGTAGTGAAACTCCTGTGGTTGCCTACCGCGCCGAAGTCCAAAAAACTATAGAGAAACTCGAGTTTGCCGCTTTCATTTTGCTGGACCGGCAGGGCGACCATGTTGAGCTTCTGGTAGCCGAAAGGCAGCAGGTGCTTGCTCAGCAAAGTGGCATAGATATATGGGCTATGTACCGTCCCTTCCAGTTTGATGCCTTTCCAGGGGGCTTTGGCGTCTTTATCCAGCTCGGGATCGGTCTCGACGATCGGTGTGCTTGGCAGACCGGCCGGACGCACGAAACAGAGATTGCGCGGGACGAGCGACGCGCCTTGGGCAAAGAGTTCGTAATAATAGATGCAGGCGATATTCGGGTCGACGAAATTTGTGAGAGTCTCGCCTATATTCAAGAGTGGCTCGGCTTCAAGCAGGGGCAATTCGTGTTTGTCGAAAGTCGCCTGGTAGGTCTTGGTCGGGATATCCGCTTTGGCGATTTCTCCGTCTGATGTAATCAGTACGGCGGCGGGCACGTTGAACAAGGGGCTGACATTCCCCACATCGAGAATGCGGGTCATGCCTTGTCGCTGAAAGGGGCGGTGCTGCTTGGCGCCGGTGAGCACGCTGCGCGGCATGACAAA
>JAPOOU010000243.1 GCA_026713245.1 Chloroflexota bacterium
GCTCCACCGACTCGGCAGCGGCCAAGCAATTCTATATGGACCTCTTCGGCTGGGGCATATTCGATATCCCCATCGGCGAGGACATGACCTACACCATGTTCCAGCACCAGGGACAAAATGTCGCCGCGCTCAGCGATGCCACGCCCGAGGCGCGCGAGCAGAATATCCCATCGCACTGGTCATGCTATGTCGCTGTCGATGATGTCGATGCGCTCTTGCCGGTGGTCACGGCCAATGGCGGCCAGATCATCTTTGGCCCCATGGATGTCTTCGACAGCGGGCGCATGGCCTTCTTGATGGACCCGACCGGCGCGGCCCTGGGCTTGTGGCAGGCGCGGAACCACATCGGCGCCGGCATCGTCAACACCGTCGGCGCCCTGTGCTGGAACGAGCTGCTCACCCGGGACGCGGCGACGGCCAAAGCCTTCTACAGCACCGTGCTGGGCTGGGAATTCCACGGCGATGAGCACTACATCCACATCACCAACGGGGGCCGCAACAACGGCGGCTTGATCGAGATGGACGAGAGCTTCGGCGATACGCCCGTCTGCTGGATGCCTTACTTCAACATCGGCGAAATCAACGCGGGCATCGCCCGCGTCAACGAGCTGGGCGGGAAAGTGCACATGGGCCCCAACGAGGCCCCCGATACCGGCTATTGGGCGCTGGCGACAGACCCGGCCGGCGCGCACTTTTACATCATGCAACTCTTTAATGCCGAACCCTGGGCAGAATAGACATCGCCACAAAAATCGGAAGCCTGTAGGGGCGGCCTATCAGGTCGCCCGATATTTATCCCTCTGTGGAGTTGGTCAGTGTCGAAGGGCTGTGTCGACGCGCCCTTAACCCTACCAGGTTCATTTATGGCGAAAACTGTAGCCGCTCGGCGGCAGCGAAAAGGTCTGCCGCGCTCACGCAAAATCGTAAGCCGTCTCGTCGTATAAGCGACGCGGTTTACGTAAACAGGGGCGACCTATCAGGTCGCCCGCACTGAATAGGAGACAAAATATGTACAAAGTAACAAGTTATCCCCACGGTACCTTTTCCTGGGCCGATAACAACTCGACTGATCCAGATAAGGCGATAGCGTTCTATTTGGATCTCTTCGGCTGGGACAAATACGAGATCCCCATCGACGAAAACAATACCTACACCATGTTCCAACATCAGGGAGAAAATGTCACGGCGCTGAGCGCCATGTTGCCGGAGGGCGTCCCGGCCTTCTGGTTTAACTATGTGACGGTGGATGACGTCGATGCGCTGGCGGATGTGGTCACGGCGAATGGCGGCACGATCTTTCACGGACCCTGGGAAGTCTTCGACAGCGGGCGCATGCTGCACATTCAAGACCCGGAGGGAGCGCATCTCGCTTTGTGGCAGCCCAGGCAACACATCGGCGCCGGCATCGTCAATACCGTTGGCGCCATGTGCTGGAACGAGTTGCTCACTCGCGATGCCGAAACAGCCAAAGCCTTTTACGGCAAGCTGTTCGGCTGGGAATTCTACGGCGATGAGCATTATATCCACATCAGCAATCGTGGGCGCAACAACGGCGGCATGATGGAAATGGACGAGAACTTCGGCGAGATGCCGCCTATGTGGATGGTCTACTTCCATGTCGCGGATATCGACGCCGCGATGAATCGGGTTGCGGAACTGGGCGGAAGGGGGGTCACGCAGAAGATGGAAGCCCCCGACACCGGCTGGTTCACCGTCGTCCAGGACCCGGCCGGGGCTGTTTTCTATATCATGCAACTGGCCAAGGCCGATCCCTGGGAAGAATAGACCGCGCCACATAAAAACGGAAGTTTGTCGGGCCGACCGGCTGGCTGTGTCGACCGTCAGTGTCGGCGGTCAGTGTCTACGCGACCCGGCGAAACGCCCGCATGATATATTTCTCCCTTGGTTATTCTCAGTAAGTGCAAGGTGGTCGTGCAACGAAAATTCCTGTGCTGTAGGGGCGACCAATCTGGTCGCCCGCCGCCGCATTTGCAATTGTAGAAGCGGGCGAGCTAGTAGCTGGCCCCTCGGTGTTCTCGGTGCTAAACATCCTCCGCGCCGGCTGGCGGAAAACGCGACCATATAGTCGCCCCTTCCTCCGCGCCTTGCGCTATCCTTTCGTCGCGCTACAACAAAAGACTGCGCCCGACACGCCCGATCCATCCGGCGTCGCTCGCCGCTCGCCAACCTATTTCAAACCCTGAGCGCGGCTCAAACGGAGCGACTTTGTCCAAAAAGGGCGCTAATGTCCGAAAAAGAGTTTTCTTTGTCCGATTATCGGACAAAGACGGACAAAGATAAAACCGAAATCTTACCGACTGGCAGGTATCTCTTATGACGAAAATTGCAGGGGCGACCTATCAGGTCGCCCGCCAGAGCGCAAAAAAATGTAGGGGCGGCCGGCGGTCAAAGTCGACGGTCAGTGTCTACGCGACCTATCATGTCGCCCGCTTTCCTGCCGACAGCTTGCCGCTGTCAAACAGGCATGTCCGATCCGGGCAGGGGGA
>JAPOOU010000247.1 GCA_026713245.1 Chloroflexota bacterium
ACATGACGCCGGCAGAATACGAGGCGGAATGGAACAAATGTCCTCCCTCAAATTCTGAAAAAAAGTGTCCAGTTTTATAGAACCACTACAGTTACCCCCTCGGTCCCCCCCATTGCAATGGGGGGATGTCAACTGCGCCGCCGCGCTTGGCACATTGTCTTTAGGCATTGTAGCGTCTGAATCAATACAGATTCCACAGAATACGGTAATCTTCGCGCCATGTTAGCTCCCCTTCTCGTAGTGCAGTATCTACGCGCACCCCTTGTGGGATTTCCGCCCCCCGTTTAGCGGGGGGCGGAAACCCCGAAGCGTCAGGGAGGGGGAGCGCCAGAGCAGACCAAGGTATTTCATCTGCGCAATTGCGAGCCCTCGCCGGCCTGATCACGATTTCATCAATGGGTCACCCTTCCCCATTGCAATGGGGAAGGGCCGGGGATGGGGTTGGCTTGGACGCAAACACAATAAACGAACCTGTCATGTCCTCAGGGGACCGAGGGGGCAGGGGCCGGGGGATGAGGGTTGTATTTATCCCGGAAAACTGTCGTCATGCGAGGCCAGCCTGTTATAATCGTGCCTTGATTTGTTTATTCCAAATGCAGTATGGAGAACGGCATGTTAACTGGAAAGTTGATTCATCCTCAGATTCTGGTTGCGCTTGGCGAAGCCGGGCACGGCGCCACGATCTTGATCCCCGACGGCAATTACCCGGTCTCGACCGGCGCGAATCCACTCGCAGATCGCGTCTATCTCAATTTGGCGCCGGGAATGGTGACTGTCACCGATGTACTGGAAGCGGTTTTGAGCGTGACGCCGGTTGAAGCGGCCCACGTGATGGCGCGCCATGATGGGGCCGAGCCGAGCATTTACCGGGAATTTAGGCAACTGTTGGGCGCCGAGGTCGAATTGCAGGCGCTGGAACGTTTCGCCTTCTATGACGAAGCCGGTAAAGACAATTGCTGCCTGGTCATCGCCACCGGCGAACAACGCATTTTTGCCAACATTCTATTGACGATTGGCGTAGTGCCGCCACCGGCCGAACAGTCGGTGTAGTTCAACGAATTACTGACAGACTTCGTTCTCTGGAGTTGGCGATGCGGATTGAAGCGGTCATTTTTGATATGGATGGGGTTCTGGTCGATAGCGAAGTCTATTGGGACAAGTCGCGCGTCGAATTCGCCCACGACCGCGGCAAGACCTGGACCGACGAATATCAGCGCTTGGCGATGGGACGCAGCACTGTCGGATGGGCGACGGTGATGCAAGAGAAATTGCGGTTGGATGAGTCCATTGACGACATAATCGCCGAGATGAAAGGGCGCGTTATCGCGCACTACGAGCGACGCATGCCGACCCGCCCCGGCGCTATCGAGTCGGTACATCGTATGAAACAGCATTTCCGCGTCGGTTTGGCCTCCGGTTCACCTACCGAAATCATCAAAGCAGTCCTGCGCATCACCGGCCTGGACCAAGTCTTTGAAGTCATGATCTACGGTGACGATATCCCCCGTGGCAAGCCCGCGCCCGACATTTATCTGGAAGCGATGGCGCGGCTCGGCGTCTCGCATCATGTGACTGTAGGCATTGAGGACTCGGCAAACGGCCTTAGGTCCTTGAAGGCCGCAGGCATAGCGGCAGTTGCGGCGCCAAGCCCCGACTTCCCGCTTCCTCCGGAAATCCTCGCACTTGCGGACGCGCACATTGATACGCTGGAAGCATTTGATCTCAGTCTGATCCGGCGCGTCGAAAGAACGCGCAGCGAGTAACTGCCCTGGTCGCGCCGTTTTTCAAACGAACATGGTTGCTTTTTCAGCAAGCCACACCGGCGGTATTGAAGGCTGGGTATTACACAAGACATAATTTTCGGTTATAATCATTTATATAGTTGGCGTTTCACATTTGTTTCATTTTCCGTCCACTTATGTACTATTCACAAACATGTCTGACCAAATGTTTATGGAAGAGCGACGCCGCGGCATCCTGGCCCAATTGCAGCGCAGCGGTCGCGTTTCGGTCAAGCGACTTAGCGGAGACTTTAATGTAAGCGAGGTCACCATCCGCCTGGACCTGCGCGCGCTTGAAGCCGCCAACCTCGCCAAGCGGACCCACGGCGGCGCTGTTTTGCCGCAAGGGCGCAATATTTCGCCGGAACTTTCCTACGATGTCCGTTTGCGCACCAATTCGCGCGTCAAGGCGCAGATCGCAAGCTATGCAGCGCGTTATGTCAGCCACGGGGACATCATCGCGCTTGATGCTTCCACAACCGTGTTTGCCATGCTGCCCCATTTGAAGCAACTTGACGAATTGACAATCGTGACCAACAGCCTGATAGTCGCCAAAGACTTGCTCAACTATCGAGACATCAAGGTCTTGATGCCGGGCGGGCAGTTGCGACGCGATTCGGTTTCATTGGTCGGGAAGCCAGAAGGCCTGCCCAAGCTGCAGCTATCAGCCGGCTTCATCAGCGCCCACGGTTACACAAAGGACACCGGTTTTACCGAATCCAGCCTGGAAGAATCGCAAATGAAACGCGCGATACTGGAGCAATGCATCAGCAAGTACATGCTGATCGACGACAAGAAATGGGGCAAAGTCACGTCATTTACCGTTGCTCAACCGCAGGAACTGAGCGCTATCTTTACGCCCCGGCAGGCGCCGTCCCAGTACATTTCCGAGTTGCGCGACCGTGATGTCATTGTCGAGTTTTCCGATTGAAGCCCCGTCGCGCTCCCTAGCGCAATTGACAGTGAAAATGACGCGGGATAGAATCGGTCGAATGCGCAACTTGGCAAATGACCAGCGGAGCCCGGGCTATCTCTATTGCCCGCCCGCTAAGCACATCAATTCATGACCAGACAACACGTCGCGGCGGTAGACTTGGGCGCAACATCGGGACGGGTGATGGATCTGTCCTTTGATGGGCGCGCCATCGCGCTACACGAAGTCCATCGTTTTCCCAATATTCCGGTACAAACCCCGCAAAGGCTCCATTGGGACGTTCTGCGGCTATGGCAGGAAATTACAGTCGGCATCGAGAAGGTTGGCGACGCCGCTGCGATCGGGGTGGATTGCTGGGGCGTCGACTATGCCCTGCTGGATAGCGCCGGGGAACTACTCGCCAACCCGGTTCACTATCGCGATCCGCGCACCAATGGCGCAATGGAATGGACATTCGATCGCATGCCCAGGCGCGAAATCTTCGATCGCACCGGCATACAGTTCCTGCAATTCAACGGCTTGTTCCAGCTCGCTGCCAGCATCCGCGACGGCAGTCCACTGCTCGAGCAAGCTACCACACTGTTGACCATTGCCGATCTCTTCAACTACTGGTTGACGGGCTCCAAAACCTGCGAATACACCGAAGCCACCACCATGCAGCTATGCAACGCCCATACCGGTGATTGGGATCGCGCAATCGCCGCGGCCATCGGCATACCCGATATTATGGCGCCGATTGTGCCACCGGGCGCCAAACTCGGCAGCTACCGGGGCACAGATGTCATCGCTCCGGCCTGTCACGATACCGGCAGCGCTGTGGTCGCTGTACCGGCAACCAGCGACAATGTCGCCTACCTGAGCAGCGGCACCTGGAGCCTGCTGGGCATGGAATTGAATGCGCCCATCCTTGGCGATGCCGCATACGCCACAAATGTCACCAACGAAGGCGGCTACGAAAATACCTACCGCTTCCTGAAAAATATCATGGGCTTGTGGGTGGTGGATCAGTGCCGGGCCACCTGGAAAGCTGCTGGCAAGGACTACAGTTTCGATCAGCTTGCGGCGATGGCAGCGAGCGTCCATCCCTTCAAAACGCTGATTGAGCCTGATGATCCGACATTTTTGGCGCCCGGCGATATGCCCGCGCGCGTCATCGACTATTGCCGCAAGCACGGGCAAGCAATACCAGCGAGCGATGCCGAGTTGATCGCTGCGGTATACGTCAGCCTTGCCTACAAGTATCGATACGTTTTGGAGCAATTGATCGCTGTTTCCGGTCAAAAAGTTGATCGACTGCATATCATCGGCGGCGGATCAAAGAATGCCCTGCTCAATCAGATGACGGCGAACGCCATCGGTCGTCCGGTTATTGCCGGGCCGGCCGAGGCGACGGCTACCGGCAATGCCATCGTTCAGTTGATCGCCATTGGAGAGTTGAGGGATGTCGCCGAGGCGAGAGCCATGTTGAGCGAATCGACTGAACTCGTCCTTTTCGAGCCGATGAACAAGGCGGCCTGGGACGCGAACTACGAGCGTTTCTTAGACCTGCTGCCATAACCCGCCGCGATGGACGTCAATCCGTCGCATGCTCAGGAAAGATCCATGACCGAAGCGCCGCTGCTGCGATTGCGAGACATAAACAAGCACTTTCCCGGCGTACACGCGCTCAAAAACGTCCATTTCGACGTGCGCCGTGGAGAGATCCACGCCCTGATCGGCGAAAACGGCGCCGGCAAATCCACCATGATCAAGATCGTCTCCGGCGTCTACCAGCCGGAAACGGGCGAAATCCAACTGGATGGACAGCGCGTTCACTTCGCCAATCCACGAGAGGCGCAGCGCGCCGGCATCGCCACCATCTATCAGGAGCTCGGCCTGTATCCGGAGTTATCGGTCGCCGAAAACATCTTTATGGGTCATGCGCCCACCAGGAATCGGGGCTTCTTCCAAACCATCGACTGGGAGCGGATGCAGCAAGGGGCCGAAACCCTGCTGGCCGAACTCAATATCTACAACCTCGATGTACAGGCCAAGGTCGGCACGCTCAACGTCGGCAACCGGCAGCGCGTCGAGATCGCCAAAGCCTTGTCGCTCGACGCGCGCATCCTCATCATGGACGAGCCAACCGCCGCCCTGTCCGAAAGCGATGTCGAGCAGTTGTTCAGCATTGTTCGGCTGCTGCGCGAACGCGGCGTCAGCATCATTTACATCAGCCACCGCCTTAACGAGGTCTTTGAATTGGCGGACCGGGTGACGGTCTTGCGCGACGGCGAATATATTGGCGCCAAAGACGTTGATGATACCAGCGAATCGGAACTGATCAGCATGATGGTCGGCCGCACTATCGAAAACCTCTTTCCCAAACAGAGTGCGGCGATCGGCGACGTTGTGCTGGAAGTTTGCCACCTCAATCGTCCGCCGCTGACGCGCGACATCTCTTTCACGGTGCGGGCCGGCGAAATTGTCGGCTTGGCGGGATTGGTCGGTTCCGGACGCAGCGAGACTGCGCAAGTTATTTTTGGCGTCTTGCCGGCGGAATCGGGGGCCATCTTGCTGAACGGCGAGCCTGTCGAGATCCATAGACCTTCCGAGGCGGTGCAGCATGGCATTGGCTATGTGCCCGAGGACCGCGGGCATCAAGGCTTGGTGCGCGAAATGACCCTGCGCGAAAATAATTCCATGGCCGTGCTGGAATCGGTCTCACGCAATACCTTTGTCAACCGCGCCATGGAGCGACGACTGGCCAATCACTCGATTCGGCAATTGAGCATTCGCGCCACCAGCTCCGAGCAGATTGTCAACAAGCTGTCCGGCGGCAACCAACAAAAGGTGGTCGTCAGCAAATGGCTGGCCAGCAACCCCAAACTGCTGATCATGGACGAACCAACGCGCGGCGTCGATGTCGGCGCCAAATCAGAAATTCACCGCCTGATGAGCCAGTTGGCGGCGGAAGAGGGCTTGGCGATCCTGATGATCTCCAGCGAACTGCCGGAAATCCTGGGCATGAGCGACCGCATCCTGGTGATGCGCGAGGGTCATTTGGTGGGCGAATTCACGCGTGCGGAAGCCACGCAAGAGTTAATCGCCCACGCCATGATGAGCGAAGAAGCGCGTCGCACCGCGGGGGCGAGCGCATGAGCAAGACCAAATCATCGCTGGTGAATCGTGGTCCCGCGCACTTTATCGGCATTGTCCTGGCTGTAGTGATCATCGGCGCTTATTTCCTGCTGCCTTTCGTGACCCAACCGGAAAGAGGTCCATCAACGGTCGCGGTCGTCACCGAAAGCAAAACAGCCAACGAATTAAACATCTTCAAGACCGGCGTCGAGCTTGTCCCGCTTGCCGCGTTGGGCGTTCTGCTGCTGGGAGCATGGAACCTGATTGCGCCTGGCGCCAGCCGCGCCATTTCACTTTTGATGAGCGCGACCGGCTTGCTCGTGGTGGTGTATTACATCAATTTTTTCCGCGACTATGCCGCCGAAGAAGCGGTCTATGTCGGCAGCATGGGCAGCGCATTCTGGATAATGCTGGTCGCCGGGGTCTTGTGCATCCTGCAAATACTTGTCCCGCGCGGCGCTGGCGAAAGGCGCTATCGCATCACCAATATCTTCGGCAATCAGGAAAGCATCATCCTATTCGGACTGCTGTTGCTGATCTTCGTGGTGGGCATCGCCAATCCGCGCTTTTTGCAGGAACGCAATATCTCCGACATATTGCAGGGCAACGCCTATATCGCCGTAGCGGCGCTGGGCATGACCATGGTCATCGTCACCGGCAACATCGATATCTCGGTCGGTTCGCTGGTGGGCTTTCTGGCAGTGATCAGCGGGCGCCTGGTGGTATCCGGCCTGCCGTCGCCGCTCGCCTGGCTAATTCCGTTATTTGTGGGCGCCGGCGTCGGCGCCTCGATCGGCTTCCTTGTCGCCTATCTGCGCATCCCGTCGATCGTGGTCACGCTGGGTATGCTGAGCATCATCAAGGGCATCCTGATAATATGGACCGGCGGCGAGCGCGTCACCGATATGCCCGCCGACTATTTTCTCTCGCAGATGCGGCCCCTCGGTATACCCATGCCGATCATCATCATGGTCCTATTGACGATTGTTGTGGTTTTATGGATGCGTTACAGCGCCACCGGGCGCGCCTTCTACGCCTTGGGCGGCAATGCGGAAGCGGCGCGCCTCTCCGGCTTGTCACAGAAGCGTCTGCTGATGACCGTCTTTATTCTCAATGGCGTATTCGTCGGCGTCGCCAGCGTGATGTATTCCACACAGTTCCAGATCATTCAGGTGACACCGCCGCCAGCGCTTGAGCTGTCTATCATCACCGCCTCGGTTGTGGGTGGCGTCAGTATCCTGGGCGGGACGGGCACGGCAATTGGATCGACCATGGCGACGCTGCTGCTGAATTTCATCCGTTCGGCGATGATTTTCATTAACGTCTCGCCCTTTTGGCTGAAAGCCGTGCAGGGGCTGTTGATCCTGGCGACGGTGCTGGCGGATTTGATTCGCCGCCGGCGACAGAGGCTGTAGCCGCTCGGCGGCAGCGAAAAGGTCCCAGGAATGTCGCGCTCACGCAAAATCGTAAGCCGTCTCGTCGTATAAGCGACGCGGTTTACATAAACAGGAGGCAGGGGTGCAAAAACGGGCGCCAAACCCGCGGAACCCAACCGTCAGCGAAAAGCTGCGCCGTCTGATCATCAGTCAAGAAGGCGTGCTCTTCCTCATTATGCTCGTATCAGTTCTGTTCTTGGCGACGCGCACCGACAAGTTCCTCACCGTCGATAACCTGCTTCAGCAAGGGCGCTTCATGGCCGAAGTCGGGCTGATCGCCATTCCCATGACCTATATCATCATCACCGGCGGCATCGATCTCTCGGTCGGTTCTATCCTCGGTTTGACCGCCATCGTTTTGGGCTGGACCTGGCAGGAGATGGGCTTCCCGCTGGAGCTGGCTATCATCACCGGCATCATCTGCGGTACTGTCGCCGGTTTCGTTAACGGCCTGTTTATTGTCCGCGTCGGGGTACCACCGCTGATCATGACGCTGGCGACGCTGGCGCTTTACCGGGGTCTGGCCGAAGGCATCAGCGAGGCGCGCTCGGCGCGCGGCTACCCGGAGTGGTTTTTTCAACTGGGTCAAGGCGAATTCCTGGGCATCCCCACACAGCTCTGGCTGCTGATCATCGCAGTGATTATCTTTGCCATCGTATTGGCGCGAACGCGCCTGGGGCGCGCCCTCTATGCCATCGGCAATAATGAAACGGGCGCCCGCTTCAGCGGACTGACGGTCAACCGCCACCTGCTTTTCATCTATACCTTCTCCGGCTTCATGTCGGCGGTGGCCGGTTATATCTTTGTTTCGCGCGTCAGCACGACACGCTCGGATATGGGCACCGGCATTGAACTGGATGTGATCGCGGCTGTCGTGCTGGGCGGGACGAGCATTTTCGGGGGCACCGGCTCCATCCCGGGCACCATCATCGGCGTGGTTTTGATTCAACTGCTGAAGAACGGCTTGGTTTTGACCGGGGTCACCAGCGATGCCACAATTGTCGTGATAGGAAGCGTACTCATTTTTGCTATACTGGTGAACAACTTCATCCAACGAAGGCAAGATGAGAGTTAGCTAACGGACCGCCACTAAGCTTGACCGTCAAGTGGGGGAACGAATCACCCAACGCATAGCTGATCACAGTCCGTCTTAAGTCCACGATAAAATGGTTGTTTCGCTTTCAAAGTAACGAGTCGTTGACTAGAGTAGCAACTCTAGTAAAATGCGTCACACGCGGCACATGCGCCAATCAGAGCAATTAAGTTTGCGCCGGAGTAAGGCGTTAGTCATGCTAGTTCGATTCAAAGTAAAAAACTTCCTATCGTTTAGGGACGAGGCGGAGTTTTCGATGGTGGCCGCAGACGTCGAGAGCCATCCAAATCATGTCATTGCTCACGAGGGTTCAACTGAGAAGCGTATACTCAAAACCAGTGTGATCTATGGCGCGAACGCTTCTGGCAAAAGCAACTTTGTAAAAGCTCTGGACTTTGCTAGAGACTTTATCATCGGGAATCTGGCTACCCAACGCGGTGAACAGATTCCTAGATTGCCTTTCATGTTCGACCTTGACTATATGGGAGAGCCTGCAAGATTCGAGTTTGAAGTCAAGTGTGGCAGCAGACTGTTGCTGTATGGCTTTGAAGTAACTTCCAAAATAGTAATTTCGGAGTGGCTTTTCGAATGGATCGGAGACAATTGGGAGCTATGGTTTAAGCGCTTAGATGAATCCAAGTCCTATGAAGTCGGTAAACTACTTAACGCAGCTGTAGAGGAACTGTCGCTTGAACCACACCAAATGCCCCTAATTGAAGGTGACACAACGCCTGATTCACGTAGAGTGTCTGTCAGCTACTTGCTCGGGGGGACTCGTCCAAACCAGTTATTTTTGAATGAGGCTTACAATCGAGGCGTGAAGGAGTTTCAAGCGCTTTACGATTGGTTCCTTCGGCGGCTTGTTCTTGTTTTTCCAGATTCTCATGACACGCCTATACCGTTCCCACAGCGTATAGACGAAGGTTTTGAATCGAAACTTGCCGAACTTATGGACATTTTTGGTGTTGGTTTAACAGGGGTAAGTCTCAAGCCCATTGATCTTGAAGAAGACACGCGATTTTCGCCCTCGTTCAAAGATGATGTAAGAAGAGCCGCCCAACGAACCTCGAACACCACAGAAGGCTATAGATCACTGCAACTGAATGAAACAACCCTGCTTTTCGCTGTAGACGAGAAAGAGGACATGATGTCTACGGAGATATTCGCTGAACACATAGCCAAGCAGGGCTATACTGTGCAGTTTCAGCTCGGGCAAGAGTCAGACGGTACAAGGCGTCTCTTCGTGCTTGCGCCGATAATATTGGACTTCCTGCGTGAGAACAACGACAGAGTGTATGTAATCGACGAGTTGGAGAGAAAGCTTCATCCAAAGCTGAGCTTTTTGATTCTAAATATGTTCCTGAAAAACAGCGGTCAGAAGCCCTCGCAACTGATAGTCACAACGCACGAAACGCAGATTCTTGATTTGGGATTGCTCCGAACAGATGAAATTTGGTTCGCCGAAAAAGACCCAGATGGGGGCTCATCGCTTTTCTCGCTAGAGGAATTTACGCCGCGACCAAGCGGTGACGTCAGGGACGAATACCTCCACGGCAGGTTTGGCGCCACTCCGATTCCACTTAGCGTCAGCAACTTAGGGTGGGCTGATGATGATACCTAATCACATCCCTGAACAGGACGAAAGAAAATCAGGCACAAGACGTAGAAAGCCCACATTCGTTATTGCAACTGAAGGAGAAAAGACTGAGCCGGATTATTTTGCACATTTGGACCGAATTCATCGCGAAATAAACATAATCCTTTTGCCAGCAGATGATGGTCACAGTCAACCGCGTCAGGTATTGGAAAAGCTTCTCTGCAAGAAACAACAACTCGACAAAGAAGAACTGAAATCGTACAAATATTGGATAGTTTTTGACCATGATCGCCGACCGTGCCCGGAGCTAAGAACAGTTATGCAAGATGCTGAAGCTGATAAGGTTTGTGTGGCAGACAGCAACCCGTGTTTCGAGGCTTGGTTGATTCAACACTTTTCTACACTCACTGACATCGCCGAATTATCACATGTCAATCAGGTTAAGAGTTGCAGAAATCTTATAGACAATCACCTTAAGATTAAGGAATTCGATCCGGCATACAAGAAGGGCAGACTCGACAGCACGATATATATGCCCAAAGTAAAATCAGCGATAGCAAATGCAGAATATGATGAAGTCATATCCAAAGACTTGGATAACTTCAAGTACACCGGCTCTCGCGTCCATGAGCTCGTGAAGAAGATGCTTCCCGACGACTGACCCGAATGCACAAGGCAATCTGAGACAAATCATCCCGAAGATGAGGCTTCTTTACGCAAGTGCGTTCTCTAAAAATCTGGCGCGGTAAACGTGAAAGGAGGTGGGACAGCCGCAGAGACGATTCGCAGCATTCAACTTCATTTAACCATTTAGCATTATGGAGACACAGTCATGAAAAGAACATTTGCAATCACCCTGATTCTGGCGCTTTTGCTGGCGCTGGCTGGGATGCCGCTCAACGCCGACGGCCATGAACGCTGGGACGGCTCCGACGAACTCGAAGTCAATCCCCTGGCCTGTGGCATGGGCGATGAGATGATGGACGACGATGACGGCATGGAAGAAGACATGGAGATGATGGAGTACGACGGCGGAATGGTTGCCATGGGCGATGACATGGCTGGCATGGACATCGTCGTGGTTGACGTTCCCAAGCTGATCGGCATCGGCTACTTCGGCGCCACCACCCTGGGCCAGCAGCAGGCCGCCGAAGAACTTGGCAATGTCAGCGTTACCACCGATGGACCGACCGACGCCAATATCGACGACCAGATCCAGGTCATCGACAGTTACATCACCCAGGGCGTGAACGGTATTCTCTTCGCCGCTAACGACCCGGTAGCCATCGCGCCGGTTCTGCGCAAGGCCCTGGAAGCCGGCATTTACGTGGTTGGCTATGACGCGAACTCCGAGCCCGACGCTCGCCAATGGTTCGTCAACCAGGCCGAATTCAATGGCATAGGCAAGGCGGTGATCGACAGCCTGGTCGACCAAAAGGGCGCCGACGCCTCTTTCGGCATCGTCACCTCCACCTTCACCACGCCCAATCAGGCGCGTTGGGTATCCGAGATGTGGGCTTACGCCACCGAGTGCTATCCCGATCTGGAATGGCTGGAAACCCTGGAAGCGCAAGAAGACGCTGGTTTGAGCTTCCAGCAAGCGCAGACCCTGATCAACAAATACGGCGACGATCTGGACGGCATCGTTGGTTTGACATCTGTCGCCACGCCCGCCAGCGCCGACGCCGTTAACCAGGCCGGTGTCTGTGAGGACGTCGCTGTAGTTGGCTTGGCGCTGCCCAACGCCATGAAACCCTACGTCAGCACCGGCTGCGTTCGCGATGTCATCTTATGGAATCCGGTCGACCTCGGTTACGCAGCGCTTTATGTCTTGCGCGCTGCTGTCGATGGCGAGTTCCAACCGGGCGATAGCTCGGTCATGGCTGGCAAGCTCGGCGAACTGACGGTCGTCAACGGCAGTGAAGTCTTGCTTGGCCCTCCCTTCGTCTACAACATGGACAACATCGACGACTTCGATTTCTAACGATCACCCCCATCCCCGACCCCTTCCCCCATCAAGAGGGAAGGGGAGTGCTGCGTTACCGCGCTAGGGGAATCAAAGTCCCTCCCTCATAATGAGGGAGGGACTTAGGGTGGGAGGCTGCAGAAGGAAACCATGGCCAACCAACTCGACAACCTCGTCGAAATGACCCGCACACTCGGCGATCCGCAGAACGATTACGTCGTTATCGGCGAAGGCAATACCTCCATGCGGCTCGACGCCGAGTCCTTCGCCGTCAAAGCCAGCGGACAGCAGATGCATAATATCGACGCCGGCGGTTTCGTCAGCGTTTATCTGGAACCGATCCTGGGACTGCTCGATCATCCGCCGAGTAGCATGAGCGAACAGAAGGCGATCACGCGGTCGGCCCGCCTCGATCAAAGCAGCGGGCGCAACCCGTCTATCGAGGTCAGCTTCCATGCCATGCTGCTGCATGAATGCGGCGTCAAATACATCGGTCATACCCACCCTACCGCAATCAACCAGGTCTTGTGCACGGAACACGCCGACGCATTCGCGCGTCAGCGCCGCTTCCCCGACGAAGTCGTGCTCTGCGGGCCGCAATCGCTGCTGGCGCCCTATGGCGATCCCGGTCTGCCACTGGCGCTGATCATGCGCCATCATCTACGGCAATTCCTGGATCGCTACGGAGAGGCGCCTAAACTCATCCTCCTGCAAAATCACGGCATGATCGCCCTCGGCGATACGCCGGGCGAAATCTTGAATATCACCGCGATGGCGGTCAAGGCGGCGAAGATCTTCTCCGGCGCGCTTCAGCTTGGCAAAGCCACCCATCTGCCGCACGAGGAAGTCCAGCATTTGTACAAGCGGCCGGACGAGATCTACCGGCGGCAATTGTTTGTCGAAGACAGGAAGACCCACTAGAATATCCTCTACTATTCATCGACATCCTGTGGAGGAGAACCCATGCCCACTCATGGCGCTTTGACCTGGCTTATCCCCGATGCTTATCTGGCCGCGCCGGCGGACGATGACCCCGTCAACAAGAATCACGAATCCATCTGCGTGCTCAATACCACCGTCGACGATGCCAGCCTCATATTCGATTTTTACTTCGAAGATCGCGACGCCGTTGAAGGGATCGAGGTGACGGTACCGGCCAAACGCTGCCCGCATATCCGCCTCGACAAACCCGAGCAGATCGCCGGATATCAGATCCCCTTTGATGTGCCCTACGGCCTGCGCATCCGCAGCGATGTGCCGATTACCGTGCAGTATTCGCGCATGTATGCCAGCGGCGGCAAAATTGACAGCTTGATCACGACCATCGCCTATCCGGTGGCCTGAGGACCGCCTGGCGGTATCCAGCAAACAGCATTGATAAAATGCCTCACGGCGCGTAACCGGCGAATAGAACCCAGGAATGCCGCGCTCACACAAGATAACAAGTTTTCTCCTTGCGCGAGCAAGGGAGTTTGTTAAGAAAGAGGCCGGGGAGGGCGCAGAGCAGATTTGGCAATTGTTTGTTGCCGAAGGGATGGCGCGCTCCGCCATTATTTGCCGCAATCGCCCAGATTCGGCAAAGGGATCGGCGGGCTCGGCAAAGGCTTCATCGCAAACGGGCTTTGAGATTGCGTATTGTTCAGGAGCGCGGTTTGCCATTGTCGACAAAGATAGAAATTCGGCATAGGCGGCAATGTCGGAGCGCGATATTATTAGGATATGATATTGCATTGTCCGTTTTTCGGACAAAGAAATATCTTTTTCGGACAATGTCGCGGTTTTCGGACAATGTTGGGACGGGATCCGGGTTTGGGCGCAGGCGTTCATGCTGTGAGATTAACCGGGTTGGGCTGTGAAGTGGCGACTATATGGTCGCGGTTTGCTTGGATTTACCACAGCCGCTCGTCGGTCGCGCAGGTCGTGTAGACACTGGCCGTCAGTACGCCTCTACAGATTTCGAGATGATTGTAGAGAGGAAGTTGGGCTGGTTCGTCAAAAAAGACAGACCGGTTCGCTATAGGGGACCCGCCCGCAAGCGATCCGTTTTGTGCGCCAGGACAAGCGCTCCGAGCTTGCATAGTGGTCGTATAATGGTGTTAACCATACGACGGGACGCCGCCCATGTCTGAAAGCACATATCGCCGACTGCGCGCCGAACTGGCGTCGATTGAAAACGACGGCTTGTACAAGCGCGAGCGGCCCATCACCTCGCCGCAATCCGGCGAAATCCGGGTCGCAATTAACGGCGCGAGTCAGCCTTTCGTCAATTTGTGCGCCAACAACTATCTGGGCCTGGCGGACCATCCCGATATCATAGCCGCGGCCAAAGCGACCATGGATACATACGGATACGGAATGGCTTCCGTTCGTTTTATCTGTGGCACGCTCGATTTGCACCGGAAACTGGAACGGGGCATAGCCGACTTTCTGGAAATGGACGATGCCATTTTGTACGCGGCGGCATTTGACGCCAACGGCGGCGTGTTCGAGCCGCTGCTAACGGCGGAAGACGCCATCCTCTCCGACTCGCTCAACCACGCCTCGATCATCGACGGCATTCGCTTGTGCAAGGCGAAGCGCTATCGCTTCGCCAATAACAAGATGGCCGACCTCGAAGCGGTACTTGCGGAAGCGGCGGCGGCATCGCCGCGGAGTATCGTCATCGCGACGGACGGGGTCTTCTCTATGGACGGGACCATTGCCAACATCCCGGACCTGCGCCGACTGGCCGATGAATTCGACGCGCTGCTGCTGGTGGATGACTGTCACTCCACCGGCATCCTCGGGCCACAAGGCCGCGGCACAGCGGCGCATTTTGGGCTGCGCGCGGATATCATCACCGGCACCTTGGGCAAGAGCCTGGGCGGCGGGGCCGGCGGATTCGTGGCCGCGGCACAGCCGGTGATCGACACGCTGCGGCAGCGATCGCGACCCTACTTGTTCTCCAATGCCCTGCCGCCGATGCTGGTCGGCGGCGCGATCAAAGCGCTTGAGCTTGCCCGGGCGGGCGACGACTTGCGCGAGACGCTGCGCCGACATGCGCGTTACTTCCGCAAGGGCTTAAGCGAAGCCGGTTTTCGCTTGATCGATGGCGAGCATGCCATCATTCCTGTCATGCTGGATGAAGCGCAACTGGCGCAGGATTTCGCCAATCGTTTGTACGAGTTGGGCGTTTATGTAACCGGATTCTTTTATCCGGTGGTGCCAAGGGGCCAAGCCCGCATCCGTGTACAAATGTCCGCGGCTTTGTCGACCGGGCAACTGGATCGCGCGATCGACGCGTTCACCCAGGCGGGTCGCGAGCTAGGGGTGATCACTTAGCGGTTACACTACCATTCGCCGCGTTCAGCCGCTTGGCGCGTAACCGGCGAAAAAGTCCGCTGCGCTCGCGCAAGATTGTAAGCCCTCTCGCCGCATGAGCGACGCGGTTTACATCAACAGGAGGGGAACCCCGTGAAAGCGCTTGTCAAGGCAAAAGCAGCGCCCGGTATTTGGCTGCAAGAGATTCCCGCGCCCGAAGTCGGGCCCGACGATGTTCGCATTCGTGTCATGCGCGCGTCCATCTGTGGCACGGATGTTCACATCTACGAATGGGACGAATGGGCGCGGAACACGGTTCCAATTCCCATGACCGTCGGGCACGAGTTTAGCGGCGTGATTGATGCCCTGGGCGAAAATGTCGATCGGCTGCAGATTGGTCAGCGCGTGAGCGGCGAGGGGCATATCATTGGCCGGCGCAGTCGCAACGTCCGCGCGGGCCGCTTTCACCTGGACCCGGATACTCGTGGCGTCGGCGTCAATCGTCCGGGCGCCTTTGCCGAATACCTGGTCATTCCAGCTTTCAACGTCATTCCCCTGCCGGATGATCTTCCCCTGGAAATCGGCGCCATCCTCGATCCCCTGGGCAATGCCGTTCACAGCATTCTTTCTTTTGATGTCATCGGCGAGGACGTGCTCATCACCGGGGCCGGCCCCATCGGCGCCATGGCAGCCGCAGTCGCGCGCTTCGCCAAGGCTCGTCATGTCGTGCTTACCGATATCAACCCCTATCGTCTGGCGCTGGCGCAGAAGGTCACCGATGTACGGACCGTTAACGTGCTGGAAGAAGATCTGCGCGATGTCATGACGGAACTCGGGATGCGCGAAGGCTTTGATATCGGGCTGGAAATGAGCGGCAGTCCGCAGGCTTTTGAGCAAATGGTCGATACCATGATCATGGGCGGCGTCATCGGCATGGTCGGCATCCCGCCGGGGCGCACAGAAGTGGACTGGACCAAGATCATTTTCAAAGCGCTGACCATCAAAGCCATCTATGGACGCGAGATGTTTGATACCTGGTACAAGATGCTGGCAATCATTGAGGAGGGCCTGGACCTGGCGCCGATCATCACGCATCGCTACCCAGCCAGCGACTTTGAAAAAGGCTTTTCGGTCATGCGGAGCGGGCAATCGGGCAAGGTCATTCTCGACTGGGAAGCGGTCAACTGAAGGCCGCGCCAAGTAAACGGACAGGCCGCGGCAAAGGAACCGTATCATGAAGACACTCGAAATGGCGGGCGATTCGAAAGTACGCGTGCTTGTGCGAGAAGCGCCCCCGCCACAAGCTGGACAAGTGATCATAGAAACGGCGGCGTCGGCGATCTGTGGCAGCGAAATGTATCGCTACCGCGGCGATGGCGTGGCCGGCGGCAACGGCGGTCACGAAGCGGTCGGCCTGGTCGCGGTCTTGGGCGACGGCGTCAGCAACGTCGCGGTCGGGCAGCGCGTCGGCGTCAGCGCGGTAGTGGGCTGTGGCGACTGTCGGCAATGCGATGCCGGGCGCTACACCTGGTGCGACAACAACAGGAGCTACAGCCAGATGCACGCCGAGCAGTTTGTCATCCCGGCCCGCGCCTGCAATATCCTGCCCGATGATCTGCCCTGGGAGGATGCGGCGCTGCTCACCGGCGACGGCATGGGACTGCCCTACCACACGTATAAACGGACAAGAGATGCCGGAATCCAAACCGTCGCCGTCATCGGACTGGGACCGATCGGCTTGGGCAACGTGCTGCTACAGTCCCACATCGGCCGGCGCGTCATCGGCGTCGATATCGTCGACTATCGCTTGAAGCTGGCGAAGCAACTGGGCGCCGATGTCGTTGTCAAATCGGATGATACGCTCATCGAGCGCATACGGGACCTGACCGGCGGCATCGGCGCCGATGTCGCGATCATGTGCGCTGGACGCGCCGAAGCGGTGGCCGACGCTTTCCTGGCGGCGCGCAAGGGTGGCACGGTCGTCTTTAACGGCGAGTTAAACCAGGCCGTGCTGGCGCCCAGCCGCGATTTCATCCGGCGCGATATCACCGCTATCGGCTGCTGGTACTACCATTTTCACGATTTTCATGACATGCTGGCGCTCTATCGAAACGGGCTGGATATCGGCAAGTTGATCACGCATCAGTTCCCGCTGAGCGAAGCCGATACCGCCTTTGATCTATTCAGCCGCGGTTTGACCGGCAAGGTGCTGCTGCGCCCTAGTTGCCGCGCCTGAAGTTACGGCGCGATTTGGCCTGCGCCCCCGGAGGTTAATCTCTGTCCAGTTTATAACTATGCCCGTCGCCATCGGGTTGAAGCGATTACCCTGGCATGCGCCGCTCCGTTTTTGCAGGATTATATTCACTTGCGCTACACTGTATTGTGTCTGTATTTGTTTCAATAGACTAAAGGATAAAAGCATGTACAGGAGAACTTTGATTCTATTTGCTATGCTGTCCCTGCTTGTGACTGTGGGTTTCGTCACCGGCCAGGACATGTACAGCGAAGCGCCGTCATTGGCGGAGATGGTCGCCGCCGGCGAACTCCCGCCCGTCGATGAGCGCCTGCCCGACGAACCACTGGTGGTCGAGCCGGTCGAGGAAATCGGCCAGTACGGCGGCACATGGCGCCTGGTCGACAATAACGACAGCAACGGCTGGACACAAATGACTATCGGCGTGGAACCATTCTTGAAATGGAACCGCGATGTCAATGGCTTCCGTCCCAATATCGTCACCAGTTGGGAATGGAACGACGACGCCACCGAATTGACGGCCAACTTCCGCCAAGGCATCAAATGGTCGGACGGCGATCCGATGACCGTGGACGACTATCTATTCTGGTGGAACGATATGGTGCTCGATGAAGACGTGCCGGTGAACGCGCCCTTCGGCACCACCGTCCGCGGCGAGCTGATGTCAGTGGAAAAGGTCGACGACTACACGCTGAATTTCAGCTTCCCGCACTCCAACCCGCTGTTTATGGAGTACAAATCTCGCGGCGCCTACCATTCGTCGATTCACATCGTTCCAGAACACTATATGCGGCAATTCCACCCCGCATATAGCGACGCCGAGGACGCCACCGAGCTGGTCAACCGCTACAACTTCGGCAGCCGTATGCACTATCCGGACAAACCAACACTCTCAGCCTGGATGGTCGTGGATTATGCCCCCAGCCAGCGGCTGGTGTTGGAACGGAATCCCTACTACTGGAAGGTCGACACCGAAGGCAACCAGTTGCCGTATATTGACCGACTGGATATCGAGATTCCCCAGGGAAGCGCTACCGAGCTGGTTGCCCTCAAGGGCATCGCCGGGGAACTGGATATGCAAGTCCGCGATGTGGACCTGCTGGATGTGCCGCTCGTGCTGGAAAATCAGGAAGCGGGCGACTACCGCGTCATTATGTGGAGCCGCGGGGACTACGCCTGGCCCTGGATCATTCCCATGTACGACTATCCGGATGAAGACATCCTTGATCTGATGTACACCAAAGAATTCCGCCAAGCCATGTCCCACGCCATCAACCGCGACCGCATCAACGAAATCACATCGCTCGGCCTCGCGACCGCGCGCCAATTCTCCTTGAGCGCGGAAAGCCCGGAATTCCAGACGCCGGAGGGCCAGGAATTCTATCAGACATGGGCTGCTTCCTACGCCAGTTACGATCCCGAATTAGCCGGCTCCCTGCTTGATGGCATCGGCGTCGTAGACGCCGACGGCGATGGCTGGCGCGATCGGCCCGATGGCACGGCCCTGGAACTCATCGTCGATATTCCCGCCGCCGACACCGGTTCCATCGACCGCATGGACTTGGTCAAAGAAGATTGGGATGCCGTCGGTTTGAAGACCGTGCTCAACATCATCGCCTGGGAAGTCGTAGACGCGCGCGCCCTGGCGGGCGAGATCATGATTCGCGCCTGGGGCAGCGCCGCCGCCTGGGGCTTGGTCTCGGCGGCCACCGTGTGGACGCCGATCGAAGGCGTGACCTATTCCGTTGGTGGCGCCAGAATCGGCGACTATTACAATTCCGGTGGCGAACGTGGCGTGGCGCCGCGTCCGGGCTCCATGCTCGAACAGCTTCAGGATGCCTACACCGAGCTGATCAGCATCGTCGATCCCGCCGAGCGCAGCGCCAGACTGCTGGAAGCCTATCAGATCCATATCGACGAAGGTCCCATCACCATTGGCACCATTGGTGAACATCCCAGCCCGGTCATCGTGAAGAACAACTTCCGCAATGTCCCAGACTTCGGCTTGGTGGCCGGCTGGGACTTGGCCTTCCCCGGCACCGCCGATCCGGAACAGTTCTTCTTCGATCAGGACGGCTAGCCTGTCGTTCCCAATCAAGCATTCTCCCCCTCTCCCCTTGTGGGAGAGGGGGCCGGGGGTGAGGGGACGGACTGAAAGCTAACTCGCCATGGGCAGATACATCCTGCGCCGCGTAGTCGCCCTCCTGCCGACGCTGCTGCTTATCACCATCTTCGGCTTTATGGTCATGGAAGCGCCGGAGGGTGACTACGTAACCAGTTACATCATCCGCGAATACGGGCATGGCAACACCGAGGCGGCGAGAATCGAAGACCAACTCCGCGAATTCCTCGCCCTGGATCGCCCAGTACTTGAGCGCTTCCTTACCTGGCTGGGACGATTCGCCCAGGGCGACTTTGGCGATTCCTTCGACCTGCGCCGCCCCGTCCGCGACATCCTTAGCGACCGCATCGGCCTCACACTCACCATCTCGCTGGCGACCTTCGCCATCTCCTGGGGCATCGGCATCCCGCTCGGCGTCTACTCCGCCACCCATCAATACTCCAAAACCGACAACTTCCTGACCACCGTCACCTTCGTCGGCTTGGGCCTGCCCGACTTTCTCTTGGCCCTGGCCTTTCTCATCCTCGGCTGGCAGCTGACTGGCGAGGTGCTGACGGGTTTGCAATCAGTCGAATTTCTCGATCAGCCCTGGTCGACGGCCAAGCTGCTCGACTTGCTGAAACATATGTTCATACCCGTGTTCGCCGTCGTCATCACCGGCACCGCCTGGGTCATGCGTGTCATGCGCGGCAACCTGCTCGACCAACTTGGCCGCAATTACATCGTAACCCTGCGCGCAAAGGGTGTGCCGGAGCGCGTCATTATTTGGAAGCATGCCGTCAAAAACTCGCTGCACCCGCTGATCGCGGCGCTGGGGCAAACCCTGGCCTGGCTGATCAACGGCTTCACCATCACCAGCATCGTGCTTGAACTGCCCACCATCCAGACCGTCTATCTCAACGCCACCCTGCAGCAAGATGTTTATCTGGCCGGCACAATTCTTATTCTCATCGGTGTTCTGGTTCTTATGGGTACGCTATTGGCGGATATCCTATTGGCGTGGATGGACCCGCGCATCCGCTACGAATGAGGCGAGCGAATTAGCGATGCATGCGCCTGAGATTCCGCACGACCATATCGCTTACGCCGACCTGGAGAGCGTCGAGATCGACGTCATGTCCGTCCGCCGCTTGATGTGGCTGCGCTTCAAACGCAACCGCCTCGCGCTCATCGGCAGCGTCGTTCTTGTATTCATGTACCTCGCGGCTGTCTTCGCCGGTTTCATCGGTCCTTATGGCTTGCGCGAGACCCACGAGAAATTCCCGGCATCGCCGCCATTGCTGCCGCGCTTCGTCGACGAAGGGGGAAACTTCAGCTTCCGCCCCTTTGTCTACGCGATGGAATCGAAAGTCGATCCCGCGACATTCAAGCGCGTCCAAACGCCCAACACCGACGTGAAACACTATCTGCACTTCTTCGCGCGCGGTACGCCCTACACCATCCTCGGCTTCATCGAATCGGACCTTCATCTCTTCCATGTCGATGAACCGGCCAAGGTATTCCTGCTAGGCACCGACAAGCAAGGCCGCGATCTCTTTTCCCGCATCTTCTTCGGCGCCCAAGTCTCGCTCACGGTCGGCTTGGTCGGCGTCAGCTTGAGCTTGATTTTCGGCACACTCATCGGCATCGCCGGCGGCTACTTCGGGGGCCTCTTTGATAATGTGACGCAGCGCATGATCGAAGTCCTGATCTCTTTCCCCCAGATTCCGCTCTGGCTGGCTTTGGCGGCGCTGATTCCACCAACCTGGTCATCGGTGCAGCGCTTCTTCGCCATCTCAATCGTACTGTCGCTGGTGAACTGGGGCGGTTTGTCGCGCCAGGTCCGAGGCATGGTCTACGCCCTGCGCGAGGAGGACTACGTCATCGCCGCCCGTTACGCCAGCGCCTCGGATTGGCGCATCATCACCAGGCACTTGCTGCCCAATACCTTGAGCCATATCCTCGTCATAGCCACGATTTCCATTCCCGCCATGATCCTGGGCGAAACCGCGCTCAGTTTCCTCGGTCTGGGCATCCAGCCGCCCATGACCAGTTGGGGTTTGCTGCTCAACCAGGCCCAGCACACTCGCGTCCTTATTCAACAGCCCTGGCTCTTGACACCGGCGCTCTTCGTGGTCGCCAGCATCATTTCCTTTAACTTCCTGGGCGACGGGCTACGCGATGCCGCCGATCCCTTCGCGAATTAACTGACATGCCCGCGAATCCCTACATACTTGAAGTCAAGGACCTCAAGACGCATTTTTTCACCGAGCAGGGCGTCGTGCCGGCCGTCGACGGCGTCAGCCTGCAGATCAAACGCGGCGGTACGCTCGGCGTACTCGGCGAGAGCGGTTGCGGCAAATCGGTAACCGGCTTCTCCATCCTGCGCCTGGTGCGCCCGCCGGGGGAGATCGTCGCCGGCCAAATCCGTTATTATGGCCGCGACACGGTTAATGGAGACGACCTCGCCCAGATTGATGCCACCAGCGAAGAGATGCGGCAGATGCGCGGTTCGGAAATCGCCATGGTCTTCCAGGAACCGATGACATCGCTTGATCCGCTCTTCACCGTCGGCAACCAGATCATGGAAGCCATTCTCTATCATCAAGATGTCAGCAAAGCGGAAGCGCGCAAGATCGCCATCGAGACGCTCGACAAAGTCCGCATGCCACAGCCGCGCGAGATGATCAAGAAGTACCCGCACCAGCTTTCCGGCGGGATGCGCCAGCGCGTGGTGATCGCCATGGCCTTATCCTGTCGCCCCAAGCTGCTGATCGCCGACGAGCCGACAACCGCTCTCGACGTCACGACCGAAGCGCAGATCCTGGAACTAATGCGAGAATTGCAGGACGAATTGGGCATGGCTATCATGTTCATCACCCACGACCTGGGCGTCATCGCAGAAATGGCGGAGGAAGTGGCCGTCATGTACCTGGGCAAGGTCGTGGAGCAAAGCGATATCGAGTCGCTCTTCAACGATCCCCAACACCCTTATACAAAAGCCTTGATGCAATCGATTCCCAAAGTTGGGCAGAAGGCCGAAGGGCGGCTCGAGACCATCCGCGGCATGGTGCCATCGCCGCGAAACATACCGACCGGATGTCCATTCCATCCGCGCTGCGCGAGCTTCATGCCGGGCACTTGCGACACAAAGCCCCCGCAACTGAAGCAATCCAGGCCCGGGCATTGGGTGAGTTGCTTCTTGTACGAGGACGGAGGCGCCGGCTATTCATCTACCCCACCCCCGGCCCCTCCCCAAAGCGTTGGAGAGGGGTGACTCTATGGCTGAGTTGATGAATCTCATCCCGCTCGATTCCACCCATGCGCATTCGAGTGATTGCTCTACGCGGATCCGGGACCATGTATCCAGCCGAGCCAAAATCTACCGAGACGGAGGCGCCAGCCATGACGGATGAGGGGCGCGTCGTGCTCGAAGTACAAAACCTCAAGAAATATTTTCCGATCACTGCGGGATTGCTGCGGCGCGTCGTCGGTCATGTTAAAGCGGTCGATGATGTGACTTTTAGTATCCCGGAACGGACGACACTGGGTTTGGTCGGCGAAAGCGGCTGTGGCAAGACGACTGCCGCGCACACCATCATGCGCGGCCTGGAGCCAACCGGCGGCAAGGTCGTCTTCCACGATCGGCAATTGGGCGCTGTGGACCTCGCGACAGCCGACAAGGACACGCTTTACCAGGTGCGGCGTAATATGCAAATGGTCTTTCAGGATCCCAATTCCTCGCTCAATCCGCGCATGACCCTTCTTGACTTGATTGGCGAACCGCTGCTTGTCTACAAACAAGCCAAGGGCCAGGAATTGGTCGACCGCGTCGCCGAATTGCTCAATCACGTCGGCTTGCGTCCGGAATACATGCGGCGTTTTCCCCACGCCTTCAGCGGCGGCCAGCGTCAGCGCATCGGCATCGCGCGCGCCCTGGCATTGAACCCGCAATTCATTGTCGCCGACGAACCGACATCGGCGCTGGATGTCTCGATTCAAGCGCAGACACTGAACCTGCTGCAAGACTTGCAAGATGAATTCTCCTTGTCCTATCTCTTCATCGCCCATGATCTGAGCGTCGTGGAGCACATCAGCGATTTCGTCGCCGTCATGTACGTCGGCAAACTGGTCGAACATACCAACACGCATCGTCTCTATCACAACCCCAAGCATCCCTATACCGAAGCGCTGCTTTCCAGCATCCCGCGGCCCGATCCAACTACCGCCAAAACACGCGTGCCGATAAAAGGCGAATTGCCGGACCCCGCCAATCCGCCAACGGGCTGCTATTTTCATCCGCGCTGCCCATATGCCGAAGCGCTCTGCACCCACGAGGAGCCGCCGCTGCAAGAGGTAGAGCCGGGGCATTACGCCGCTTGCCACTTTGCCGATAAGCTAAGTCTGCGCGGCGTCAACGACTTTTGAGCCATTGCCAGTAGCCCGCGACCTCATCAGCCGCGATTCGCAGCGCCTGCGCCCGAACAGGCCTTCAATTCTGGATTCTTTGACCAGATTTGACAAATGTGTTACGGTATGGTTAATCGAATAACCCATGGAAGTCTTCATTACGATCAAGAAGCTGGCGAACGGGAGTAAACAGTCAGCGCAGGCCCAAATCAATAGTCGCTTTCTTGAAGCCCAGGACAGCAAAAATGCAATCCAAATCCACTCAAGAAGATGTCGCGAGAAAAGCTGGCGTTTCGGTCGCCACCGTTTCTTATGTCATGAGTGGCCGCAAAAATGGGCGCAGCAGAATCCCCGAGGCGACGAAGAAAGTCGTCCTGGCCGCGGCAAAGGAACTGAATTACCTGCCAAATGCCGCCGCGCGCGATTTGCGCCGCGGGAAGTCCGATCGCATTTGCCTGGTGCTGCCGGTGGCGGGCGCGCCGATCAACAATTTGTTATACAACTCCGTCGACGAGGTCTTTGAAACCCATGGTTATTTTCTCGTCTCTTGCTTTGCCGGCACCGCGGAACGGGAATATCGCATTTACCGGCAACTGCTTCAGGGATTTGCCGACGGCGTCATTTTCTTCAGCAACTTTTACTTGAACGAAAGCCACTTTAACGAACTTTCCGCCTTGGGCATCGCAGTCGTGGCGGGATCGATGCTGACAAGTCGCAAGATCAATTCGCAGGGATTTGACGTGATCCGCTCCGATGCCTCGGAATCGCAAGAAGCGGCGGTGCGTCACCTGCTGCGGGCCGGTCACTCGCGTATCGCGATTATCTGGGACGAGAGCAATCTCAACCATGTGGATCGCGTGGAAACTTACCTGCGCATCATGCTGCGATACGGCGCGGAAATCGACCCCGCCCTGCAGCGCAATCGGGTGCCGGACGGGCGCTCCGCCTACGAGGCCATGGCATCGTTGTTGGCCCTGGATCATCCGCCGACAGCGGTACTGGCGATCTCTGACCGAACCGCGGAGGGCGCCCTGAACGCTGTCAAGGATCACGATCTACAGATTCCCGGACAGGTTGCAATAATCGGCTTTGGCAATACATCGGAGACAGCGATCACCACGCCTCAATTGACGACGATCGGACCTGAATCCTGGAGCCTGCCTGTCGCGGCTCAGTTAATGCTTTCTCGCCTGGGGCAGGACGCGCCTATGGAGGGCCGCACGCTGGATATACCGGCAAAACTTCTGTTAAGGGAAACCGCCTAGCAGCGGGAACTGGCAACTTTCTTAAAAGGGAAGGAGGAAGGCAATCTGGACAAACAAGTAACGCGAGTCAAATTGAATCGCTGTTTAGGAGTCAACGGGAGGAAAAGATCATGAAAAGAACGCTTCTCATTTTGCTGGTATTTGCCTTCGCCATCTGCATAACCGGCGGCGCGCTCCTTGCGCAGTCCGGGTATTCCGAAGCGCCGATGCTGGCGGAACAGGTTGCCGCCGGCGAATTGCCCCCGGTCGACGAGCGCTTGCCCGCCCAGCCCTATGTCCAGGAGGCGCGCGGCGACATCGGCGCCTACGGCGGTACCATCATCGGCATCTGGAACGACGAAGTCGCTTGCGATCCGGAAACTTGCTCGGTCTTGAACGCCAACGTCGCGCAATTCGACTTCAACTTCAATATCGTGCCCGATATCGTGGAATCCTACGCGCTCAGCGACGACGCCCTGACTTTCACCGTGAAGCTGCGCGAGGGGCATCGCTGGTCCGATGGCGCGCCGCTGACCACCGCGGACGTGCAATTCTGGTATGACGCCGTGGTCAAGAACGACGATGTCTTCCTGGCAAATACCGACAACGGTATCCTGGCCAGCGGGCAGCACGCCGATCTGGAGGTCATCGACGACTACAATTTCGTCTTCCACTATCCCGAGCCCTTCGTGCGCGTTTTGGATACCATCACCGATTTCCGTCCCTTCTTGCCCAAGCACTTCTTGAGCCAGTTCCACATTGATTACAACGAAAACGCGGATGATCTGGCGCAGGAAGCGGGCTACGATTTCTGGCACGAGCTCTTTGAAGCCAAGCTGCTGGGCGGGACCGCGGCCGATCCCTACTTCTCGGTTCAGGATCCCGACTTGCCGGTGCTGAGCGCCTGGATTTATGAGAGCACCGATTCGGAAAACAACTATACCTTCGTCAGGAATCCCTACTATCACGTGGTCGATCCCGAAGGCAATCAGTTGCCATACGCAGATTACTTCCTGCGGCTCACCGCGCCCAGTACCGAGATCATGGTAGCCAGGATCGTATCCGGAGACATCACGCACGCGGGCTTTGGACGCAACATTTCCGAGTTTCCGCTGCTGGCGGAAAACGCCGAGGCCAATGGCTATGTGGTGAACTTGCACCCCGATCTGCGGGCGTCGGAGTTCGGCATGGTCCTCAATTTCACGCACAATGATCCGGTTCTGCGCGAGATCTTCAACGATATCCGCTTCCGCCGGGCGCTGTCCATCGCCATCAACCGCGCCGAAGTACAAGAACTGGTCTTCCTCGGCCAGGGCAAACCGCGGCAGCCGATCTTCGATCCATCGGCTACTTTCTATGAAGACGGCATCGACGAGAACGCCATTGAATACGATGTCGCTGGCGCCAACGCCCTGCTGGACGAGATGGGCCTGGAGCGCGGCGACGATGGTTGGCGTTTGCGTTCAGATGGCGCGCCGCTCCAGATTACCTTCAGCGCGCCCTTTGGCAGCGGCCCCTGGCGGACGGAGCTGGTTGAGCTGATCAAAGCCTACTGGGCCGAGGTCGGCGTGGATCTCTTGCTGGATCCCATTGACGGCACGCTCTTCCGCGAACGTCTGCGCGCCAATGACATCGATATGGGCTCCTGGGCCATCGGCGGCTCTTCCGAGGTCTTCAGCCGCAACAACGCGCCAATTCGCTATCGCCCGCCCTTCCACTGGCCGACAACGCCCATCGGCGGTCTGCGCTGGTACCAATGGTACGAATCCGGCGGGGAACAGGGCGATGAACCGCCCGAGGTCGTTCAGCGTCTGTACGAAGCGGTCGATGAATGGATGCAAGTGCCGCGCGGCACCGAGCGCTATCTCGAGCTCGGCCGGGAAATCATGCGCACCAACGCCGAAAACCTCTGGGTGATCGGCACGGTAGGCTTGATGCCGCGGCCCATCGTCTTCCATAAGGACTTGCGCAACGTCCCGGGACCGGAGGACATCGTCAGCGTCGAATTCTGGGTTTGGGGACCGCACCATCCCGAACAATGGTATTTCGCTGAATAGATCATTACGACGAGTCCGCGTGGGGAGTTTCGAAACCCACGCGGACTTTCTAAGTAGTACCAAGAAAATAATGGGAAATTTGCGTCAGCCTAACCCATCCCCCGGCCCCTTCCCGAAGGTCAGTGTCTACGCGACCCAAAGCATCAAGGAAGGGGAGTTCACACGGCGCGAGCAAATCTCCCCCATTGCAATGGGTGAGACCTAGAGGGGGTTAAATTCGCAGGACTAACTTGGTACTACTCACTTTTGCATATCCATAGCTGGCTAGCGAAATTTGCCTTATGCTGGGCTTTATTCTACGCCGTATCCTGCTCTTCATACCGACCCTGCTCTTCATCTCGATCCTGGTGTTTTTCTTGATCCAGTTGCCGCCGGGTGATTATCTCGATACGCTGATTCTCAGGATGCAAGAAAGCGGCTCGTCGGTCGATGCGGAAACCGAGGCGCTCCTGCGCGAGCGCTATGCGCTGGATCAACCTTTTCTGTCGCAATACACGCGCTGGATTAGCAACATTGTCACCGAGGGCGATTTTGGACGGTCCTTCAACTGGAACCGGCCGGTCTCTGAACTGATCTGGAGCCGGCTGGGCTGGACACTTGCCATTTCCCTCGGCTCGCTACTTTTTACCTGGGCCCTGGCTTTCCCTATCGCCATCTATTCCGCCACCAATCAGTATTCGCTCTTTGATTACTTTTTCAGCTTTCTCGGGTTTATCGGGCTGGCGATCCCGAATTTCCTGCTGGCGCTGGTTTTGATGTGGATCGGCTTTTCCGTATTCGGGGTATCCATGGGCGGCTTGTTCTCCAGCGAGTTCCGCGACGCCCCCTGGAGCATCGAGAAGTTCATCGACTTCCTGTCGCACTTGTGGGTGCCGATCGTCGTGCTGGGCACGGCGGGAACAGCCGGATTGATCCGCACCATGCGCGCCAACCTGCTGGATGAATTGAACAAGCCCTATGTCGAAGCGGCGCGCGCTAAAGGCCTGCGCGAGCGCCGCCTGATCTGGAAGTACCCGGTGCGCGTGGCCTTGAACCCCTTCATCAGCTCGCTGGCGACCATCTTGCCCGGGATGATCTCGGGAGCAACCATCGTCTCGGTCGTGCTCAACTTGCCGACGACAGGACCGCTCATGCTGGACGCCCTGCTGGAACAAGATATGTTCCTGGCCGGCAGTTTCTTGCTGATGCTGAGCCTGTTCACACTCGTGAGCACCCTGGTTTCCGATATTCTGCTGGTGCTGGTGGATCCGCGGATTCGCCTCGATTGAGCCGCTCGCCGGCAGCGAAAAAGTCTGCCGCGTTCACGAAAAAAAGCAAGCCCTCTCGTCGCATGAGCGACGCGGGCTACAAAAACAGGAGTAGGCAGACCTTGTTACGATCTCGACCTGTGAGCGAAGAAGCGCTGAAAAAAGCCGACGAGCGCCAACTGACCGCTTCGCAGTCGCAGTTGATCTGGTGGCGCTTTCGCAAGCACCGCGCGGCCATGATCAGCCTGGCAGTCCTGCTGCTTTTCTACTTTGTCGCGCTCTTTGCCGGCTTCTTCGCCCCGCGCGACCCCGGGCGCGTCGACGCGCAATTCGCCCAGGCGCCGCCGCAGCCGCTGGTCTTCTTTGATGACGCCGGATTCCATTTTCCGCCCATCGTCTACGGTTACGTCGGCGAGCGCGATCCAAAGACCCTGCGCAAGTTCTACCGCGTCAGCGCCGGCGACCGCTATCAGCTGCGCTTTTTCGTCCGCGGGGACCCGTACTTGATTCTTGGCCTAATCGAAAGTGATATTCATTTTATCGGCACTGACGATCCGGATCTACCGCTCTTCCTCCTGGGTACGGATCTGCTCGGGCGCGACATGCTCTCACGGGTCATTTACGGCGGGCAAGTCTCGCTGAGTGTGGGCTTGGTCGGCGTCTTCCTGAGCTTGATACTGGGCATATTGCTCGGCGGCGTCTCGGGCTATTACGGCGGCTGGCTGGATGTCGCGATTCAACGCCTGATCGAGGTCTTGCGGTCTATCCCGACCATCCCGCTCTGGCTCACGCTCAGCGCCGCCCTGCCCCGCAACTTGACCCAACTACAGATGTACTTTGGCATAACGATTATCTTGTCCTTCATCGGCTGGACCGAGGTGGCCCGCGTCGTCCGCGGCAAGTTCATGTCGCTGCGCAACGAAGATTTCATCCTGGCCGCGCGCACTATCGGCACGTCGCGCTTCCGTATTATCTATCGGCACATGGTGCCTTCATTCATCAGTCATCTCATCGCCGCGCTGACGCTGGCGCTGCCGATCATGATTCTCAGCGAAACGGCGCTCAGTTTTTTGGGCTTGGGCTTGCGCCCGCCGACTATCAGTTGGGGCACCTTGCTCGACGGCACACAGAATCTCAACGCCATCGCCTTGACGCCCTGGCTGCTGTTGCCGGTGGCACCCATCATTGTCACGGTGCTGGCCTTTAACTTTGTCGGCGATGGCTTGCGCGATGCCGCCGATCCCTACGCTTAAACGGAATGACTTGAACCATGCCCACACCCAAGCCGCTGCTGGAAATCAAAAACCTCAAGATGCACTTTCCCATCAAGCGGGGCATCATGGGGCGGACTGTCGGCCACGTAAAAGCCGTCGACGATGTCAGCCTGACCATCGGCGAAGGCGAAGTCGTGGGGCTGGTCGGCGAAAGCGGCTGTGGCAAATCGACCGTTTCGCGCTGCATCGTCCGCGCCTACAAACCGACAGCCGGCCAAATCCTGCTATACGATGCGCAGGGCGGCGCGGTAGACCTGGCCAGCATTCCCGAACCGGACATGCTGCCTTATCGCCGCGATATCCAGATGATCTTCCAAGACCCCTTTTCGTCACTGAACCCGCGCATGACCTTGCGCCAGATTATCGGCGAACCGATGCGCAACTATCGGATCTGCCGCGGCAAGGATCTCGAAGATCGCGTGGCTCATCTGCTGGAATCCGTCGGGCTGCGGCCAGAGCACATGTCGCGCTATCCACATGCCTTCAGCGGCGGTCAGCGCCAGCGTATCGGCATCGCCCGCGCGCTGGCCCTCAACCCGCGTTTGATCATCTGCGACGAACCGGTGTCCGCGCTCGATGTATCGGTACAGGCGCAGATCCTCAACTTGCTGCGCGACCTGCAAGCGGAATTCCGCTACAGCTATCTCTTCATCGCCCACGATCTCAGCGTGGTCGATTATATCTGCGAGCGCGTCGCCGTCATGTACGTCGGCAAAATCGTCGAGACGGCCGATACCGCCACCATTTTCAAGGACCCGCATCATCCCTACACCGCTGCCCTGCGCGCGGCGATCCCGCAATTGAATCCGCGCTTGCGGCAACTCCCCGTGCCGCTGGAAGGAGATGTCGCCGACCCGGCCAATACGCCGTCGGGCTGCGTCTTTCATCCGCGCTGTCGCTTCGCCGAGGATCGCTGCCGCCACGAGACGCCGGCGATGATGCCGACCGCGCCACGCCACCGTGCCCGCTGCCATTTCGCCGGCGAACTCAATCTTTCGGGACTATCGGAACCGGCGGCGACCGCATGACCGGGATGACCATGGAACCTTTGCTAGAAGTCAAGAACCTCAAAGTGCACTTTGCCACCGACGAAGGCGTCGTCGAGGCGGTTCGCGATGTCTCTTTCGAGATCAAGCGCGGCGAAACCGTCGCCATCGTGGGCGAGAGCGGCTGCGGCAAGTCGGTGATGGCCCGGGCCATCCTGCGCATCGTTCCGGCGCCGGGCCGCATCGTCGAGGGACGGGTCAATTATTATCGCGACGAACGCAAGATTGAGTTAACGGCGCTGGAAGCGAAAGGCGCCGAGATTCGCGCGATCCGCGGCGCGGACATTGCCATGATCTTCCAGGAACCGATGGCCACCTTCAGCCCGGTGCATACCATCGGCAATCAAATCAACGAAGCCATTATTTTGCACCAAGGCGTCGACCGAGCCGGCGCGACAGCGCAAACCCTCGACATTCTAAATCGGGTTGGCATGCCGCGCCCGTCGCGCATCATCCACCGCTACCCGCATCAATTGAGCGGCGGTATGCTCCAGCGCGCCATGATTGCCATGGCGCTCTCCTGCCGACCGCAATTGCTGATCGCCGATGAGCCGACTACCGCGTTGGATGTGACGACGCAAGCGCAGATCCTGCGCCTGCTCTATGACCTGCAGCGTGAATTCAATATGGCGATTCTCTTCATCACCCACGACCTGAGCGTGGTCTCGCAATTCGCCGACCGCGTCGAGGTCATGTACCTGGGAGAAGTCGTGGAATCGACCGACGTCATCAGGCTATTCGAGGACCCAAAACATCCCTATACCCGGGCCTTGCTCAATTCGATACCACAGACCGGCGCCGGGCGCGGGCAGCGGCTGCAATCGATCGCGGGCGCCATCCCCAATCCGCTGCATCGCCCCTCCGGCTGCCTGTTCCATCCGCGCTGCGACAGTTTTCAGCCCGGCGTCTGCGATCTGGTTTCGCCCAAAGAGATCCAAATCGACCGGGATCATCGCGCCCGCTGTATTTTGTACGACGAGCAATATGCCGAGTCCGCGGCTGTTGCGCAATGACTGGAATGCTGAAGGGGATCGTCCGCTGCTTATGCGAGGAGCCAATACAAGATGAATGATCGACTGGCCGGCATCCTGCCGGTGGTACAAACGGCGCTCACCGACGACGGCGACTTTGACTTGCCGAGCATGGAACGGCAGATCGAATTCTGCATTCGCGCCGGCGCGCACGGGCTTGTCTTCCCGGTATTGGGCAGCGAGTTCATGTTCCTTTCCGACAACGAAAGGCGAGATCTGGTGGCCTTCATCGTCAAGCATGGCGCCGGTCGCATACCGATCATCGCCGGCGTCGCCGGCGCCTCGGCGGCAATCGCCGTTGAGCAAGCCGCGCATGCCGCGCATGTCGGCGCCGACGCCGTCATCGCCATGCCGCCCTATGTCGCCGTTGCATCGCCCGAGCAAATCTTCGCTTATTTCAAGCGCATCGCCGAGGCGGCCCGGATCCCGGTGATCATCCAGCACGCGCCCCAGGGACCGGGCATGACTATCGCCTTTCTCAAGCGACTGCTGGCCGAGGTAGCGCATATCAACTACATAAAAGAAGAAATGGACCCCAGCGCCCACCACATCAGCGAGCTTGTCGCGGCGCGCATTCCCGGCTGTTGGGGCATATTCGGCGGCGGATTCTGCCGCTGGATGATGTCGGAGCTCGATCGCGGCGCTACCGGCTTCATGCCCGCGGTAGACATCGTCGACATCCATGTACAGATCTGGCGCGCCTGGCAAGCCGGCGACAAGACTCGGGCTCGCGACATCTTCAACCAGATCGCGCCGCTGATCTTGCTGACCCAGCAACTGCGCCTTCCGCTCGTCAAAGAGATCCTGGCGCGCCGCGGCATCTTGACGAGCGCATCGCTGCGACAGCCGGGTCTCCCGCCGCTGGACGAAGCCGATCATCGCGAACTTGACGCCGCGCTGGCGGCGCTGAGCCATCTTTTTATCAAGACTGAATTTTGAGGTGAGGCAATGAAGATTAAGGAAATTCGGGCGGTCAATGTCGATCTGCCACGGCCGATGCCCAAGACCGAAGCGCGCCGCCCGTCCTGGAGCAAGACGACTCCCGTCGCCATGCCCATCAGCAAATATCGCGAAGAGTTTTACGGCCAGCCCGGCTCCTATCCCGGCAATCAAGGCGGCGCGGTCTGGGCGCAGGTGACAGCCGAAGATGGCAGTTGGGGCCTGGGGCGCAGTTACTTCGGACGACCCACCGCCGCCATCATCGACGATATCTATGCGCCGCTTCTTACCGGCCGCGACCCCTTCGCCATCGAGCACCTGAACGACCTGATGTGGCGCGCCACCCAGCGCGTCGGCAGCGCCGGCCATGCCGATGTCGCCCGCAGCGCCGTCGATCTGGCGCTCTGGGACTTGAAGGGCAAGTTGCTCGGTCAACCCGTCTATCGGCTCATCGGCGGGCCCAGCCGCGACGCCATCCCGCTTTACGCCACCGGCGACGACATCGACTGGGCGCAGGAATTAGGCTTCGAGCGCTTCAAGCTCACCAATCAGGCCCACTACGAGATGGGCATCGCCGCGCTCAACCTGATGGAAGACAAAGTCGCCAGCACCCGCGAAACAATCGGAGACGGAGCCGAACTGATGATCAACCCGGTCATGGCCTACAACTTGACCTTCGCCGTACAAATGGCCGAGCGGCTGCGCCCCTATCACTTACGCTGGCTGGAAGAGCCGCTGATTCCGCCCGACCTGGAAGGCCACATCGCGCTCAAACGCGCCGTGCCCTGGATGCCCATCGCCACCGGCGAAGATCATCACGGGCGCCACGCCTTCCGCCAACTGATCGAAAACCGCGCCGTCGATGTCGTGCAGCCGGATATCAGTTGGTGCGGCGGATTGACCGAAGCCCTCAAGATTTACACAATCGCGGAAGCGGCCGGCATTCCCACGATTTTGCACGGCGGATGCAATTCGCCCTTCGGCCAGCATTTCTCGCTGGCTATGCCGGAATCACCCTTCGCCGAGTACTGGCTCGGCACCGACCCCGGGATACCGCTGGAAGAATTGCGGCCCATCCCGGGCATGGCCATGCCAGCCGACGGCCACTTAACACCCAACGACGCGCCCGGCTTTGGCATGGATATCACAGTCGATTGGATCCGTCCCTACTCGGGCCCCGCCGAAGTCGACGTCACCTTGCGGACCTACGGCTAGAGATGCCGCTACAGGAGATAAGGATGAGCGATAGACCCAGCGTTGCGATCGTCGGCAGCGGCTGGTGGGCGACCGCCAATCACCTGCCCGCCCTGGTCAAACGCGCCGATATCCAGGTCGAAGCCATCTGCGACCTGGACGAAGCCAAGGCGCGTGCCGCGGCGGATTATTTCGCTGTGGACTCGACCTATACCGACCTCGCCACCATGTTGCGCGAACGTCAGCTTGATGCGGCTGTCGTGGCGACCAGCCACGCCGCTCATTACGACGCCGCGCGCCAATGCCTGGAAGCGGGACTGCATGTCTTCATCGAGAAACCCATGACCCTGCTCGCCACCGAAGCCCGGCATCTGCTGCGCCTTGCCAGAGCGCAAGACAAGCAAATCGTCATGGGCTACAACCATACACACCGACCCTGCACCGTGCGCGCCCGCGAACTCATCCAAAGCGGCGAACTGGGCGCGATTCAGTATCTCGACGCGCAATTCTCGCGGCCAGTTTCGCGCTTGCTGGCCGGCGTCGACAACGTAACGATAGGCAACCTGCATCGTCCGGGCGATGTTTACGGCGATCCCGTCCGTTCCGGCGGCGGGCACGGTCAATTGCAATTGACGCACATGGCCGGCATGCTCTTCTACGCGACCGAGACGCGCGTCCGTCAGGTGCAGGCGCGCATGGCGCATCACGGGCTGGCCGTCGATCTCGTGGTCGCTTGCAGCGTCGAGTTCGAGAATGGCGCTCTGGGCGCCTTCGGCGGCACCGGACATGTCAGCGGCGGCGGCCAAAGCACGCGCCTGACCATCTTCTGCGAGAAGGGCTGGCTGGATATCGACGATACCGCCGGCACCCTGCATGTGGAACGCGAAGACGGCAAAAAAGAGTTCCTGGATTCCGGCGCGGACGCCGACGAAGCGGAACAACGCTACTTCTTCGGTCCCATTCACAATTTCGCCGATGTCATCACGGGAGTAGCCGAAAACCACTGTTCCGGCCATATCGGCTGGCGCGCGGTGGAATTGCTGGATGCCGCCTATCGCTCGGCAGCGCGGGCGGGCGGCGCGGTTTTACTCGAGGAACTTTATGAGGATGCTGAATCATGATCTTTGACTCCCACTGCCATGCCTGGCAAACCTGGCCATACGATCCGGCCGCGCCCGACCGCGAAACCCGCGGCAGCATCGAGCAATTGGCGTATGAAATGGATAGCAACGGCGTGGACAAGGCCCTGATCGTCTGCGCCGAGATCCAGGGCAACCCCGACAACAATCAGTATGTCTACGACAAATCGCGTGCCTACGGAGATCGCTTTGTCTACGTGGTCGATGTCGACAGCCGCTGGAAGGACAGCTATCACAGCGATGGCGCCGCCGGTCGTCTGGAACGCGCGGCCAAACGCTGGCATCCCGTCGGTTTCACGCATTATCTGCTGGACGGCGCCGACGAAGGCGCCTGGCTGCATTCCGAAGCCGGCATGGCTTTCTTTGAGGTCGCGTCGAGCTATGGCTTGATCGCCAGCATCCATTGCCTGCCGCAGCACCAAGCGCATATTCGCAAGCTGGCGGCGCTATTCCCCCGACTGACGATCCTTATTCATCACATGGGTCATCCCAAGGTCATTGAGCCGGAGACGCAGGCGGAAGTGCTCGCCACGGCGACATGCGACAACGTCTGTATCAAGGTATCCGGCTTCTATAGTGGCACCACGGGACCCAAGTGGGATTATCCCCTGGCGGACGTGCAGCCGATCCTGCAGGGCATTTACGGGCGTTACGGGGCCGATCGCCTGCTGTGGGGCTCGGATTATCCCGTCTGCCGCCGGTTCTTCAGCCATCGCCACGCCATCGAGATCCTCCGTCATCATTGTCGTTTCATCCCTGCCGCCGATATGGACAAAATCATGGGCAAAAACCTCGCAAATATCCTGTAACGCTTGTCCGGAAGTCTCAGTAAATATAAGTACGTCGCGCAAAAAGTGAGCCTTGTAGGGGCGACCGGCGGTCAGTGTCTACGCGACCTACGCGACCAATCTGGTCGCCCGCTGCCGCTGCGACTCGTGGTTTCGGGCGACATATCATGTCGCCTCTACAGATCGTTGCTTTCGCGAAAGTTGCATTACTGTATTAGTTCTACTTCTGACTCGCTGCCCCTCCCGCCAGCCCGCGACTCTACGCCGAAACCGTGAACATATAGTCGCCCTTTACTAGAACATTCATGCTACTGTCCTTCTACAACGCAAGCAAAGGAGGATTCCCGCCATGCAAGCAAGCTACACGCTCGATACAAAAATCGAGGCTCTCAACCTGCTCGATCTACACGACGGCGACTTCCGCTGCGTCAGACCCCTGCTCGAGATCCCGCTCAAAACCTTAAGAGGCTGGCGCGCCGACCAAGACAAGCTCAGACGCCGCTACGAAGACCGACAATACCGCTACTTCGCCAACCTCAAACTCGAACTGCTCAAGGACATGTTCGAAACGTCCTGCGACATCATGAAGAAAATCAAGAGCGGCGACCACGAAGGCAGTACCGCCAGTCAACTCGTCTACGCCCTGTCCACCCTGCTCAATCAGGCCAATCAACTCGAAGACAGTTTCGAAGACCTGCCGCCCAACCCTCAAAATGAAACTGAACAAGCCAACCGCATCGGCTATGCCTACGACGATAATCCGCAGCACAACCCGCCCCAGGCAGTTGAACTTCCTCAGCAGCCCCGCCCGCCTCAAAGCCTCGGCATACGGGCGGCCCTGGAGAAAATCGGAATTGGGACGAATCCACATCCAGAAAGCCCCCCGCCTGCCGCGCAAACGCTGCTGATAGATCGCCCCCACTTACAAAATAGAGAAGCAAAAGTGGCGCGATCCGGCAAAAAGCGTAAAGGGCCTAAGAAACGTCGCCGTCGAGCAAAGCGAAGGGCGCATTGATCTGCCAAAAGGGCCATCCTCGCCGCCCTGCTTCGCCAGGGCTTGCCATGGCTCTCAGTAGTACCAAAAAAATGTAATGCAAATCTCGCAAAGCCAAGGATCTGTAGGGGCGACATATCATGTCGCCCGCCAATGCGCAAAAAAATGACGCCATTTTGCCTACCAAACTACAACATACACACAAGCTATGTAGGGGCGACCGGCGGT
>JAPOOU010000080.1 GCA_026713245.1 Chloroflexota bacterium
AGGAAGATATGAACGGCTTGGCAGCACAAAACCCTTGTGCTCACTGGCTTTCGGGGATTTTGGGTTTTCCATGAAACAGGTTTTTCCGGTCAATATTTTTTCGCTTCCGGCTGGGTTGTTCCGGGATGCAGCAAGTGGTACGAGCATAGCGGAAAGGGCAAAGCAAAGGGCGACTATATAGTCGCCCTTTGCCCAGCTGGGCGAGAATTGACGAAGTCTCTCGAGCTAGAGTCCAAGTTTCGGGACCACTACAACCCCTGCCCCGGCCCCTCCCCGAAGCATCAGGGAGGGGGAGCGTATCTGCCGAAAATGATGCTGTGTCAGCTTATTCATGAAATCTCGCATTCAATGCGCCAGTTTCAACAACGAGTCACCATTCCCCAAAGCCTTGGGTCGCGCAGATCGCCCGAAAATCGCTACCGATTGCTTGGGAAGCTGTACTGCACCGTGTAGCTGAGCGCCGCCTCCGCGCCCGGCTCCACCTCCACGCGGAACTCGATGGTGGAAGAATCCAGCTTTTCGAATGGGTGCGAGCTGTCTACGATTTCCCAATCGCTCCAGCGATAGAGCCGTTCCGGCACGCGAATCTCGACCGATTCATCGTCCTTGCGGTTGCGCAGGCGGACTTCAAAACTTTCCCGGGCTACATCGCGCGACACGGTCTGGTACATTGTCTGCCTGCGCTCGCCGACCAGATCAAAACTCTTGCCCAGCAAGATCTGCACATCTTCGCCCTCGGGGCTGTGATCGATCAAATTCTCGCCGATGAGCAATCCGGCGCCGTCGGCGTCCTGCTGATATACGCGGATGCGCCCGGCCGGCAGGTCCGCGCCCAGGCCGCTGTCCTCGCCCGTGTTGAATTCGAGATAGGCCAGCACATCATCATTGTCGTCAACGCCATAGCCTTCCGGATAGTCAACTGGCGAATAGTATGCCCCGAATTGAGGAGATTTGTCGAAGACGAAGAAAGTGTTCGCCGCGATCTTCGCTCCCTTGACGAATTCGATCTGCTTGGTTTCGTTGTTGCCGATAGTCACCGGCCGCTCGATCTCGTACAACTGGTACTCGAAGAGCTCTCGCTGGGCAAGGCCACCGCCGCCCCGGCCGCTCATATCGAAGGTCATCTCTTCCCGCGCCTCGGCTAACCTCGCCTGGGGCTGAATGCGGCTAAGGTCACCGGCGACCAGCCGGAGCCGCGCTTCTGCGAAGGCCCGACCGCTATGGTTGTTCAGCGTAACCCATCCCTTGAGATCAAAGCTGGTCTGATCGCTTGTCAAGAGCAGATTGTAGTCGGCGCTCCAATTCATGCCCTCGGCAAGATAAGTCAATTCGATATCTTGCTCGCCCGCGCTGGCGCTGCTCAACAGCCATTGCAATGTCGGGCGTGTGATCAAGGCCTCTGGCAAGGCCGGGAAGCGAATATCACGCGCCTCATGCAGGCGAACAACGACGATTTCGCCGGAATCCGTCCGCAGGATCGCTTCGCTGTTGCGTCCGCTCAACAGTTCTCCGCTGTAAAGCGTGCCGTCTGCGGCTGTGATCTTGATCGTCTCGTCAAGATAGCGGGACAGCAGCGCCGAGCTGTTGACCAAATCGTAGATGTAATTCTGCTCCAAAACGACGGTCCCGTCGGGATTGCTCAACGAATGCAAGCTTACGGATGTTGGATCAATTGTGGCGGCGACATCGCGCAAGTCGATCCGGTTGATGCCCTCGTCCAGCGTCAGACGGCGCTGCTCGCGTATCAGGGCTGTGCCCTGGTTGTAGACGGTAACGGCGATTCTTCTGCCTGGCTCTTGCGCAAAGGACGCATACAGGCCCCCAAGCAGAAATACCGCGCAAAGTACGATTCTGAACTTTTGCATCTTGTTCTTCCCTAGATCTCCAGCGTCTGCGTGTAGGTATTGACGTTGATGATGTACTCGCCGGGCGCGAAGTCGCCCTCGAGCCGGATCGTATCGCGATAGGGCTTGAGTATCATCGGACAGAACATATCGACCGGCACTTCGCGGTAAACCTCGACCGTGATGCTGTTTCCCTGACGGGCCTGGTTGACGATAACCGGGAAGTCGCAGCCGTCCGGGTGCTCGCCCTGGACATCGAGGCTGACGCGCGTTGCGTCGGATTTTTCGATCTCGACCGTTACGTCGAGGATATTGGTCAAGACTTTGTCGATAGGGGTCATTTCTGGCGTCTCCAGTTCATTGATCGGAATTGCGTTCAACTTGAATAACGCATCTGACCCCGCATCCGTTGCAGGAAGGGTCACTTTCTCATCAACCGGGACCAGCATGGCCGGGCAAACCGTATCCGCGGCGATCGCATTAAAGACGCCCAACAATACGCTTTCGGCTGATTCCCGCATGGAATACAACTCGGGCGCATCGCATCCGATCGCCTGAACCGCTCGGATGCGCAATTCGACGGGTTCCGCCGCATCGGCGCCGGCGACCAAACCAGCTTGCTCGACATGCACCGGCAACAACTCCTGCGCTTCGAACACAGGTAATCCATCGGCCTTCCCGGCCGGGTAAGAAATCGCCCAAACCTGACTGTTGATGATCAGGTAGGGCGGCTGCCCGGCGACCAATTCGCCGGTGAGCGACAAGCGCCTTTCGAAGATAGCTTCGTCGCCGTCGCAATTGGCTGTGGAGGGAATCTCGCGATAGAGTTGGATATCGATATTTTGCGGATAACGGGCGATCTCGCTCTGCAACGCCAGCGCGCAGGCATCGCCGTGACTGCCGTTAACCCACAGGTCCCAGGCCCCGTCTATGTCCGCCTCCCCCTCCGATGGCGATGCGCTCACGCTGTCCACAGCAGACCAAACGCGATAGGTGGAAACATCTTTGTTTTGCACCACGACGGACAATCCGACGACCACCAGCGCGCAGCCAAGCGCGAGATAGACTTTGAGCATTTGCCCTCCTAATCTAACAAACCGCAATCCGCGCGACCGGAACGAGTTTCTTATTCTCTTTCTTAATAAACCGCGTCGCTCAAGCGGCCAGAAGGCTTGTTATTTTGTGTGAGCGCGGCGGAATCTATCCTCCCCGCCAAGCGGCCTTGCTTGCGCGATCCTCAGATTCGGAACGTCAGCTTGCCCGAATGTGCCCCAAATTGGCGCGCGAAAGCGGAAACCCGGCAGCCTCTATGTGACTGCTTGCCATTCGCCCTCGGCGAACCGCCAGATCATCAGCGTTTCTTCGTCGTCCTCCCAGTCGCGCGGATGCGGGATCGTCGCCAAATACATCTTTCCACCGCAGCCGGCCCCACCGTGTTCCAGCGTCTTGAGAAAACTGTCCTGCGCAGATCCGGGCGCAGCTGCGATCACTAACTTGTTCTCCGCAGACCCACAGCGGAGTCGATTCATGGCGAAGACGACCCGCCGCCAGTCCTGCGACATATCGAATTCGACTTGCCAAAGCGCTTCAGCAACGACATAAAACGATTCCCTTTTGCGCTGCGCCGAGCTTGCGCCCGCGACGCGGCAAACTTCAATGTCGAAGAGCAACTGCTCGCCGCCGAAGTCCGCGCGATTGCCGCGTCCATAGAGCGAGAATACCCGGAATTCTTCGCCCTCGAAACTGTCCTCAATTTCTGTCGCCAGAGCTTTGACGAAGGCTCGTTCGCGCGCCCGCGCCAGCGACGCCGGCGATGTGCCCATCACCAGCGCCTTCTGCGTCCGTTGATAGCTGTCGCGGAGGATGTCCTGGATGTTCATCTTATAATTATAGCCGTAATTCGTGATCGAGAGCAGGGAGGTGGGCTGAGGTGGGTGTAGCGGTTGGATACTGACATTTAGCGAAGTAAGAGTCATACCGATTACTGCATCTAACGTAAGGTGCGGATCACGTCTGTAATTACATAGACATCGAGGACATCTGTTGGTGAGGTGTGAATGTTGTGGACAGTTATTAGACTTGTCAATTAACTTATGGAGGTTAGGTTATGCCCAAACCCAAGATATTCATTAGTTATCGCACAGAGGATGAAAAGGACTTTGTTTTTCGCATTTATGATCGATTTGTAGATCACTACGGTGAAGACCATGTGTTCATTGCGCCTGATCGTATCACGGACTTTTCCGATTGGGATGAGCGCATAATGGTTGAACTTGAGAGGTGTAATGCACTGGTAGCGATATTAGGACCACGTTGGGAAGAACTGTTGAAGATCAAAAGCCAGCAACGCGACGAAGGCGTAACTGACTATGTGATTTTGGAGATTGCTACTGCTCTTGAAAGGAAGATAGTCGTCGCTCCGATTCTGATAAAGGATGCCGCATTATCCTCAAAAGACGGACTACCGGAGGAAATACAAGGCATATTCGACCTGCAATTTGGAGAGCCAATAGCAGGTGATGCTACGTTCAGAGAAAGCGTAATCAAAAAGATTAGCTACATCGACTATGAATTGACCTCGCGCGGATTCGCTTGGGGAAACATGGAGCTGGAAAAGTTTCTGAGCTTGCCGCTGAGCGACCTCCGAGACCAGGTTTTAGTCATGCTCGAAAGTGGCAAGGCAACTAGGTTAAAACTTTTGTTGCGCGATTTCTTACCCTATATTCAGAATCTATTATCTGATTCCGACGAGTCGCCCGTTGAAGCAGCTAATACCGCACTTGACAAGCTGTTCACTGTTGGCACAACGCTAGTGCAAGATAATCAACTTGAATTGCACCATGAATTCTTGGAGGTAATCCGCGACATCTTTGACTGCATAAACGATAATCATTCTGCTTCCCCAATAGGAATACAAGTGTTGTTGGCTTTGGGTATTAGGTGTTATGCGCTCGGTGCACTGATTCTGCGCGAAACAAAATATGGATGGTTGTCTGGGTATCTTAGACATTCCATGAAAAGAGAACCATATCATTGGGAGAGCCAGCAATGGTTTTACAATCTGGAGACCTATCTCGCCGAATCAAAACTGATTGACGACTGCGGATTGATAAAACCGACGTTTGCTCACATAAAAGACAGCGAATACTTCTTGCGGCTCTTTGCAAACGATGAAAACAGAGCACTTGATTTCTTATGTCAACTTGACTTCAGTCGAGTTCTAATAGACCGATATGTCGATGCTGACCGCAAGGCATATGCGTCGTTTTTGTGGTATCACAATGAGCGGACTATGCCTATAGTGAAACGGCTGATGGATGAGCCGGACTTCCGTACGACATTGATCGGATACCCGGTTGAATCCGATTTTTTCGCTCAGATCATGAGAGATATACTCATGTACACTTGTGTACGGCCTAACTATATTGGGTTCTGGCCTGGGTCACACAACAGCATCAATCGTTCTGATGTTGAAAGGCTGCTTCAGAGCATAAAACACAACTAAACCATCGACGAATGGAACATTTAGTGTTCCGCAAGACGAAACAAGACATTTTGTACAGATGTCTCGTACAAACAGCCTTGTTTCGTTCTCATTCAGACGTTAAGACGCCGTTCAAAATTCCAGCGTCAAGCTGATCGGACAGTGGTCGCTGCCCATGACATCCGCGTGAATCTCCGCCGCAGCCATCTTGTCCAGCAAGTCCGGCGAGATGAAGAAATAATCGATCCGCCAGCCCACATTCTTCTGCCGCGCCCCGCTGCGCATCGACCACCAGGAATAAGCGCCTTCCTTGTCCGGATTCAAGCGCCGGTAAGAGTCGATGTATCCTTGCGCCACCACCTTGTCCATCCAGTCGCGCTCTTCCCGCAGGAAACCCGAATACTTGGAGTTCGGCTTGGGATGCGTCAAGTCAATCTCGTTATGCGCAGTGTTGATATCGCCACAAAACGCCACCGACTTGCCTTCCGCGCGCAAGCCATTGGCATAATCGAGGAACGCTTCTTTGTATTCCATTTTGTAACGCAAGCGCTCCTCGCTGGCCTTGCCATTGGGCAGGTAGGTGCTCATCAAGGTGAAATCCCCAAAGTCGGCGATAATGGTGCGCCCTTCGCTATCAAACTTCTCAATGCCCAAGCCCAGCTTGATGTTCTTGGGCTCCCTTTTGCTGAATAAGCCGACGCCGCTGTAGCCCTTTTTTTCGGCGCTGACCCACCAGCTGTGGTAGCCTTCAGGCTGCCGTAGCTCGTCGTCGAGCTGCTCGGGACGGGCTTTGGTCTCCTGGATGGCCAAGACATCCGGTTGCGCCGCCCTGAGCCAATCGAGAAAACCTTTGCGCTGCGCGGCCCGTATCCCGTTGACATTCCATGAATAGAGTTGCATGCGATACTCCGGAAATAGTCTCTGTCTTCTACATCGCTATTGTAATCAAGCGCGCACTGTTAAGTAAGGCGGAACTTGGGACCGCGCCATGTTGATAGACTTGCCCGATACGCAGTTTTCGCTGGTCCGATCCCCCTAGCCATCGCAATGTTGCATTTGTCTCGAAACACAGCCCTCTGTGGCCAAAAATACCACCTCCGCCAGACCCACGACCCACGCGCCCTCCAGCCAATAATCTCGGTATTCTCGGCGTCGGCGAGCCGTGTCCACGCGCCATTCGGTGCTTGAACCCGTATGCGCTTCTTTGTGCTCTCTGTGGCTGTACTTTGATGAACCGCGGCGGTCTGTGTCTACGCGACCTACTTGATCTACACGGCCTATCAGGTCGCCCCTACCGGCTGTCCGGTGGTTGTGATCCCTGGTTACGAGCGACTTTGATAGACTGCCCTAGTCGGGAGTTTCGCAGACGCCGTAGCTGTTGCGCATGAAAGCCACCTGTGAGTCAAAGGCTTCCGTGTTCCCCGGATCCCAAAGCCGCTGATACTGCCCATCGCCCTGTAAAAGCCAGGAGTTCTTGATGTCTTCAATATCGGTCTGCAAGATGCGCAGGACCCGCCACTGGATACGCGGATCTAGAACGGGGAATACGACTTCGACGCGGTTGAGCAAATTGCGCCGCATCAGGTCGGCGCTGCCCAGATAGAGTTGCTGATGCTCGGGCGCGTTGTGGAAATAGTAGATGCGGCTATGCTCCAGGTAGCGCCCCACGATGCTCTTGACAGTGATATTCTCGCTCAAACCCGGTACGCCGGCGCGCAAACAGCAGAGGCCCCTGACGATCAGGTCAATATTGACCCCGGCTTGAGAGGCCGCATAGAGTTTTTCAATCATGTGATCTTCTTCAAGCTGGTTCATTTTGAAGATCAGACGGGCTTCCTCGCCGCGCCTGGCGGCGGCGATTTCATTGTCAATTAGCGCAACGAGCGCGTCATGCAAGTATTCGGGGGCCACCAGCAAGCGGCTGTAGGCGGTATCGGGCGCGTAACCTGTCAAGCGGTTGAAGAGCCGCGAGGCGTCGTCGGCGATCTGTTCGTTGCAGGTAAACAAACCGATATCGGCATAGAGGCGCGCGGTGGTGGCGTTGTAATTGCCAGTGCCGAGATGCACATAGCGGCGCAATCCATCTCGTTCACGGCGCACAACCATCGAAATCTTGGCGTGCGTCTTGACGGGAAGTTCCTCCACCCCATAGACCACGTGGACGCCCTTTTCTTCCAGCGCGGTAACCCACTCCAGGTTGTTTTCCTCGTCAAATCGCGCTTTGAGCTCCACCAACACGGTAACCTGTTTCTCGTTGTCGCGTGCATCCATCAGCGCGTTGACAACGGGCGAATTCGAACCGACGCGGTAGAGCGTTGTCTTGATCGCCAGCACGTCCGGATCGCGCGAGGCGCGTTTGAAAAAGTCCTCGACCGGCGAAAAGGAATCGTAAGGATGGTGGACAATAACGTCTTGTTTGCGGATGACTTCAAAAAAGTCAGAGCCTTTATTGAAGGGTTCGGGCAGCCGCGGCACATAGGGCGGGTCCTTCAGATCGGGCCGGTCGGCCTGCAAAACCTCAAAGAGATCCGCCGATCCCAACTCGCCTTCAATGGTATAAACTTCGCGGTTTGAAGGCACTTCCAAGGAACTCATGAGTCGTTTGAGCATGCGCTCGCTAATCTCGGCCGGCACGCTCAAACGGACCACGGAGCCAAAGCGCCGTTCCCGCACACCCTGCTCAATAATGGATTTCACATCCAGAAGGTCTTCGTCCTGCTCGTGCTCATAATCGATATCGGCGTTGCGCAAGATGCGAAAGGGAAATGCCTCTACGATTTGCATGCCGGGGAACAGTTCCGACAAGTGATCGGCGATGATGTCCTCCATCCACAGGAAGTGGTAGCCGTCGTGCTCGATGCCGGAATAACTTTCCGTCACCGATTCCAAACGCACGATGCGCGGCAGCACATCAACCGGCACTTTGATACGCGCGAATTCGAAGCCCGACGCCATACCATCGCCCGCACGTTCGAGATAAACGCCTAGATTGAGGCTCAAGTTCGATATGAAGGGAAAGGGCCTGGCGTGATCGACAGCCAGCGGCGTGAGAACCGGGAATACCTCGGAGCGAAAATAGTAGGACAGGGCGTCGCGTTCGTCGTCCGTCAATTGATGAGTCTTCACGAAGTGAATGCCCTCATTGGCGAGCAGGTCGAAGACACGCCGCCGGACGCTGCGCTGCCGCGCGATAAGAGCGGCGACCCTTTCGTGAATGGTGCGCAGCAGTTGGGTTGGTGTGATGCCGTCGGGGCGGGTCTTGGGATTGTTGAGGTGCAGCTTCTGGAAGTAGCCCGCCACGCGGACCATATAGAATTCGTCGAGGTTGTTGCCGACGATGGCGATGAACTTCACCCGCTCCAGCAAAGGCGTCGATTCGTCCTCTGCCAGCGCCAGCACCCGCTCTTGAAAGTCCAGGGTACTAATCTCGCGGTTGATGAAGTTTTCCGGCGAAAGTCGCGGGAGGTGATTCTGTATTGCTTCACTCATAAAGCAACCTTGCTCAGCGCGCAGTCATTATATCGGATTGTCTTCATAATACTGTAAGATTGGCTGAAATGCGAAACTGTTAGTTTCCGCCACCCGGGGTCCCATAAAGAGGGAGGGATTTACACACCTCGCGGTCGCCAGGAAAATGACCCTTCCCTCAAGCGGCCGAAGGGGGCCAGCGAAAAGGGCTTTTCTGAGGTATCCGCAGAATTCAACATAGACGGCAAGCCGTGGACGTGAAAACTGGTCGCAACCGAATAGCCGATACTCGCGTATAATATAGAAATGTCAGCCGCGCGGCGGCAGCGAGTCATCATGCCGCGCTCACGCAAAACAACAAGCCCTCTGCTCTAGCGAGCACGTCGGTCAAAAGAACAATAGGTGGAGGAGTTGCGGGATGAACTTCAAAGTCGGAATCGGAATTATCATCGCGGTGGTTATCGGCGCCCTGCTTTTGTCGGGTCTGCTCGGCAAATTAATTGGCTTGGCAATCTCGCTGGCGATATGGGGCTTCGTCGGATATCTGGCGGGCAACCTGGTCCAGGGCGAAGGTTATGGCTTGCTGGGCAATATCGTGCTGGGCATCCTGGGCGGGTTCGTCGGTTCGTTGCTGGTCACGATCATCGGCATTACCGGCTTGATCAAGGTACCTTTTGTGGGTGGGATCCTGGTGGGTGTCTTGGGCGCGGTGGTGGTGGTAATGGTTAGCAAGTTTTTCGCGCCGAAAGAAGGCGGGGAGTAGCGCCGAGGCTAAAGATTGCCTTGGTTGACCCAGGTGATGAATTCGGTCAAGTTGAAAACGCGGAGAAGCTTGCTGTCAGTTTGCCGTCGTAGCCATTGCTCGGCGCCCGGTCGGTAGCCGCCCCCATCCAAGAGCAATATCGTCTCAAATAACGACTTGCGGATGCTTAGCACCAGGAAGGGATACTTTTCGTCAACTGACCCCCCGACTTGTTGCCATTTGGCCTCGATGACCAGTCCATTCGGCCATTTCTGCGGGTGAAAAAGAAGGAAATCACATTTAAGGGCGGTGTCGTAGATGTTGTTTCCTATCGTAACTTGAGTGCAGTAGACTGGTTTTTCCGCTTCTGCCATCAACCCTAATTCCCGCTTGTTCGGGTATTTTTCATATCCGCAATCCATAAGACAAGACTCGATGACTTGCTCAAGGCGATTGCCAGTCATATTCGCTCTTCCACCCTGTGAACGATCCATAGATCCTCCTCAATAATTCCTGATGAGTAGTTCGTCAACCGCCCCTCGCGCGTCCGCCCTGGAATTCACGAAGCGCGGCGCTTTTACGGTTTCGATGCGAAAGATAGGATTGTCATACAACGTGGAAGAGGTATCGCTGTTGGAAAGCATGAACTTCGCGCCCTTTTCATGCAGGGTGAGGCAAAGATCGCGCAGGGCTTCCTGTTCCTTGGCTCCAAAATCATCTTTGGCGTAGCGCGTGAACGAAGTCTTGTCGAGCGGCTGGTATGGCGGATCGAAATAGACGAAGTCACCCTGCCCCGCTTGTAGCTCCCGGAAATCGAGCAGGCGAATGTCCACTCCCTGCAAGGCGCGGTGGCAGGCGCGTATAATGTTTTCCTGGCAGATTGCGGGATTCTTGTAGCTGCCCAGCGGAACGTTGAACTCGCCGCGGCTATTAACGCGCCAGAGGCCGTTGTAACAAGTTTTGTTGAGGTAAATGAAACGGGCAGCTATCTCAATGCGGTCATCGAGATGATGCTGCTTTCGGACTTGGTAATAATGAGTTTTGGAGTGCCTTTGCGCGTGTTGTCGCAGCTTGCTGATGAGGGGTTCGGGATCGCGTTGGATGACTTGATATGTGTTGATTAAGTCGAAATTGATGTCACTGAGATGGAATGCCCCCCCCCCCGTTGCTGTATATTACGTAATGCGAAAAATAGAGCGCCACCGCCGAGAAAGGGTTCGTGGTAATTATTGAAGGCCGCCGGCATTCTCGCCATCAGTTTGGGCAGCAGACTGCGCTTGCCGCCGACCCACTTCACAAATGGTTTTGCTGTTGCATTGAATTCCGGTAATGGTTTCTGTCTCATAGGCCCGTCAACTTCCGCACATATGATCTATATGATCGGATTGCGCATTTGTCAAGGTACGCAAAAGCCAGAATTCAACAAAACAAAACTTCTATGTTATACTTGCCGCGCTAAATGGAAACGGTCTTTGTACGGTCGCGCGAAGGGGACGCAATGGCGAAACCAAGCAAAGAGATGCTCCTGGACTGGTACCGTCAGATGGTGCTGATCCGGGAATTCGAAGAAACTTGCCATCGGCTCTACGAAGAAAAACGCATCACTGGTGTTTACATGCACCTTTATAGCGGGCACGAAGCCAGCGGCGTCGGCTCGATGGCCGCTTTGCGCCGCAGCGATCATGTCATCACCGCCTATCGCGACCATGGCATCGCGCTGATATTGGGCATGGATCCCGGGGCAGTGATGGCGGAAATGATGGGCAAAAAGACCGCAAGCAGCGGTGGCAAGGGCGGCTCGATGCACCTGGCGTCGGCCCAGCACAATTTCTGGGGTGGCTATGCCATTGTGGGCGGTCATTTGCCGCTGGCGGCAGGCATTGCACTGGAGGCGCGCTATCGCGGCAGCGACGATGTCACCATGACCTATGTCGGCGACGGCGCCACCAACAATGGCTATTTCCACGAGTCGCTCAATATGAGTTCGATTTGGGATTTGCCCGTGGTCTGGATTATCGAAAACAACGGTTATGGCATGGGTACCGAAGTGGATCGCGCCAGCGGGCAAATAGAGTTGCATCGCAAGGCGGAAGCATACGGCATTAAGAGCTTTGGCCGCGTCAATGCGCAGGATGCCCTGGAAGTTTATGATGTTGCAACGCAGGCGGTCGATTATGCGCGGAATCATGGACCAGTAGTGGTGGAGCATGTGACCTATCGCTATCGGGGACACGGCGTTTCCGACAAGCAATACGATGCTCGCGAAGATATGTCGACCGAGTTGCGCGAATGGATGGAATGTCGCGAGCCGATCAAGATCCTGCGCGATCAGATCTTAAAACAGCACACGGGCGTCAAATCGGTTTTGGCGGCGCACGAGGAAGACGCGGGGCGGATTGTCAAGAGCGCGGTCGAATTTGCCGAATCGAGTGAGTTGCCAAACAGCTATCAAGAGCTATTCCAGAACACCTATGTTCATTCGGATCTGGTTCACAAGACCGACATGAGCGTAGGCGCCGGCATTGATTAGAGCGAAGAAGCCGGCACAGATAACTTTGCAGACTCGCATCAATTGAGGGAAGCGCGATGGCAAGAAGAAATGTCGCCATGCGGGAAGCCATCCGCAGGGCGCTGCAAGAAGAGATGCGCCGCGATGAGAACGTCTTTGTCATGGGCGAAGAGGTCGCATTCTGGCAAGGCACGCATCGGGTAACGCGCGGCTTTCTGGATGAGTTTGGCGAGAGACGCGTGCGCGACACGCCGATTAGCGAGATGGCGATAGGCGGGGTGGCGGTAGGCGCGGCGATGGCCGGCTTGCGGCCGGTGGCCGAATTCATGACTATCAATTTCGCCTTTCTGGCCCTGGACGCGATTGCCAATCACGCGGGCAAGGTACGTTATTTTTTCGATGGCATGTTCAAAGTACCTCTGGTCTACCGCGCCGCGAGCGGTTGGGGGAACCAGGCGACGGCGTCGCATTCGCATAGTCCGGAACCGATCTTCGCACATTTTCCCGGCGTCTATGTGGGCTGCCCTTCCAACTCGATGGATGCCTACGGCATGTTAAAAGCGTCGATCCGTGACGACAACCCGGTGCTCTTCACCGAGAGTATCGCCCTTTATCCCAAGCCGGGTCCGATGCCCGACGATGAAGATACCGACTATCTCATTCCCATCGGCAAAGGCGATATCAAGCGCGAAGGCAGTCACGTCACTCTGGTGGCTTATGCGCGGGGGGTCGACTGGGCATTGCAGGCGGCGCGTCAATTGGCGTCGGACGGGGTTGAGGCGGAAGTGGTCGATTTGCGCTGGCTGCGCCCGCTGGACATGGATCTGGTTTACAGCAGTTTCAGGAAGACCAACCGCTGCGTCATCGTGGAAGAATCGCTGCCCATGTACAGTTTCGGAAGCGAGATCGCGGCGCTCTTGCAGGAAAACATGTTTGATTATATGGACGCGCCGATCAAGCGCGTGGCGGCGGAAGACGTTCCCCTGCCCTATTCCAAGGAAATTGAGCTTTTGGCCTTGCCTGACGCCCAAAAGGTCGTGGATGCGGTCAAGGAGATAGTGTAGATGGCATACGAAGTGAAACTCACGACCGATGGACTGCTGATCAACTGGCTGCGCGAGGTGGGCGAGAATGTCTCGGCCAGCGATATTATCGCCGAAGTTGAAGCTGACAAGGCAACAGTCGAGATCGAGGCGGGCAGCGACGGCACGTTGCTGGAACTGCGCGCCGAACCGGGCGACGAGATCGGCGAGGGAAGCGTGATTGCAGTGATCGGGACTTCGGGCGAAGCCGTGGCGCCGGCAAAAGAACCTGCTGCCGCGTCAAGCGCGCCGCAGGAGACTTCTTCAGCTTCCGCTCCCGAGACCAACGGCGTGACCATGACCGACGACGGTCGCGTCAAGGCATCGCCTCTGGCGCGGCGGATGGCAGCTGACAAGGGCATCGATCTCAGCCGAGTGCAAGGGTCTGGACCTGGCGGCAGGATCGTCAAATCCGATATTGAGAATATCTCCGAAAAGCCCATGCTGCCGCCTATGCCGGCAGCCGCCCCGGCAACGGGCGGTCAAGCAACCTGGGGCAAGATGCCCGAAGCGGATGTCGATGTCCTGCCCCTGTCGCGCATGCGGCGGGCTATCGCTGACGGCACGATCCGCAGCAAGAGCAATACGCCGCATTTTTATGTGACGGTTGAAGCCGATGTCGAGCCGCTGCTGGCGCTGCGAAAAGAGATCAACAGCGCGCTGGCGGACGAGGGCGTCAAGGTCAGCGTCAACGATCTCTTGATCAAAGCCCTGGCGCTGTGTTTGCGGGAATTCCCCAATCTCAACACGCATTATTACGGTGATCGCCTGGTCCAGCACCGTCGCGTCAACATCGGCATTTCGGTGGCGCTGCCGGACAATGGTTTGGTCAATGTCGTCTGCCATGACGCCGACAGCGTTTCACTGCGCGAGATGGCGGTCAATAACAAGGCGATGTACGAGCGTGCGCGTTCGGGCAAGATCAAGCCGGACGATATCCGCGGCGCGACCTTCACGATCAGCAATTTGGGTCCTTTCAACGTGAAGGATTTTTCTGCGATCATCAGTTCGCCGGAAGCGGGCATACTGGCTGTTTCGTCGGCGCAGCGCGTGCCGGTGGTGCGGGAGGACGGGACGCTGGGCGCGGGCACGCGGATGAATATGACGCTGAGCGTTGATCATCGCGTCAGCAATGGCGCGGAAGGCGCGGCGTTTATGAATCATTTGCGGAAGTTGGTGGAGAATCCGCTAAGGTTGTTGGATTTGCGCGGAGCTTGAATCACTGAGATTAAATCGAGGTGAGAAAAATGGAGAGTGTTACACCAAGAAAGGCAATCATTGAACGGCGGGACGAGGCAAACTCCTGCATACGATATGGACTTTACACCGCGGCCGCTCTCACGGCTTGCAGCGGAGTTGAACTGTTGTTGGAATCTCTCTTTACGGAGTATTACATCTCTATCCTACGTGATGATCGAAACAGCGCAAGAGAGTTTCTCGCCGCGAGAGATCAGTGGAATGAAGAACATGATTTGAAGAATCAGTGGACATTGACAAATTGGCGCAGATACTTTAACGACGCCGAAATTCCAAGGAAAATGCAGGCTCGGTTCGGTAAAACGATAAACATATTAAGCCCTAATATGTTAAGAGAAATTAATACTGAGTGGAATAAATGCAAGCATGAAATCCATGTCGCATCTCCCAAGACCGCGATACATATTGTCGAGATCTTGAACAGTTCACTTGAAGAACTGGATTACCTCGCGGGCGAAGGTATCAATAAACACGCATCGGTAGTTCAATTGAACACTGATTGGCAGAGCCATTGGGGAGATCAAATCTTAGATTGGACCACGCAAAATCGTGATTCTCCATTCTATGAATTATTGTCGCGACTTACATCTCTTCTCAATCTGGTCGTGAACTTGGCCAGCGACCCAAGAATAGACTTCGAGCTAAAGATACATCTCTTGGTGGCTGCTCATTACGTCTATAGCGCCATGGATTTAATACCAGATATAGAACACAACGTAAATACGCTGGTCGATGATGGCGCGGTACTCGTCTTAACTATGAGTTGGCTGATGCAGCACGACAATATTCACAGTGAACTCATAAACGAACATTGGTCGGGCAAAGATGATGCTAGTCAAGAAATACAGAGGCTAGAACAATATATTAGAGACAACCATCATGTGCTATTTCCGGATAATCGAAGGTCAACTGGCGGAAGTATCGTTTGGTCGACGATCCGCAGAGTGGCGAAAGTAGGTCCTGAAGCGCTCTGGCAGAATTACTGGAAAGAAGCCTACTAGGTAGCGGCACGATTATATAATGCCCGATCGTGTCCTTTTCGTCGCAGCGTTGCACCATCCCGAAGAATTGCAAGCCGATATTCGCGACTCCGGCGACGCGGCGCCTTTGTTCCCCAGCAGTATGGGGCAGCATTTCTGGGAACGCGCCATGCGGGCGGCAGGCTACGCGGTGGACGTTTTCTGGCGCAACCTGCCGGGTTATGGCCGGCGCGATCCCGCCAAATTGCGCGGCGATGTCTTCCGCGAGGGATTGACGCCGGGCAAGATCGCGGCCGGGCTGATGCGGCGTCTGCCAGCGCAACTCAATCCCGACTATCGCCGGCGCAATCAACTGCTGCTGGAAGCGGCGCGACGCTTTGAACCGGGCATCATCTGGCTCTCCGGCGACAACCGCGAGATCCTTCCGCAGACACTGTACCAACTGAAGCGGGAGCATGGCTGCAAGATCATCTATGTCAGCGGCGTTTCGCCCATTGTCTTCTCCCATGCGAACGAACGCGACGCGGCCCGTCTGTATGACTTGGTGCTGGTGAACGATTATTATCATGGCGTTCAGTGGCTGGAAATGGGCGCGAAGCGCGCCGAATGCCTGCCTTACGTGGCCATCGACCCGGACTTTCATTATCCGCAGCCGAAAACTGACGCGCCCGGGGACTATTTCTGCGATATCGGATTCGTCGGCACGTTGGTCCCGCATACGCTCTACAGCGAGCGGGTGGCAGCGCTTACTAGCCTGCGCGATTTCGACCTGGGCGTCTGGAGCATGCACGAAGTGCCGGAAGCGCTGCGCGCTTTTCAGCGCGGCAGCGCGCTGGGCCGGGAGATGCTGCGTGTCTTGTCGTCTGTCAAGATCAGTCTAAACGCGCATGGCGATTTCATGCGCTACGGGGGCAATATGCGGCTGTTTGAGACGGCGGCGGTCGGGTCCTTCCAGATTGTCGATGATCGGCCGGGTGTCCGCGAGTGGTTTGAGGTGGGGGAGCATCTCGTGACGTACAGTGATTTGCAGGACTTGCGGGCCAAGGTGCAGTATTACTTGGCGCATGATGATGAGCGGGAGCGGATAGCGGCTGCGGGGCGAGCGCATGTGTTGGAAAATCATCGTTATGATCAGCGGTTGGAAAAAGTTGAAGCGCTGCTAAGTGAGTTGTAACCCCCATAGATTAGGGTTGCGCCACATAAACAAGATCGAAAATGATTACTGGAAGGCAAGCAGTATTGCGAGGGAGGCGAAAAATGATAGTTTTGCCAGCGATACCAGCAATCGTTGCAGCGCTGACGCCGATAGTTCAGGCGGCAGCCGTCTCGGCAGCAATAGGCGGTCTATTTGGAGCGGGCGCAGGAGCGGTAGGATGCGGCATTGATGGCGCTCGCGAACACGGCGAAATCAACCACGACGTTGTTGAAGACTCTGCTCATTGCGCGGTTGACGAAGGCGCGAAAGGCGCTCTTGTAGGCGGCGCACTTGGACCCGTGATTGGCGTAATGGCGCCGGCGGCTACGAGTGTGATCGCGCCGGCGGCTGCCCCTGTCATAAATGTTGTTGATGATGTAGCAGCCCATGCGATAGGCACGGTCGATGATTTAGCGAAGCCAGTACTAAGCGCGGCTGATGATATCGTCAGACCAGTTATTGGCGCAGCAGATGATGTCGCCCAACCAGCGCTGCACAGAGTAGGAAACGTAGTAAAGTCAGTTGCCAGCGATGTTAAGTCTAAAGCCCGTCCAGCAATAGACGCAGTGGATAATGCCATCCGGCCGGTGGTGAATAAGGTAGGCGATGTAGCAAATTCCGTTGGCGGATCTATCACAACCAGAATCAATTGGGCGCGAAACACATTGAACGCCCGGCTCTTTAACAGACTCCCCGATGCTTCAGCAACTGAAAGATATGTATATGTAATGGACGATGCAGCAAATGGCCTGCAAAAGATCGGAATGACAACGAAGAAACCTTCAATTCGTCTCACGCGAGTTGCGAATGACGCGAAACGCAAGCTGGATTATGTTTGCATCATTCGCACGGACAAGAATTCAGGGCTGGAGGGACTTTTGCATGGTCAGTTCGCCGGTCAAAAAACTCCCCACCCTACTCCGAACTATAAAAGCACTGAGTGGTTCGCTTTGAGCGCCGCGCAAATAGCGGCCGCTTGTAGCTATTGACCGGGAAGCAAGTGTAGGGGCGTTTCGCTGAAACGCCCGCAATTGAAGATTTGTTTTGCGCGGGCGTCTCACGAGACGCCCCTACATCGCCGCCTTTTTGACAGACGCGCGGTTAGAACTCGGTGCTGAAGGGCTGTGTCGACGTTTAGTGTCTAAGCGAAAAAAGCGCCCTCTGGTGATTTATCGCCAGTTATCCAAAATACGCCCAGAAGGATTTACTATGCCAAACATCTCGATCATCCAAGAAAACCACATCCTGCGCGTGCAGATCAACCGGCCGGGGAAGAAAAACGCGTTGACGCCGGGTATGTACGACTCCCTGCGCGAGGCGATTGACGGCGCTGACGCGAGCGACGAGATCCGAGTTGTTTTCATCACCGGCAGCGGGGACAGTTTCAGCGCCGGCAATGACCTCAACAGCTTCTTGAATGATCCCGGCTCGGTCGCGCCGGCGCAGTTCATCAAGGCGATTGCCTCGGCGCAGACGCCGATTGTGGCGGCGGTCAATGGCGTGGCTGTGGGCGTGGGCGTGACCATGCTGCTGCATTGCGATTTGGTCTACGCGGCAGAGGGCGCGACACTTCGCCTGCCCTTCATCGACTTGGGTCTGGTACCGGAAGCGGCGTCGACCTATCTGCTGCCGCGCACGGCGGGATACGCTCGCGCGGCGGAGTTGCTGCTGCTGGGCGAGGCTTTTTCGGCTGAAATGGCGCGTGACTGCGGCATCGTCAACGAGGTGGTCGCGGCGGATGCGCTTGATGCCCTGGCTTGGTCGAAGGCGAAGCAATTGGCGGCCAAGCCGCCCGAGGCCCTGCGTCAGACCAAGATGCTGCTCCGGCGCGGCAGCGCGCAGGCTGTGCGGGAGACGATAGACGCCGAGTTGGGAATCATCGCCGAGCGTTTGGTTTCGGATGAGGTGCGGGGGATTATGGCTGCGTTTTTTGCTGGGCGGGGGAAGGGATAAATTATGGCATAATGTCATTTATCATATGCAGTTATTCACTAAACTCAATTTGCCCCTTGACTAATTCGTTCCATAAATTTAATCTGTTGATAACGCTTAGTCCAACGGGAGGCCTAAATGGTCATAACACGCAAGAAAAAGCAGCAAGTTGTGGAATTCGACGTACATCGGTACCAGCAGGGTGGGCGAACCGCTTATTCGCTCGTCATGGACTTGGGAACGCTGGACGACAATGTCCCTAACTTTGTTAGCCGAGACCGGATTGAAAAGGCAAATAGGCGCTTCATCGACGAACATGCGCGGCGAATCGCCGAGTATATCTATGACGTTGACGATTGGATACTAGGCGCCATACTATTAGGAATCACCCCTGATGTTGTCGAATTTGTGCCGTATTCAGAAGAGGACGGTAGCCCTTCTGACGCATCCGGATACATTCAAATCCCGTTGAGTGGTGGAACCAGCACGATTTCGATTCTTGACGGGCAACACCGCCGCATGGCAATTCGCAGGGTACGCGAACGTCTTCGCCAAGAGATAGTAGTTGCAAAGGAACTATCAGCGAAAAACGGCAGTAACCATGCCTTGAATAAGTTAGAACGCAAGCTTCGAAGGCTTGATGAGATGTCGATTCCCGTGGCGCTGTATGAGGAAGCGAACACGAAGGAATTGCGGCAGATGTTTGCTGATTTGGCAAAGACTCGTAACATTGACGCAACCACTAAGACCCGTTTTGATAACCGCGATCCCTTCAACAGGGCTGCAGTTGAACTCGTAGAAAAGGGGCTTAGCACGTTGTTGACGGATAGAGTCGAAATGGAACGCACGTCACCCGTGCGAGCTAGCAACGACTTGCTGTCTGTCAGTCAACTCGCTAGATGCATGAAGGTACTCTTATACGGGTTTGGCAGTCGCGCCAGTCGTGACCGTATTCGTGAAGCGGAGAACAATTATCAAGAATTGATTGACACAGGCATAACCTGGGCTGACGAGTTCCTTCCTAGAGCTCGCAAGGAATATGAAGAACTGTGTTCTATCGAACTTGAGAGCGACTATTTGCCCAAGAATCGATCGAAATATGCGTCATTCAGCGTACCAGTATTGGAAGTAATGGCTGGCTGCTTCCACGAGTGGCAAATACGCACGAGGCCTATCCAAGAATTGACGAACTGGATTCGGGAAGCAGATTTTGATGTTCAATCCGAGGAGTGTATCCTATTGAAGTCAGGTATGCTGATTCCAGGCGACCCTACGGTGGTTAGTCGGAATCAAAACAAGAGAGCGACTATAAACTACATTATCAATCAAGCGTTGGTCGCCAGCAGCTAATAATCCTTGTAAAGCACGGGCGCGTCTCTACTACATGCGTCCGTGCTATATTTGGTGAAATGAGTATATGTATGGAAGCAATAATCCTGGCTTTGTCAGCGATGTCGGCAGCCTTGTTGCTGAGGACGCGCAATTTAATAAGGCAACTGCAACAAGCGCAAGAAAATGCCTCTGTTTACACCAAGAATAGGCATGAGCTTGAAGCGCAATTGACAGTAGCTACAGGAAATGCCAAAGCAGAAGAACTTCTCAGAATTGAACTTGAGGAAGATAAGAACCAGGCGTGGGAAAACGCAAATGAAGCATCTGACTACATAGCCGCGCTTAAACTACAACTGGACGAGGCGCAACGCAATACAAGAACCGAATCTCAACATAATGCCGAACTAGTGTCACAACTGCAGATAGCGCGTAGTGATGTCAGGAGGCTGTCAAAAGAGATAGCCGATCTACAACGGCAACTTAACTTGGTGCAAAAGAGTGACTATACTGGTGCCGAAACGATAGCAAGACTAGAGGCCTTGCTAGATGCAGAGCGGCAAAATGTAAAGCGGCAGCATAATAAGATTACCAAACTTAAATCGGATCTCAAACTGGCTCTACAACATGACAATGCTGCCATTCAAAAGATATTGGAATTGGAGTCCGAATTACAAGAAGCGCGTCAAGCGCTGTCCCAAGAAACACCACGTAGAAGCGAGGTTGAAGCACAGTTGATAGGAGCGCGTCGTGATGTTAAGCGCCTCTCTCGAGACATAAGCAAGCTTGAAGATGAACTGAAGCAAGCTAGACATAAGGATGGGGCAGATGCTCAACGCGTAGTGGATCTCGAAGCGCAACTTGCGGAAACTCGAATAGTGCTCGAGCATGAATCTGCGCTACGAATTGAAGTCGAATCTCGTCTGCAAGAAGCACAGGAATTTGCCGAAGCGGATTCTCAGCAAAAAGCCGTAATCGAAGCACAATTGAAAGCGTCAACCCTCGCTATTAACCGACTGACGCAAGACAAAACCGATCATGAGTCGAAATTGGAAAAAGCGCAACAATCTTACAGGTCTGAAGCCCAACAATGGGCGAATCTCGAACGCGAGCGGGACCAAGCGAAAAAGAATGCCGAATTCGCGTCTCAACAGGTTGTCGATCTAAAAGCACGATTGAAAGCTGCAAGCGAAAGAGCGGATCAAGCTGAATACAAGTTTAAGATTGAAAGCGCAATCAATACCTGTATTAGAGCCGCGGGCTTGATCAAGCGGGCTAAAAAAATCTCACCGTCCGAAATGAAAAGAGACCGTCCACGCGCAGTCAGGGCAATTAAAGATGCCTGCATAAATGCGGAGATTGGAGAGCAGGCAATCAAGGATGCTGTTACTGCTGCGTTTGAAGTTGAAGACGGAACCAGAGGCAGGGTTGAGATTGAAACTATAATCAGAGACAGAATTGATGCTGGCATTAGTCATACTGGATTTAACATACTTGAGATCATCAATTTCGTTCTCGAGGATTGTAGATTCTAGTGACCATAGTTATGAAAGAGCTAGTCTGGCATATCATCCTCGGCGGCCTGCTGGGCGCGGTCATCGGCGCGGTGGGATTTTTCCTCCTCGCCGAGGGCATGACCGAGGGACTTTTCGGCGGCGTCATCATCGGCGGCAGCGTCGGCGCGCTGCCGTCGCGCGCGTCAAAGTCGATCCCGAGGAAGCCCAGCGTCAAGCGCGACTGCGCGACGCGCGCAGTGTTGAGCACCTGCGCGAGCGCAACCAGATGGGGGCGCCCTCGGGCGTCGAGTACCTGGATTCCAAGATCCATGATTAGCTCTGGTATAATTGGGGCAATGGTTTAGGGACTAAATCGAGTGATCGGGCTGCTTTTGTACGCGCTTGTCTCTGCCGCTGTGGGCGCGATCGCAGGCGTTCTGCTGGCGGGAGGACTTTCTGAAGGCGCGATCGCCGGGGCGGTCGTCGGCGCGAGCATTGGCGTCATCATTGGCATTCAGCGCAACGCGGGTTCCGCTGTCGCCGCCTTCGAGTTTGAAGCGGCCGGGATACCGGACGACAACCTGATCACCATTGCTCGTCGAGATCTCGTCAGAGAGGCCTATCGCGATAACTACCAGTTGAACGAGCGCGAAGTTATCCCGATTGAGTCCAAGTCCGGCAAAGTCTAAGAGCCGCTCGGCGGCAGCGAAAAGAATTGCGGGCTCTCACGAAATAGCAAGCCTGCTTGTCGCATGAGCGCCGCAGTTTACATAAACAGGAACGACAGCAAGCGGCCGAAAGCAACGATCCGCAGAGGAGGGAAAGGACGCGTTGATTCGCGCGATCTTTAGTACAGCAGCCATTACACTAGGCGGCACGCTCCTGGGCGCGTCGGCAGGAGGCATACTGGCGGGGCAATTGGGCGCGGAACTCGGTCTGATTATCGGCGGTGTTTTGGGCTTGGCGATCGGTTTTCGCTACAACGCGGATATGGCGGCCGTTGCAGCCGCGCAACGTGAATGGAACGAAGCGCATCCACCGGAGCGGCACGCGATGGAGCGTCGCAGCAGGCAAGACCCATTCGGTGAAACATCCAGACGCGTATACCTGCGAGACAGGCGCGGCGAATTCTGGCGCGCCCTGGCCGTAAAAAGACGGGAGCGATCGGCTGGCTCGCGGCTCGCGCGCTATACCAGCCAAAGGCACCACGATTTAGAGCTGTCCGACATCGGCATCAGGCGCAAGAGCAAGCCCAAGCGGCGGTAGATCGCCGCCGCTGCTAAGCGGCGCCGTAGACTAGCGTATCGGGATAAAAGCCGAACCAGCCAAACCAGAAAGCCAGATGGCCACCGATGCGCTCCAACCTTTCGCCGTCGGCCGCGATCAGCGCGTCCTCGGCAATCTGCCAGTCGCGACCATCGGCGCTGATGAGCGTCGACTTGTCAGCGCCGGCCATGAAATGGTAAGCAGCGCTCACGTAAGCGCGCACGGCTGCCCCGCCGGGCTCGAAGAAGTCGCGCTCGGGCGAGGCGTCAGCGACGATAACCAGGTTGGTCTCGCCGACGCGATCGTTGATGACGCGCTCGGGAACGATCGTTTCCAGCGGATAGGCTTTCGCCTCCCCCTGCAGGCGCAAGGCGAAAACCATGTCCTTGTTGTCGACCAGCGCGGTATCCTGCTGCCAGGAGGGGAACATCAATTCAGTGCTGTTGAAATAATCGCTGTAGGCGGCGCCATTGGTGTAATTGCGCAGGAAACCTGTATCCAGGCTGAGGACGCTGGTATCCGGATGCTTTTCCAGCCAGCTCGCCCAATCCGTGACCACGACCGGAAGCAGATCCAAGACGATATCGCTTGAGGCCAGGGGACCAAAGGCGGGCGTGCCGGTAATCGCGTTCCAGACGGTATCGGTATTGCGATCGTACATGAGTTTGTTGGAGCGCATCAAGAGACCCGACGATCCAAACTCCAGGGCAGTATCGCCAAGTTTCACGATTTCGCCGTCGAGATCCGTGTAGGTCAAGTCGGCAATCTGGACATCGTATAGAACACCCGCGCCACAAAGCGTGCAATAAGCCAGCATGACCGGGCGTCCGCGAACCTGTCCGGCCGGACCGTCGTCCGTCGCTTCTGCGCCGGCGCCAACATCGGGCAGGCTCCCCCATTCCGCGTCGTCGCCTTCCCATTCAATAACGTCAGTTTGCAGCCAGCCTGTCCGCGGGCATGCCGCAGATCGGCCCTCGACGAGAATCCATTCATTACCCGCGCGTCCACGAGCCGAAAAAGTTGTCGGAGCGCGGAAGCTACAGACTTGCTCGCCGTCAGGCGCGTCATACATGGGCGCCTGGCCAACGACGTCGTTGAACATTTCGTGCCAGTTCAACAGGCGCAGCGGATAGGCGCGGCTGTCACCGTCCAGGCTGACGCCGAAGACCAGTTCGTCCGCTGCGGGATAGCTGCAATCGGAATCGCGGCAGAAGTCCTCATATTCGTAGCCTTCCGTGACCGCGTCTTTGGGGCTGATCTGCCGCGCGTTGACCAGCGATGGGATGCCATCCACCGTGACGCCGCCCCAGACCGGTTCCACCATATTAATTCTTGCCGTGTCCATGGCGCCGGGAGCGAAGAAACGCATGAATTCCGCGTCGACGAAGGCGGCCAGGACTTGTCCCTTGAATTCTTCATAGGCTGGCGGCAGGGCGATATCGTTCCTCCCGGCCCATTCAAAATAGCCGCGCCAGTCCATGTCTTGGCCGGTCAGCGCGTTCAATGCATTGATGACAGCGCGGTTCAAAGTCTCGTTGCGCGCGAAATACGCGACGTCGATCAATGGGGCGACATAGAGCCGATCGCCGGATTCGGCGATGGCATCATAAACGCCGAGGTCGGACTGGCGACCGCGCGCCGTATCAAATGTCGCTGCTAGCAATTGGATCATAGTCTTGCGATAGTTCGTCGTATCAAAGTCTGCCGCGTAAGTGAATAATGACGACAGCATCATCAGCAAGAGCAGAACAACCGGAATTCGCAAACGCTTGACTTGATTCACGTTCGTATCTCCACACATGTTTCGAGAAGCATTGATAAAAGTTTGGCGTCTAATTCTTGCTATTGTCTTATAGAAGATCAACTACTGGCGCAGAAGTAGTGCCAATAAAGTAATGCAACGATCGCTAAAGCAACGATTTGTAGGGGCGACATGGTATGTCGCCCGAAACCACAAGTTGCAGCGGCGGGCGACCAGATTGGTCGCCCCTGTTTACGTAAACCGCGTCGCTTATACGACGAGACGGCTTACGATTTTGCGTGGGCGCGGCATTCCTGGGACCTTTTCGCTTCCGCCGAGCCGCTACAAGGCTCACTTTTCGTTGCACGACTAACGTGGTCTTACTGAGTCTCATCGCCATGCAGAGAGCGCGTAACTGAGATTTGTGGCGACGATATCGCTATTCAGCGATGATGAATCTACCCAGTTCGATAGTGCTATCTTGCGCGCCGGCCACATTGGTCAAGACATCATATCGCACCATATCCGGCAGGGCGTACCAACCGGTCAAGACCAGGTATTCTCCCGGTTCGAAGCCCTGTACATTCAGTCGGACCGTCTCCAAATAGTCCGAGCCAGCCCCGACCGGGCCGAAAGGGATGTCGTCCTGCCGCATCAGCACGCGTTCCTCGTTCAAGACGTGTATAAAGCGCTGGTCATTAAACGTGCGCGGGGAATCGAAGCTCCACCAAAGGTGGATGACAAGCTCGTCTTCGAAGTTTTCCGGCATATGGTAGCCTGACAGCTCGATGCCGCCGGCGACGCGTATCGGATCGTAAATTGCGCCGTCGGTTAACTGCTCGATCCAGACATCATCCATTGTTACGTCGTGACAGAGCAAGACTGTCGTATCAACTCGATCCGGGCAGGGAGGATCCAGCGCGATGCGCAGCGTATTGTAGCCCCGGCGCGCTATGGGCAAGGGAATGGACAAGACTGTCTGACCGACCACGTTCACACTCTGAAGCGGTACGTCGTTAAGTGAGAGATTGACGCGGCGGTTTACGGCCGCCAGGGTCGCGCGTAATGTCAGCCATCCCGGACGTGCCTTAAAGGTATAAACATTGTGCGACCCCGCGTCCGAGACAAGTGAATAGACTGGTTCCTGGGTCGCGCTACGTCGTGAAGACCGTGTTTCAAATACGGCATATCTTTCGTCTTCAAAGATGGGATCGCCCAGGCGGTCCAGCGCTTGAGGATAAAGTAGGTTGAATTGACCGCTTTCGAGGGCGCGCGCCTTATTAATGATCACTGCGTCGGCGCCGGCCTCGGCCAGGAGCAAGGGATGGAATCTGGAAAGCAGCACCAGCCTGGCCGGATCCACCGGTGTGACGCGAGTCTCGTGCCCGGCGACGAGGGGTTTCCTGTGTGCTGTTTGCAGATACATCGCCTCTTTTACCGACAGCAAATTATCGTGCGGCACGTTGAACACGGCGCGGATGTCACTTCGTTTGGCCAAGTCGAAGATGCCTTGCGGGATATCCGCGGGAACACTGGGGAATGCTGCAAACAGCTGATAGTCGTGAAAAATGAGCAGGGCGAGCATGACCACCATAGCATTGCGAATCTGGCGGCTACGCCGCTGAAACAAAGGACTCTCCCAAAGAGCCAGCATACCCCAGCCCGCCATCATCGACAGAGCGACCGAAAACAGGAACATGAATCGGCCCGGGGTACGCGCCAGCTCCACGAATGGAAGATTCATCAAGAATGCGTAGGGAAGCGGAATAACGGTACTATATCCGGCAACGGACACGGAAACGGCTTCATCAAGTACCTTGAGCACAGGACCCAAGGCCAATAACCACGCGGCAACCGCCACCAGCAACCACCAATGAGTCTGTCGACGGAAAAGCAAGCCGACAAGCGCGAGGATCCCCGCGATGGCGCCTATATAGCTGGCGCCTTCACCAAGGTTTGTACCGAGTACGTGCCTAGAGTGGGGCGCGATATCGCGCCAGAATGGATTCTCGAAAGAAGGCGTAATCAGACCCAGGAGATCAATACTGTAACGCACGTACCCGCCCGCTCCCCCATATTGTGGCGCTTGAAGAGTCCTTTCGACAACTGGCCAGAGAAATCCGACTAAAAGTATTGTCCCGACAAGCGCGACCGATACTGTACGCGTCGCGCCAACGTAGTCCCGCCGGTAAAGACGCGCCAGCAGAAAGAGCGCAATCAGCGGCGCGTGCAAATACAAGAATTGCAGACTGTGCCCCATCGCGGACAGGAAGAAAAAGATCGCTGACAGCACAAACCATCGCTTGCGCCCAGTGTCGACATATTTGAACAGGCTCACAAGCAGAATCGGTACCGGCCATTGCACCATCAAGCCAGCGTGGCCGTCAAACAAATGCCCCTGCATTGCCGGGAAAGTCATATAGATTAGTCCCGCTATCCAGGCAGGCACAAGGTGACGATGGGAAATATGTTGGCAGGCGAAGATGTACATCGCCCAACCGTTCAGGGTCAGGGTTATGAGAAGCCCCAGGTTGTACGCAGCTGCCAGGGGCATAACGAAGGCGAATAGCCACATTGGAAAGAACTGCAAGGGGTTGGCCCACAAGACTGCGCCGGGAAAACCGTCCGGGTAGGCCAGCAGTGACTGGTAGAAGACATCATCGCCGTTTTCCAAAGCTGTCTTGTACCACCAGACATGGCGCGCCATTTCGTAGGCGTCGCCCGTCCCGCCGCCCAGGAAACGCGAGGAGAAGGAGCCTAGTACAGATGAGATCAAATACACGGTAACAAGAACATAACCGCAGAGCGCCAATGTATGGTGGCTTCGCAGCAGTCGCAACACGATAAGTCCCTCGGCGCTGGCTCAACTGTTTACTGTCACATTCTATCATCACCTCGCCAAACTTGTCGGCTATGGCGGGTTGGATGAAGAGATATTCGGGCGACCTGATAGGTCGTCCCTACAATTTTCGCGATGAACCTTGTAGCCGCTCGGCGGCAGCGAAAAGGTCTGTCGCGCTCACGCAAAATCGTAAGCCTGCCCGTCGCATGAGCGACGCGGTTAACGTAAACCGGGCGCGTAGGTCGCGCAGGTCGCGTAGTCATTGACCGCCGACACAGCCCTACGCTATTGGCTGAACCGTCGCTGTCTTGCCTTGCTACTTCAAACATGTCCGCTCCGCGGACAACAAAATGCGAGTAAGACGTGTTCGATAAATGCGATAGGGCCTGAGATGATCAAACTGCAAGAAGACGTCTTTTGTCACATGAAGCGTTTGATCGGCTATCTTTAGCACGTAGCTATCGCGTTGTCGTCCTCGACGTATTACGCGCTCTACATTGCCAGCGAGCGCCTCGACGCCATTCGAACGCAGATCGCTGCTAATACGCATGATATCGCGACCTATATGACCGATCATCAGGGCATTGACAAGGATCAAGCCCAGACCTGCCAGAAACATGATCGGGTTATTCCTTGTCTGGCCAGCAAAAATCAGCGCGGTTGAAGCAAAGACGAGCGTCGAAAACACCAGGGCGCCTATAAGCGCCGACCGGCGTTGATCGCGCCTCAATCGCTTCATTTGGTCACGCGAGAGCTGGCCTCGTCTGTTAGCCTGCAGGTCGCTTTCAGTGAAATTGAGGGCGGCGCGCAAGCTGTCCGTGGATGCTGTCATGGGACTGAAGACGGAGAACTGTCGGGATTTTCTTGGTCGGTTCGCGGAGACTGTTCTAAATCTTGCCCGGGCAATTGACTCTCGTCCAGGGATGATTCCTGCTTTGGTCTTGCGGCACCGGGCATGTCCTCGATGTAGATCGAGCGGCTTGGGAAGGCAAAGCTGATGTCGAGATCCTCGGCAATGCCCATAATCTCGAGAAGCAGCGTCTCTTTGAGCGCGGTATATTCCCGCCAATCGGCGAGAAGAATTTGGCAAATGACACGCACATCAAGTGAGCTGGAATTGAAATCGACAAAGTGCGCGATCACCGATTCGGGATCGACATCGTCGGTTTTCAGCAGCAATTCGCGGATGGCTTCTATGACCGCTCGCAGCTGCTCCGATGTGGTGCTGTAGGTGAAAGTCAAGGTGACATCAAAGCGTCGTTTTTCCATGCGCGACAAATTCATGACAACCGCATTTGTCAACAGGTTGTTGGGAACGGTGACCAGCACCTGATCCAACTGGCGGATGCGGGTCGAGCGCATGCCCACTTGTTCCACAATGCCGGTCACATCGGGCGTTCTGATAAAGTCGCCCACCTTGAAGGGATTGTCACTTACGATGGCCGCGAACCCGAAGAGGTTGCCAACCGTGTCCTGCGAAGCCAGTGATATGCCGATGCCGACAACGCCGAGGGACGCGATCAAGGCAGCGACATCGAAGTTCAGTTCTTGCAAGATAAAAATGGCGCCCAAAGCAATGATGACGTACTTGACGACTGTGTTCAAAAAAGGCAACAAACGATCGGGGATGGTCAAACCGGTGATTTGCCTGAAGAAGTCCGGATGCAAGGAGAAAACTTCAAACATTCGGATAAAGGCGAAGAACACAGAGCCAATGATCAGTGAGCGGCCGACCGTTTCCGTGATCTGTTGTACTTCCGGACCGAATTGAAACAGATTAACGGTGAAGATGATTCCCAATCCGACTACAGCGATTCGTATCGGTGTCAGACTTTGATTGAGCAGTTCATCGTCGACTTCGGTCTGCGTGCGCCGCACAACCATCCGAAAAGGGCGGAATAGTATCGCGGTCAAGACCCAGCGCAATACAACGATTATCAGAATACAGATGATGATCAATATGAGGTTTAGGGCGAGATCCCGCACTAGTGGCGGCTGATCCAGGAGAAATGGCAAAGATGCGAGCAAATCCATTTGTTGCTCTTTTCAAGTGAAATTCGTCAGTCGAGCGAGGTTAATTCTGCCGCAGTCACGATTGAGTTTCAAGTCTGCGCGGGTCTAACGGGTGGTGAAAATGCCGGGTTTTTCCCTATGCGCGTTCAATAGGGTGGAGATTCGTCGCAGCGGCACGGAAGTAAGTGTAACTAAGTCGCGAAAAAATGTAAGCCTTGTAGAGGCGACCAATCTGGTCGCCCGCCGCAGCTGCGACTTGTGGTTGCGGGCGACACGGTATGTCGCCCCTACAAGGCTTGATTGGTATTAGAAGTTTGGCGCGCAATTTGCCCTCAAATGCTGGGAAAATGCCCTGATTTTGCCCCCTTTTTGAGTAACTGTATAGATACAGTATGTATATACGG
>JAPOOU010000198.1 GCA_026713245.1 Chloroflexota bacterium
CGGCTGGCCATACGCAAAATACTGAGTCATGCCCTCAATCGCCTCGGCCTTCCACTTGTAGAGCAGGCTATCCTTAATCTTGTACTCCCGGCTGGCCTGGCTGATAGATTTCGAGCCGCTGATAATCTCCAGCACGATCCTCACTTTGGTCTCTGGGCTGTGCTTGCGCTGTCTTGCCATGCACTTTCCTCCGTTTCTGTCACGCTAGTATACTCTCTTTACTAGGTGTCCAGTTTTTCGAGACCACTACAAACCAGAAGGCGGGCGCGAATCCGAGAGTACCGTACATGCCCGGTAGACTTGCTGGCTAGAGTTTTTTGATTCTATCCCCGACCGTGATCATGCCGTCTTGAAGCACGCGGGCGTAAACGCCACGCAGTCGCTGGTTCTTGCCGGCATCCGACATGACCCATTTGCGCGCGGGCGCGCCGAAGCGACGGGCGAATTTGCCGCACCCGGTATGCGGCGTGACGCCGATTTCCAGAATCACTTCGCCGATCTGCAGTTGCGCCCCAGCGGGCAAGTTGTCCATAGACATGTCGAGATCGACGAAGAGCTGATCCCCCGATTCTGCCCAGCGCGATTTTTCGTCGGTTAGGAGTTGAATCACGCGGCTATTCATGAGCGTGACCTGGGTTTCGGGAATCGGTTCGCTATCGGGGGCCTTGCGCTTGGCGCGGCTCAGCCAATCATCGCCCTCCAAACCGCGGGCGGCCGTAAACCTGGCGGATTGCACTTCTTCTCGTTGCTCGGCTTCCGGCCGGCGCACGATCATTTCCACGCGGCCTCCGTCGCTTGGCGATTTGTCCAGTTGGTCCCAAGCTTCATTTAGCGTTGCAATACTTTTCACAGCTTCCATTGCTTGCTCCAAGCAGTTGATGATAGTTCCTGAGCAAACTATACACCAAAAGACGGCGAAGTTCTGCGCTCTGTCGGCCGGGCCGGCGCGAACGCAGCATAGCATTGGGACAGGACAATTGTTACCATAACAAGAGGCGGCTGCTGCCCGCCGGGTGAATTTGAATAAAGGGAGTTGAGCTGGGTATGGGGATTGAACACAGGCGCTTGGGCAATCACGGCGCATACGTCAGCAATCTATGTTTGGGAACGATGAACTTCGGTTGGCACACGTCCAGGGAAGACGCCTTCGCTATTATGGACCGCGCGCTTGAACTGGGCATCAACTTCTTCGATACGGCCGATGTCTACGGGCGCAAGATCGAATGCGGCTTGACCGAAGAGATCATCGGCCAGTGGTTTGCCCAGGGCGGAGGACGCCGGGATGCGGTTATCCTGGCGACCAAGGTTCACAATCCCATGAGCCGCAAGGCGAATCTGCCCGAAGCCAACAGCGACCGGGGCGGCGTTTCGGCATATAAAATCCGCAAACATTGCGAAGGCAGCTTGTCGCGCCTGCAAACCGATCATATCGATATTTATCAAATGCATCATATCGACCGCGGCTGCCCATGGGACGAGACCTGGGGGGCCTTTCACGCGCTCATCCAGCAAGGCAAGGTCGTATATGTCGGCTCGAGCAATTTCGCCGGCTGGGATATTGCCACCGCCTGTCAAGAGGCGGCGCGCCGCCACATGACCGGTCTGGTCAGCGAACAGAGCATCTATCACCTGGATAACCGCGCCATAGAGCTGGAAGTCATCCCAGCTTGCCGTCATTACGGATTGGGATTGATCCCCTGGAGTCCTCTTTCCGGCGGCCTTCTAGGAGGCGCGCTGGAAAAGGTCGAAACGGGCAGACGCAGCAATCCCGAATTGATCGCGCGCGTGGAATCGAAACGAGAGCAACTGGAAGCCTATGAAGGCCTTTGCCGTGAAATTGGTCATCCGCCGGGCGAAGTGGCCCTGGCCTGGCTGCTGCATAATCCAGTCGTCAGCGCGCCGATCATCGGACCGCGCACAATGGAGCAACTGGACAGCGCCGTCCGCGCCACCGAAATCCGCCTGGATGAGAGCGTTCTGGCGCGGCTTGACCAGATATTTCCCGGTCCCGGTGGCGAAGCGCCCGAGGCATACGCCTGGTAACGCTTGCCCGCGGCACTCTTGCTAGCGGCAAGATTTTGACATCTTCCGAATTGCTGTAATATGATAAGTAGAAACAGTAATGAACCATAATCTGAGGATTTGACATGAAAAGTGCAGCGAATACAACATGTGCGGTTTTGGTTTTCCTCGCTTTGTACCTCGCACTATTGCCGGCGCCCTCCGTCAGCGCCAACGATATTAAGGTGGACAATCGTTGCAGCCTGGCGAAAGCCATCGGATCAGCCAACAACGATTCATCCAAAGCCCAATGCGAAACCGGGTATAAGATAGACACCATAAAATTGCAAGAGAATGTGACGCTGGAAGAAGAACTGCCCGACATAACATCGAGAATCATCCTCGATGGCAACGGTCACACCATTCGCATACATAAGCGACACACCGCCTTCAATATCAAATGGGGCAATCTAACCATTAAGGATCTCACGATCAAATTTGGAAGCGGCAATCGGTCCGGGCCTACGATCAAGATCAGGAACGGATCGCTGACCATCGTGGACAGCCACTTTCTCAATTGCACCGGCAAGTTTGATGTAGAAGACAGTCTGGGTACGGTGCAGGGCGATAGCACGATATGTAACTACACGGCGGAAACTGTGACTGGTTGGTTTGACGGAGCGGCTTCCCAACCCGTGCCGCCGGCGGCGCAAGCGCCACCAGTTGCCTTTACCTGTGAAACGCTTGGGGGGAACGCGCCTACGATATCAGCGAGATATGGACTGCAAAGCGGCGTACAGTGCAAGCGAGTCGACGCGGCCGGTATTGGGAACCAAGCCGTCGTTGACGCTGGTTTCATTGACGCAATTGACATATATGGCTACGTCGAACAGGGAGTGGAGCTTTGCTTCCCGCAACTGGGTTCGATTGTCTTCCTGGATGCGGCAACAGCGCCACGAATGCGCGTGCCGGTTGAATATTTCGCCCGTGGTGGCATGACTTGCGCCTCGCTCAATCGGCCCGGCACGGTCGTCCTGGCGCCCGGCCAACCCCCGGTGATAGAATCCGCCGAAGTCGAACAACCCCCGGCCGAACCGGCTATAGAGGAGCAGGCGCCCGCTAGCGAAACCACCACTACGGTCGCGTCACAGTCAGGTCAGTGCCTGGTCACAACCATTGCCAATCTCAAGCTACGGTCGATTCCGTTTGTGGATGACAACGTCATCGGCTATGTCTCGCGCGGGCAAACCCTCAACCGCATATCAGGCAACCAATACTGGCACTATGTCCAGTATTACAACCAAGTGGGCTGGATCAGCGCCAGTGAAAGATATGTCGTGACATCGGGGATTTGCGATTAGCAGCGCCTGGCCCGCGCCAAATGGGGGCTTGCGGCAAGAAGCGTGGCGCCGGCGTCTTGGCGGATTCGCCATACAGTTGTGGAGGAGCGGACACCTTTACAGCGGGGGCAAACATGCCACAAAATCTTGACATTTTCTGGCGATTTCGGGCGACATGTCAGGTCGCCCCTGTTTACGTTAACCGCGTCGCTCATGCGACGGGAAGGCTTACGATTTTGCGTGAGCGCGGCAGACCTTTTCGCTGCCGCCGAGCGGCTACATTTTTCAAACTTAAATGACACTTGTAGGCGTCGGTTATTGGCTGACCCGACGCTATCGTATCTCGTTACTTCAAACAAGTCCGGTCCTCAGCCAACTGATGGGGGCCAATTCTGTTTATCTGTTGTCGGAAAGTTTAGGACTGGTAGGCTGCCCAAAGCAATTCGGCGATGTGCATGACGGGCAGGTTTTTGCCTTGCAGGCCCAGATGCTTGCGGATCTGCGTAATGCAGCCGATATTGCCAGACACGATTGTATCGGGCCCGGCGGAGTGTATGGCATCCGCCTTCTGCCGGCCCAATTCTTCGGCGATCGCGGGCTGATCCAGATTGTAGGTCCCGGCAGAGCCACAGCACATGCCCGCATCGGGAATATCGACCAGTCGCAAATTGAGAACTTGATTGAGCAGGCTGCGCGGTTCGCTCTGCAGCCCCTGCGCATGTAGCAGATGACAGGCGTCTTGATAGGCGACAACGCGCTCGCTGGCGAATCCGCGCGGCTCGCGCAGTCCCAGTTGCGCCAGGTAGGCGCTGAAGTCCATCACTTTGCTGGAAAAATCGCTCGCTCTTTGCAGATCCGTCTGACCTTTGAAGAGCAATTCGTAATCCTTCATGCCCGAGCCACAACCGGCCGCTGTGGTGATGATCGCGTCAATATCATCGGGCATCAGCGGGAAGTTGCGCCGAGCGATCTGTCGCGCTTCCGATTCCGCGCCGATATGCAGCAAGATAGAACCGCAGCAACTTTGCCCGCCGGGGATATGCACGTCAACGCCGTTCGCTGAGAGCAGTTTTGCCGCTGCCATGTTAATCTGCGGGGCGAGGGCTTGCTGTACGCAACCCGAAAGGAGCGCTACTTTGCCGCGGCGTTCGCCTTGCGCCGGCAGAATAGGCGGCAGGGGCGAGGCGGGCGGCAGCTTGTCCGGCAGCATGTTCAACATGGCGGCGAAGGCCTCGGGCAAGAATGGCTGTAATGCCCGGCCAATTTTGCCGCTCTTCATCGCCAGGCGAAAACGCCGCGGATAGGGCAGGGTCTCGATTATCAGTCGCCGCGCGACGCCATCCAACAGGGGGCGATGTCGCGATTGCTCTTGCAGGGTTCGGTAGCTCACCAGCAGATCGCCATAAGCCACCCCGGAAGGACAGGCGGGCACGCAAGCCATACAGCCCAGGCAGCGGTCGATAAATGGCTGCGCCTCGTCCGCCTCGATTTTGTCTTCAAGCACGCCCTTCATTAGATAGATGCGGCCGCGGGGCGAATCCATCTCCTCGCCCAAGAGCTTGTAAGTTGGGCAGGCCGCCAGACAGAAACCACAATGGACGCATTTTTCGATGGCTTCGGCCATTTCCGGCGCGCGGTGGTCATCGCTCTTTATCTGGTGCCGCATGAGATCTCTTTCATAAGTAGTTCCAAATTAGTCGTTATAAGCATGTCGCCCGTCATACCATGCCGAATCCTGTTCCCTCAGCTGTCCGCAAGGCTTTCATTGCGTTCTTGGCTCCAGCTATACCAACTTGTTATGCGGATCCAGCACGCGCTTGACGCGTGCCGCAAGCAGGTTTTCCAGTGGTTTGCCTATCAAGGGGCAATCGACCGAACCGCGCAGGACCAGGCCCGGCAGTTGCTCCGCTTCCAGTATCTTCTTGAGCGTACCGATGTCCTCTGTCGCCAGCCAGGCAATGTTCCCGCCAGCGCTGTACCGCCGTTGGGTTTCGCGGACAAGGGCATCAAATCCCGGAATTTGCCGCGGTGAAATGACGGCTTTGACAAGGAAGTCGCCTGTCAGACCTGCCAGGGAATCGCGCAGCGACCCGTCATCCGCAACTTCTGTGGCGTCGAGGAGCGCTGTTTCTTCGCGCATCATAGCGATGAACTGTCTTGCTCGCTGCGGCAAGGTATCTTGAAAGCCCGCCAGGCCCGTCAGCAAGTACCAACACTGATTGGAGGGCGCGATGTCTAGGATGTCAAGTTCGTGCGAACTTCGGTTGCAGCGAAAGACCGCATTCAGGGCATCGCCCAGCGATCCGTATCGCAAGCGCAGACCGTGAAAAACTGGCGCGTCGGGAAAGACTTTGAAGGTCAAATCGGTCATGATAGCGTATTGGCCCAGGCTGCCGACCAGAAACTTGCTCAGATCGAAACCGGCCGCGTTCTTGACCACCACCCCGCCAACGCGAAAAGCCCGTCCCAGGCCGTCGACCACGCCCGCGCCCAAAATAAAGTCGCGTATGCCGCCGTAGCGATGACGCCGCGAGCCGGACAGGTTGCAGGCGACGGTGCCGCCGATGCTTGCGTGATTGGGAAGCAGCGGATCAAAGGGCAGGTATTGTCCCTCTTTGCGCAATGCCGCCTGGATGTCGCTGACGCGGGTGCCTGCGAGAACGGTGAGCGTATACTCTTGCGGTTGATATTCAGTAATGCCGCGCATGCCGGATAAATCCGCCAAAACGACATCGGAGTCAACTTGATGCAAGGCCGTCTTGCTGCGCCTGCCGACGACGTGTATTCGCTTGTGGTCGTTGACTAATGCCTGTAGCTCCGCGACAGAATTCAAGTCGCCCCCGTCATTCGCGCGAAATCACGCCCTGCCGCTCCAAGGGATGCATCCCGCGCATTTGCAGGGCGGGCGCCTCGCCATCCGGGAACATTTTGCCGCGGTTGGCGATCTCTTCGGGGTCAATCGCGCGGCGCAAGTCCCGCATGACTTCAATTTCTACCGGGCTGAACATAGTCGGCAGGTATTCGCGTTTTTCCATGCCGATGCCGTGCTCGCCAGTGATGGAGCCGCCCAGATCGACGCACATGGCCAGAATCTCCCCGGCCAGCGCCTCGGCTTTTTCCAGCGCGCCCGGTTCGCGGCCATTGTACAAGATCAAGGGATGCAAATTGCCATCGCCGGCATGAAAGACATTGGCGACCTCAAGCTGATACTTCGCCTTGAGTTCGCCGATCTTGAGCAGCGCTTCGCCCAGGCGACTGCGTGGCACGACGCCATCTTGAACGATGTAGTCGGGGCTGAGGCGACCCACGGCGGAGAAGGCGCTCTTGCGCCCCTGCCAGATGCGCGCGCGTTCGTCTTCGCTGTTCGCCTCGTGAATTAGGAAAGCGCCGGATTCTTCAATCACCGCCCGCAATTGCGTAAATTCGGCTTTGACTTGGGGCGCTTCGCCTTCCAGTTCGACAATCAGGATCGCTTCGGCGTCGAGCGGATAGCCCGCCCCCACCGCCGCTTCCGCCGCCTTGATCGCCAGCCGGTCCATGATTTCCATCGCGCCCGGCAACAGCCCGGAAGCCACTACCATCGACACCGCATCGCCCGCGCGGCCCAGGTTGTCGTAGGCGGCCATCACGGTGCGGTATAACTGCGGCGTCGGCATCAGGCGCAAGGTGATCTCCAGCGCGATGCCGAACAATCCCTCGGAGCCCACGAACAGTCCCACGAGGTCCGGTCCTATGCCGACGCCTTCAATGCTCTCGCTGCCGAATTTGGTCACCGTGCCGTCAGCCAGCACTACCTTCATGCCCAGGACGTGATTGCTGGTCATGCCATACTTCAGGCAATGCGCGCCGCCGCTGTTGAAGGCGATATTGCCGCCTATGGTGCAGACGGACTGACTCGATGGATCCGGCGCGTAATACAAGCCGTACTGGCGCACCGCTTCGGTGATATGCAAGTTGATCACGCCCGGCTCCACCACCGCAATGCGCTGCTCCGGATCAATGCTCTTGATGCGATTGAGGCGGTTCAAGCCGATCATCAAGCCATCCGCAATCGGCAGCGATCCGCCGGACAAGCTGGTGCCGCTGCCGCGCGCCACGAAAGGCACTTTCATCCGGTGGCAGAGGCGTACGGTGTCGATGATCTCCTCTTCATTGACCGGCAGCGCCACCGCCCCGGGCTTGGTTTGAAAGGCTGTCAGCGCATCGGATTCATAGGGCAATAACTCGACATCGCGCGTCAGCAGACGGTCGGGGGGATAGATCTTTGCCAGCGCTTCAAAAAAGGATCGGTTCATTTGTCAATACAAGTCAGTCCCCCTTCCCTCTTTATGGGGGAAGGGGCTAGGGGATGGGGGTATGTCATCCCGCCGTCTCCAGCCGCGTCTCGATCTGCCTGGATAGTTTCTTCAGCGCTTGCTTGGTGATCTGTTTGGCAGCCACATCCAGCAGGCGCTGCCCCACAGCGGCGATCTTTCCGCCGATGCGGGCGTCGCCGGCATAGTGCATCACGGTAAGGCCATTTTCTTGCGTCAGGCGGATTGCTCCTTCGCCCGTGACATGACCGGCCGGTCCCTTGCCCTCGACGATCAAGCGGTAACTTTCCGGCGCCTTGACATCCGCCAGTTCAAAACTGGATTCGAACTTGCCATTGACCGGTCCAACCTTCACCGCCAGCTTGCTTTCATATTTATTCTCGCCGATTTCTTGCAAGCCCTTCGAGCCGGGGATGATGCTGCCGAGCACGTCGATGTCCATCAAAACGTCCCAGACCAGTTCGCGCTCGAATTCAAACTCGTAACTGCCTTCAATGTGCATTCCGTTCCTCCTGCTGTATTGCGCCTGTTATGATACTTGAATTGATCCGAATTTACGAACCTCGCATCCGAATTGTGGCGAGGCAGTTCGTTTCTAATCGTCGGGCGATCCAGCAGATCGCCCCTACCGGCTGTCAGGTGGTGCTTGCTCTTTTCTTTAACAAACTTCGATACGCAAGCCGCTTCAACCTTGCAGCCGTTTTTATCCAGCGGGCAG
>JAPOOU010000249.1 GCA_026713245.1 Chloroflexota bacterium
TGGAGGCTGAAGCGGCGGCGGCCGGCCGCGGCTGCCACCCCACCGGCATCTTCGACGACGGCTCAACCACCCGCTAGCGGCGCGCTGGTCGAGACCAGTAAACGCTGTGGATATTGCAGTATTTCCACCACAAAGACACGAAGGACACAAAGCTCGTTTTCTAAGTTCTCTGTGCTCTATGCGCCTCAGTAAGTCCAAGTAAGTCGCGTAAATAAATGAGCCTCGTAGGGGCGACCGGCGGTCAGTGTCTACCTGACCAATCTGGTCGCCCCTACAGATGGATGCTTTAGCGAAAGTTGCATTACTTTATCGGTTCTACTTTTGGTGAATCCCCTGTATCACACTCGGAATAGCACGATATCCGCGCTTTTCACTACGCTAGACTCATGCCGGAACTGCGATTCTCGCCCCGATTGTGCTAAAGTAAGTCGACAGATAACCGGAAGCGAGAAAGCAAGACCTCACATGGCGCTGCGAAAGCTGCTCTATTACCCGGGCGACGAGGCGCGGTTGCGTACGCTTTCCAAGCCTGTTCCCCACGTCAAGAACAAGAAGCTCCGACAACTGATTCAAGACTTGAAAGACACGCTCGAAAGCCAGCCCGGCGCCGCTATCGCCGCCCCGCAAATCGGCGCGATCAAACGGGTGACGGTCCTCAAGTTCGGCCAGAACGAAGACGAGGACGAGCAGCCCATGCTTACCTTAATCAATCCGCAGATACTAGCAACCGGCGAGGAGGAACCCGGCTTTGACGGTTGTCTGAGCATCCCCAATATCTATAGCTGGGACACCCCGCGACCGGTCTGGATCGAATTCAGGGCGCTGGGCGAAGATGGCCGCGAAATCGCGCGCCACGTCGAGGGCATGGACGCCCGTATGCTGCACCACGAGATTGATCACCTCGACGGCATCCTCTTCATTGATCGACTGCGCGATCCGGAGGAACTCTATACGCCGGTCCAAGGCGCGAACGGCAAATCAAAAATGATCCGGCTGAAGGATCTGCCCCATCTGACAAAAGAGAATCGCTAGGCGAGTGGATCATGGCGAAGCGGATAAGCGCTCAAGCCACGCCAGAGAACATCGCCCTCGCGCTCGATTTGCTGGCGGGCGTACCGGATCAACTGGCGGAATTACAAGAGCGCTTGTCGCCGGAGAAGCTGGAACAGCCAATTGCCGAGGGCGAGCGCAGTCCGCGGCGGGTCCTGGTCCATATTCTAAATTGCGAGGCGCGCGCCTCCGACGCCATCTACTCCGCGCTGCTGCTGCGCTCGCCCCTCGTTCCGCGCATTCACCCGGAACGCGATTGGGGCAAATTGCTGCGATACGAGCAGTTTAACTACGATGATTTGCTGAACTATTTCAGGTTTCGCCGCCAAGTTTTGATGGGCGTGTTACAAGGCTTGAGCGAGAAGCGATGGGCGCGGGACATCCGGCAGGAAGGCAAGCAGCGCCGGGAATCGGTCTATCTCCTGGCGCGTGGCACGGCGCTGCACGAAACCGAACATATCCAGGACATCAAGCGCAAACTGGCGCTATCACCAGATTGATGCCATCTCCCAGATATCAAGCGCCCGCAGCGCCGTCGGCGCAACGAGCCCTACGCCCCGGTTGTCCGCGCTCGAGGGATAGATGCGACTTGTCACGCGCGACCGGCCGTCCGCGATGACCTCCAAGACCGAGCCGTCAAGCAGAATCCGCAGTTGAAGCATGTCCCCGGCATCGGGGCGATGCGCCAGACCTTGCGGCGCGCTGTCGATTTCGCTCTCGCCCCGGCGATAGTGCCGGTCGATGCGCAGCGTCCCCGTGTCCCGCTCATAAACGATCGCCGCTTTTTCCTCGCCATCGGGCGCGACCGCGAGCTCTATGCCGCAGGTATCGGCGACCGAAACATCGAATTCAGCTTCGATATCCAGCGCCAAACCGCGAACGGGCAGATCCACTGGGGCTATGTCCGAGGGAGCAAAACGATGGCGCGTTCGGCGCAACTTTTCAATTTCGGGAACCGGTTGGCTGAGGAGACGATTTTGAGAATCGAGACTCAAGACCCGCGGAATAGCCTGAACGCCGCTCCAGCCGGCGGCCCGCTGTAGGTCCACCTCCCGCCCTTCGCGGATCCAGGAATAGATGAGCGGGCGCCCGCTCTCGTCAAAGTGCATCAGAGAGGCGTAGCTGTAACCGGCATCGTAAACGCCCTCGCGCTCGGGGATGAAACGCAGGTCTTCCAGCCGACCGACCAGGTAGATCGTATTGGTCGGCGCTTGATCCCACTGTACCGAGATGATCAGCACCCACTTCTCCCCCAGCCGGAAGAAATTGGCGCACTCGAAATTGCGGCCGTGGCGCGCCCTGTCGCCGACATACAGCGGATGCAAGTATTCCCAATCGATCAAATCAGCCGAGCGATAAAGCAATACGGCCCCGCCAACGCCCACGATATGCGCCGACAGCGCCATGTACCATTGGTCATCCTGCCTCCAGACAAAGGGATCGCGGAAGTCGCGCCGTTGGCCCAGGTGCGCCGGAACCTCGCCGACGACCGGATTGCGCGGATGCTTTCGCCACTCGGTCAGCTCGTCGTTGCCCAGCGCCAGGCACTGCGTCTGCACGCTATAGTCGTCGTTGACGCCGGTGTAGACGGCGACCGGCCTACCGTCATGGTTCCCCACGCAGCCGGAAAAGATGCCGCCTTGATCGGGCGAATCCGGCGTGGGCGCGATGGCGACGGGCAATTCCTGCCAGCGCGCCAGGTCGTCGCTGACGGCGTGGCCCCAGTGCATATTGGCGTGATAAGCGCCATCGGGGTTGTATTGGTAAAAGAGGTGATAGCGCCCCTTCCACTGGATAACGCCGTTGGGGTCGTTCATCCAGTTGGCGGCGGGCAGGAAGTGGTAGCTGGGACGGTGGAAGTCTTGCTGCCCGGTAGAACTCAGGCTCTTGGTCATGTGATAAATCCCGTCCTGCTGCTGGCATTCATTTCCGACAACGATAACAAATTATGTCGGAAAAAACAGCTTGCCGAGATTGGAATAAGTGTGCGATCGACTTGTCGTTGGTACCTTTGCCTATATTCACAAAACCGCATCCTCCCGCACCCTGTGCCACAACTCGACATTCCGCTCGACCAGCCCGGAAATCGAACCATGCCCGAAGCCGGCGACAGCCGTCTTCACATGATCGTTAAATGGCTCAATCCAACGCTTGTCCAGCCCCTCATAACCGACAGCCGCGCCAACGATGCTGGCGGCCGTGCCGGATGTGCAATCGGTGTCCATGCCGCACATCACAGCCGTGGTGATCGTCTTGCTGTAGTCCAGTCCCCCATGGATCAGCGCCAGCACCACAAAGGCCATGTTGTGCAGCGCGTTGAGGAAGGGCAGGTGTCCGTATTTCTCATAGATGCGGTCGCAGACCGAGACCCAGTCCCCGTCTTCATCGTACCATTCCCTCACTTCGCGCGCGATCCGCGCCAGACGGGAACGCCGCGGTATCACCGATAGTCCGCCCTGCAGAATCGTATCAACCGTCGGATGCGCGCTCAGCGCCGCGCTGAGGGCGCCGGCGACGAACATGGAACTGTAAATGCCGTTCTTGACCGCGTTCAGCGTAACCTCGCGATAGGCGATCCGCGCCGCCCGCCGCGGATCTGTCGGGGCGATATAACCCCAGAAGTCGGCGCGAATGGCCGTATTGATGCCTTCGCGCCAGGGATTGAGCTTGGTGGGGAACTCATCAATCTGCTCTCCCGCGGGGCGGTCGTCCCTCAGGTTGATCATGTGATAATAGGATTGGCGAGTGCAGGAAAATAGCCAGTGATAGGGAATATTGCGCAGATGATGGTTCGCGACATCCAGCTTGCTGAAATTGAATCCGCGCTCTTCTATCAACATCAAACCCAGAATCGTGTAGTGAATGTCATCATCGGCTTCGGCGTACTCGATATTGCCAAGCGTGGACGGCTTGCAGCGCAGCGTCTTGCCCAGCTTTGGCGAATGGTGAGGCGCCCAATCGTTGAGAGGGTAAGCGTCGAGGCTTTCCAGGTAGGTCTTGATAAATTTCCGGTCGACTCTCATTTCCAGGGGCTTGCCCAGGACGACGCCGCCGATTCGGCCATACCAGGCGCCCTTGATCCGCTCCGCGTATTCCTCGTCGCTCAAAGGCCCCAAGTCGGGTACGTCGGCGGCATCGGCGATGATCGACTCGAAGTCGTTCGGTTCCTCAAAGGGGTAGTCCGGGCGGATGCCGCGCTCGCGCAGCGCCCAAAGGCGCTTGTAAGCATCCTCCCAGTCCGCTTCTGTCAGACGGGAAAGATCAGTCGCCTCGCGCACCGACGGCGGTAAATACATCGCGGTATGGTCGGGCGCGATTGAATCGCCGACGGGATAACCTTCTTCAAAAAGCTGCAAATACTCCAGCGCGTACAAGTCTTTCCAATTGGCGTAACCGGGCATGATCTCGCTCCCTGAATTCCTAATAGTGCTGTCAATCTACGCTAGAAAGTTGCAAAGATTCCGTATATACGCCCATTTACCGAACGTAAGCTGGATTCCATGTTATAGTATTTAATAACCTTTCAAATACATGTCTATATTGCGCTAAATACAGTACCTTATTTATGTTGCCGCCACTTACTGGCTATGCCATAGCTCCATTAATAATATCTTGCGCCCGTTCCAGCAGCGCCTCGCGCCGCGCCGCATCCACGCCCCGTGTCTCGAAATAGCGCTCCAGCAATTCCAGCGGACTCAGCCCTTCGGGACTGCGGCCCAGGCGCGTTCGTCCTCCGCGCTCGACATCTTTGCGGATCCCCGCGATGTGAAATACCCCGGCGCGCTTGAGCGCCTCGATAATCGCGCCCTCGTCGAGAAGCGCCTCGCTTTCCGGCGTCAAGCGAAGCTCCAGCCGCACGATCGCTTCGTCGAGTGAATGCTGCTTGAGCGTATCAAGCGCCCGCCGCGTTGGACTGTCGATATCGCGGCAATCGACGCGAAGAGTTCGCATCTCGCGCGCCTTCGACTCGATGAATTGCCAGTCGGCGCGCTGGCGCGCCAGTTCCACCCAGCAGAAGCCTTTGATCTCGGCCTCTTCGCCGAAATCGATGCGTTCCAAGCTGCCGCAATAGACCACAGGAGGCGCGTCGCTGCGCTCTTTTGTCAGGTTCTGGTGGCGGTGAACATGCCCGAGCGCGACATAATCCCAACGCCGATCCGCCAGCGCCTCGAGATCAACAGTCACGTCGCGTCCCAGCATCACAAGTCGCTCGCTGCCCCAAACCGCGCCGTCCACGCTGAAGTGCCCGGTCAAAAGCCGCGGCGTCGTCTCATCCGCCAGCGCTTCCGCCTGCCGCGCCAACTCGGCCAATTTCTCCCCCTGGATGCGCTCAAGCTCGGCGTCCTGTTCGGCGATGGTCAGCCCGCGCGTGGAAACGTCTTGCAGCAGGCGCGCGCGGATGGGATAAGGCGCGGCGCCCACCATGACATCGCCGCGCTTGGTTGATATTCGTCGCAGCTCATAGTCCAACGCCACCCAGATATTGGGCACATCAAGCGTGTGGTAGATATCCATGGTCGATGCCTTGGCCGCGCTGACCGGCAGATCGTGATTGCCGGCCAGCAGCACCGTCGGCGCCAATTGCGCCAGCGTCCGGATGCGCCGGGCGAAGGCTCGTTGCTGGGTCGGGTCAGGGTTGCGGCTGCGGAAGGCGTCGCCGGCGAAGACCACCAGATCGACATCGCGCTCGCGCGCATGCGCGATCATTTCATCGATGCGCTGCAAATAATCGTGAACGCGGCGGCTCAAGCCGGACTCGGCATCGATCTTGCCGTAGTTTTCCATGCCGATATGCGCATCGGCAAAATGCAAAACGCGGATCGGCTCGCTCATGTCCGGTCTTTTCAAGGGGCTCGACGGCTATTCCCCGGTCGGGCGATGGTCTTCGTCGCCGGTGCCGACCGGTTCATTGGTGGTTGTGACGCTGGTCCACTGGGGATTGTCGCCGCGCAAATGCCCGAAGATCGGCTTTTCGTTGCGCAGGATATCGACGAAAGCATGAATATCGCTGATGGACATGAAGATGGCCCCCATCCGATTCTCCACATCCACCTGCGGATCCGGTACTGGACTGTCGTCGGCGAGGAAGTAGACATCCAGGCGGTAGTTCTCCTTGTCGGCTGTGCCGATGCCGGAACAGCGGACCAGACCGCGGATCCGAGCCAAAACGCCGGCGAAGTCCCGCTCTTCCAGTTGACGCCAAATCACCATATATCGCTTGATTTCAAATACCGCCACTTGGATCTCGGACATCCTTCACCCTCGCTCGCCATTGCGCCGCGCCAAGCGGACATCACCCGCTACGCTACTCAATTATATCGCTTTCGCCACTATCTCAAAACAGAAATAGTACCAAGTAAGTAATGATAATAACTGCCGTTTGAAAGAAATTGACAAAATAATCGAAAAGTTCTACGGACGAGCGACCTGCTGTGTCGGCGGTCAGTGTCGGCGGTCAGTGTCTACGCGCCCTACGCGCCCTACGCGCCCCTCGGTGAAAAAAATCTCTCTCTGCTCTCTGCGCCGGCGGTCAGTGTCTACGCGACCTCTGTGGCCAAAACACCCTGTACCAACCCCGTCAACGCGCCATCCCCGCCAGCCCGCGACTCTATACCGAAACCGCGACCATTTAGTCGCCCTTTACTAGCACGCTTGTGCTACTATCCCTTTACATCGTAAGCAAATAAGGATTCCCGCCATGCAAGCAAGCTACACGCTCGATACAAAAATCGAGGCGCTCAACCTGCTCGATCGACACGACGGCGACTTCCAACTCGTCAGATCCCTGCTCGAGATCCCGCTCAAAACCCTAAGAGGCTGGCGCGCTGACGAGGACAAATTCAGACGCATTTACGAAGACCGACAATACCGCCACTTCGCCAATATCAAACTCGAACTCCTCAAGGACATGTTCGAAACTTCCCGCGACATCATGAAGAAAATCAAGAGCGGCGACCACGAA
>JAPOOU010000060.1 GCA_026713245.1 Chloroflexota bacterium
ACGTGTGCTCTTCCGATCTCTCTTTATGAGGGAAGGGGCCTGGGGATGGGGGTCGACAGGAGAATCCACTTCAAATGATCGGCCTCTACCGCCGCGCATGGAGCGACAAGAATGTCATCGCCCGCCGCCAGTATTGGGGGCTGGTATTCGTGTTGCCTTGCGTCATCTTTTTTGCCATCTTCTTCCTTTATCCGCTGGTCACCGGCTTCTATCTCAGCCTGACCAAATTCACGCTTCTACGTCCACCGGTCTTCATCGGTTTCGACAATTACGCCAATCTGCTTAAAGATCGGCTATTTCTCAAATCGATCAGCGTCACAGTGGGATTCGTCGTCGGCAGCACGGCCCCAACTGTAATTCTGTCGCTGTTCGTGGCGCTGCTCTTTTATCAGAAGTTCCCCGGGCGCGAGGGATTAAAGCTGGTTTTCTTCTCCCCGCTGCTGCCGTCAGTCGCAGTTGTCTCGGTGATCTGGGTCGTCCTGCTGCACCCGAGCGGCATCCTCACCCAGGTTGTGCGGCCGCTAACCGGTAAAGCCGAGATCACTTGGATCCATGATATTACGCTGTCTCCTATCGTGATCGTGCTCGCCCGCATCTGGTCGGCTATGCCTTTCTACATGTTGATTTGGCTGGCCGGTTTAACCGCGATACCGCAGGAATTGCGCGATGCCGCCCGCGTCGACGGCGCCAACCGCATGCAATCTTTCTGGCGCGTCGAATTGCCGCTGCTGCGCCCGACCGCAGTCTTCGTAATGGCCGTTTCCACCATCTCCGCTTTTCAAGGCTTTGCCCTGCAGTTCGTTATTGCGCCCAATCAAGGCGGACCGGTCGATGTCAATACCACGCTCGGCATCGTCATTTGGAAATACGGCTTTCAATTCTTCCGCATGGGCGACGCTGCGGCAGTTTCGGTCTTCTTGTTCGCCTGCATTATGATCGTCACTGGCGCGCAACTCGCCATTGGTCGTAGCGATCGATACTCGATTAACTAGCGAGCTCACACTTATGGCAGGGTCCTCACCACCATACGAAAGCGACGCCGCCTTTGAGGCGCGCTTGCGCAAACGCATCAACAAGCTGATCCTGATTTCTATGGCGGCTTTGGTCGCAATCATGTTTGGTTTTCCCATGTATTTCATGGCTGTTTCTGCATTCAAGGCAGAAGCGGAAATCTTGTCGACGCCATTCAACTGGCTGCCGCAGGAATTCGTCGGCATGCAACATTTTGAAAGCGCGTTTGAGCGCGCGCCAATTGGTCAATGGTATTTCAACAGCGTCTTCATCGCAGCGGTGCAAGTGCTGGCGGCGATTTTCTTCGGCGCCATGGCCGGCTACGGCTTCGCCAAGTTCAACTTCCGTGGCAAAAAGATATTGTTCGCTCTCATCCTGAGCATCATGGCGGTGCCCTTCCAGATCCTCTTGATTCCGCTATACGTGGAGATCCGGCAGTTCGGCTGGCACAATAGCTATGCCGGCTTGATCGTGCCCGGCTTGCTTTGCGCCTTTGCTGTCTTTATGATGCGCCAGTTCGCCTTGAGCATTCCGGATGAACTGCTGGATTCGGCCCGAATAGATGGCGCGTCGGAATTTCGCATCTTCATCTATATTGCTTTGCCGCTCTTGGCGCCGGCCTCCGCCAGCCTCGCCATTATCCTTTTCCTCGGCAGTTGGAACAACTTCCTCTGGCCCCTCGTCGTCGCCCAGGATCGCAATCTGTGGACGCTGCCCGTCGGCATGACCGTCTTCTCTCAACCCTATCGCGGCGAACCATCCATCGGTCCGTCAATGGCCGTCTCCACACTCGCCACCTTGCCGGTCGCCCTGCTCTTCATCTTCTTCCAGCGCTACTTCATCGAGGGCATGATGGTCTCCGGCATCAAGGGATGAAACGCGCGCGGCTGCTCGAACTGCTCGAGGTCTATCGCCGCGAGCTATTTGAATCGGTCACTCCCTTCTGGCTCAATCACTCACTGGACAAGCAGCGCGGCGGCCAGTTCAATTCCCTCGATCGCGACGGCTCGGTCTTTGATACGGACAAATCGATGTGGCTGCAAGGCCGCGCGCTTTGGATGTTCGCCAAGCTATACAACGAAGTTGAGAGGCGCCCGGAATGGCTGGACGCCGCGCGTCACATTTACGACTTCATCATGCGTTTCGGCTTTGATGCTGACGGCCGCATGTTTTTCAGTGTCACGGCGGACGGGCGTCCGCTGCGCAAGCGCCGTTATCTCTTCACCGAGACCTTCGCCATCATCGGTCTAGCCGAATACGCGCGCGCCACCGGCGACGCCGCCGCCCGCCAGCGCGCCATCGATACCTACCGCCTGGTGATCGGCCATCTACGAAATCCGCGCAAGCTCGCGCCGAAGATATTCCCCCAGACGCGCCGCGCCAAAGCGCATAACCTGTCCATGATCATGCTGGCGACCACACAAGAATTGCGCCTCGCGGCCCCACCCGATCCGCTTTATCAGCAGGTCGTTGCTGACGCGCTTGATCAGATTCTGAACCATTTTCTGGATGAACGAGCCGAAGCGGTGTACGAAGTTCTGGGAGCCGACAACCAGCGCCTCAATACTGATGACGGACGTCGCATCACGCCCGGCCACGCGATGGAATCCGCCGCCTTTGTCATGCACGAGGCGATCGCGCAAAAGAACGACGCTCTGGTCCCTCCCGCGCTGAAAATGATCGACTATTCGATGAAACGCGGCTGGGACGAACGCTATGGCGGTCTGCTCTATTTCGTCGATAGCGAAGGCAAACCGCCGACCCGGCTCGAGTGGGATATGAAACTGTGGTGGCCCCATGCCGAGGCGCTTTATGCCCTGCTGCTGGCGCATCATCTAGGCCGCGACGAAAAATATGCGCGCTGGTTCGAAGCAATGCACGAGTATAGTTTCGCGCGCTTTCCCGATCCGGAATACGGCGGCTGGTACGGCTATCTCCATCGCGACGGCAGTTTATCAACGCCGCTCAAGGGCGGAATGTGGAAAGGCTTCTTTCACACGCCGCGCGCGCTTTGGCTGTGCTGGAAGCTGCTCGGCGACATGCTTGCTTGATTGAAGCGGCCTTCACTGTCGCACATTGATGCGCGATCCGAAGCGCAAATAACGGATCGTACCGTTCTCGTCCCGAATGATATCGGCGCGACTGTCCTTGTAGTCCCCTTCCAGCACCAGCAACTGGTCGGTTCCACAGCGCGCGACTGCCGCCGGCTGCGTTTCCGGCCAGGGCGCGTCGGTCGGGAACCGTGTCTTGATACGCGTATCCGCCAGCAGTTGTCCCTCCTCCATGCGCAATTCAATGTCCATCAGCGGACGGCTGTACAGACCCGTGTATTCCGATAACTGCTCGTTGGTAGATTCAATCACCGTCGGCGCCGGTATTTCGATGCCGCAGAATTCGCGCAGAACAGCTTTGTTGAAGCGTTCATTCAGCTTGTCGCCAACATCCCCGTTGGTCATCATGCCCAGCGCCAATCCATGCGCGGGCGCCAGGGTCAACACGGCGTTCTGGCCGTTCGTGCCGCCATTGTGCCAAAGCACGTTTTGACCGCTGTACTGATTCATGATCCAGGCCAGGCCGACAGAGCCCATGGTTGAATTGATCGCGACCTGCGGGCTGTGCATGTGTTGGAGCGATTCCCTTTGCAGCAGGGGCGGTCCATCGCCGAGATGATATGCGCCGTATCGCAGCAGATCGCGAATGTGACAGCTGATCCCCCCGGCGGCGTTCATGCCACGCGGGATCGCCCAGGGGCTAAGCACTTTTCTGTCGCTCGCTGGTCCCCCCGCCTGGTGCCCGACCGCGAAGCGATGCAGCATCGCTTGATGCGGAAAGAAAAAACTATGTTCCATGCCAAGCGGCGCGAAGATCAAGTCATGGATCGCTTGTTCATAGCTCGCGCCGGTCAAGACTTCGATCACGCGCCCGGCGACGCAAAAGGCGGCGTTGTTGTACGAGAAGACCGTACCCAGAGGCGCCAACTGCTCGAATTCGGTCATGCCGGTTACATACTTCTCCCCGGCATCATCGTTATTCCCGGTATCGGTGAAAACATCGCCCGCCCAGCCGGCCAGGTGCGTCAGCAGATGCCAGACCGTGACCCGCGCTGACGCATCCGGATCCCGCACTCGGAAGTCTGGCAGATAGTCCCGCACCTTCGCGCGCAGCTCCAGCCTGCCCTCCTCCGCCAGTCGCAGCATTGCCGTGGCTGTGACCGTCTTTGTGATAGAACCGATCTGAAACAAGGTCCTATCCGTGACCGGCAAGGGATTCTCGACGCTCGTTACGCCGGCGCCGGCGGTGTAACATTCTCCCGAGACTGTGACCCCAAACGTGACGCCCGGCACGCCCAATTCCTCGCGCCAAGCCTCGACTTGCTCCCTGATTTTCTCAAATTGTCCTCGACGATCGCTCATGGCGCCTCGTTTCGTTTTGCATCGCGATTGATCCATCCGATCACTGATTATACAGCGCTCAACACCCAGAGTTTCTGGTTGTTCAGCGTCCGCTCAATTTGGCTTGCGCGAACTCCAGCGGATGCTCAGCCCGTTCATCAGTACGAAGAACGCCACCACCAACATGATATTGCGATAACCCACTGTCGCCTGCAAGAACCCGAAGCTGAGCGTGGAGCCGAACCAGCCCAGATTCCATAACACCAGGCCCACACTGCTCGCGATATTGTGATAGTCTTCGTTCAAGGAATCCATCAGCAAGGGCTGGAATAATGGCTGCATGGTGTTGCGGACGCCGATCGCCAAAACGTAGAATATCACCGCCGCCAACAAAACCCCCGACAAACCAAGCCCAACAAAGGCGCTCGCGCTCGCGCCCATCAATGCCGACAGCGCCCGCGCCCGGCCCATCCGCGCCTCCCAAAAGGGATTGAACATCGGCATGATCCCCATCAGCAGCCAGCCCAGACCAATGATGCTGCCAACGGCGCTGTCGCTTATCCCGAAGACATCGCGAAAAAACAGATTGAAAAAAGGAAAGGTCAACCCTCCGGAAATGCCGAACACGAAAAGAGGAAAGGTCAGCCGCAGGATCGCCCGCCAGGGCACAGAGCGCAAAGCCAGTCCGTTTCTCGCCTCTGTCGCGACGCTTGACGCGGGATCGCCGCGCAGGGCAAGGACCGGCAAGGCGCTAAACATGATTATCAGGGCTGCAATGACGATGCCCCCTTGATATGCCAGCGGCATCTCCTCCGGACGAACTCCGCCGACGCCGTCAATCGCGACCAGCTCACTGACAAGAATCGGCACAAAGCCCCCCAATGCGCTGCCGATTGACACCGCCAACATACTGACCAGGTTGTGATAGGAAAACTGCGCCGTATGCTCGCTGCGGTCGGTGAGCGTTACCATAAAAGGCGGCTTGACCACCTGGTTCGCGCCAAAACAAGCGCCCCAACAGAAGCGGCTTATCATCAAAAGGGGCAACTCTTGCGTGAAGGCAGTCGCGGCGACGCTCAAGGCGATGCCAAATGTGGAAAGCGCGATCAGGCGTCGGTTGCCCACCCGGTTGGCGACCCAGCCAATCGGCAAGCCAATCATAAAGCCGCTCAGGCGCGGCAAGGACTGCAGCAAGCCGATTGTTTCCGCGTCGGCGCCGATACTCACCAGATAGAAATTCAAGAGTATATCGGCAATACCCAACAAGCCCACGTGGAAAAATAAGCTGTGGCACAAAAACAGCAGCACCTGCCCATTCAAACCGGGCAAGCGCCCTATGCGCACACGCGCGCTCAAGACCTTGTCCGCTTTCTCATACTGATCATCGTCCGGCCACACTGACTTCTCGAACAGTTGCCCGGCGAGGAATCCAGCCCGAGCCGTGCCAAAGCACAAATTCTTGACAGGCGATTTTCGCGGACATATAATCCTTTGACAATTGTCGACATTCTTGAATATTATACGGCTCGTATTGCCGATTTCACAATTCGCGGACACCTGATTAGCCTGATTCTGCAATGGTTGCTGCTGTCTGCATATCACATAAAGGAGAGTTCAGTTTGGCATCAAATACCAAGAACGCAATCTTGGCGCAGCACCAGGCAAATGAAGATTTAAACACCCCCCTCTTGCCGCAGGTAGCGCGGGGTGACAGCGACCTGGCCGCCGACGGCATGCGCGGACCGCTGGACGAACGGATCATCGCCGCCGCCTCGGCCGCGCTGGAAGACGGGCAAACTCATTATGTCGACGTGCCGGGTATCGGACCTCTGCGCGCCGCTGTCGCCGACTATCTGAAGGGCGCCGCCGGCGCAAGCTATCAAGACAGCAACATCCTCATCACAGCCGGTATGCAAGAGTCGCGTTTCCTGAGCATACAGATGATCGGCGAACGATACGACAGTATCGCCCTGCCCGCTGTGGTCCATCCCGGCGTTCGCAAGGCCTTGGGTGTGCGCAGCCGGAATCCACGGACCATGCCTGTGAACCCGGCCAAAGGCTACCTGCCGTCGATTGACGCCATCGCCCAGGCCGCCGCCGATGGAACCGATGGAACCGCTGGCCGCCGCCTATTCTACCTTGAATCGCCTTCGCGCTTGAGCGGCGCCGCCTATACCGCCGACGAAGTCGCAGCCATCAGTCAAATCATCGCAGACAAGGACGCCGCTGTGATCTGGGACCAGGGGCTGGCGCCCTGGGTCGAAGGCGCTTATGCCTCCCCCGCCGCGCTGGACAGCGACTGCGCGCGTATCGCCACCATCGGCGAAGCCTTTAGCGGCATGGGATTGGCAAGCTGGTTCATCGGCTATATCGCCACGCCGGAAGCCTGGCTCGCTTCCCTGCAATCACAAAAGCAGATCATGGCCATCTGCACCAGCACCGCCTCGCAATACGCCGCGCTGGAAGCGGCTCAACTCTACAGCGAGGCGCAGGCGCGACAATTGTCCCGACTCGCTCAATTGCGCGCCGATTTACTCAGCGCGGCCGGCGAAGCCGGTTTGAAGGTCATCGGAGGCGAAGCGGTCAACCTCATCGCATTACAACTGTCGCAAGACAACATAAAGAAAATAAGCCGCGCCGGAATCGAATTCGCCACCGGCAGTCTCTTCGGCGCGCCCGATGTGATCCGCCTCAATGTCAACCAATCAACAGCTGCTGCGTTGCGCGCGCTCAATTGATCAGAAACCGAGGAACCTACCAACATGAGCAAGAAGAAAAAAGCCGGCACCAGTCTGCTCTATCAATTGATCGGCGAAGCGCGCGGCTATGACGACGTCATCATCATGGGACGCGGCGATCCCGATTTTGATACGCCGCCGCATATTGTTGCCGCCGCCAAGGACGCCATGGTCCATCACCACAACGACTACACTCCGCCACAGGGACTGCTGCAATTGCGCCAAGCCATCGCCGAGCGCGTCAAGCGCGTCAACAATATCGATGTCGATCCCGAAAGCGAAGTCCTTGTCACCAACGGCGGCCAAGAGGCGCTTTTCCTGATGGTGCTGGCTGTCACATCCCCGGGCGACGAAATGATCGTGCCCGAACCCAACTACAACACCTACGCTGATTCGCTGGCTTTCGCCGGTGGCGTCAAGGTCGAGGTGCAAACCTACGCCGAGACGGATTTCCGCGCCGATCCCCAAAGCGTACGGGCGGCTATCACGGAGAAAACGCGCTCGCTGCTGCTGGTTTCTCCCAACAATCCCGCCGCCAGCGTCATCGCCCCCGACGATATGCGCGCGATGCTGGACATCGCCATTGAACAGGACCTGATGATCCTGGCCGATGATATCTACGACCTATTCGTCTATGACGATTTTCAACACCTCAGCCCGGCCTCCTTGCCTGGCGGCAAGGAGCGCACGCTCACGCTCAACGCCTTGTCCAAAGCCTATTCCATGACTGGCTGGCGCCTGGGCTGGATCGTTGGTCCAGCCGATTTGATGGCCCGCGTCAGCGAACTCAAGGCTGCCGTCAGCGGCGGCGCCTCGGTCATTTCCCAGTACGCCGGCATCGCCGCCTTGACCGGACCGCAGGACGCCGTCGAGATGATGGCAGAGGCCTATCGCAGGCGCCGGCGCATGGTCCTCGACGCCCTTGACGAGATGGGCATGAAATACGGTATGCCCCAGGGCGGCCAGTTCGTCTTCGCCGATATCGGCTTCACCGGCCTGGACAGCGCCGAAGTCGCGCAGCGAATGCTCACCGAACAGCACGTCCTGGCCTATCCGGGCTCGGCATTTTCCAAAGATCGCAAAGATTACCTGCGCATGACCTTCCTGCAACCGGAAGATCAATTGATGGAAGGGCTGGAACGCATGAAAGTCGCCATGGACAATATCTTGGCGGAAAAGTAGCGACATCATCATCATTACAATTCCTGCGAGTCTAACGAGTGGACCAAACAATGGACAAGCCACTATGTGATAAAGTAGCGGTCGTCAGCGGCGCCAGCCACGGGCTGGGACGTGCAACTGCGGAACATCTGGCGGCTTTGGGCGCTCATGTCTGTCTGCTGGCTCGGCGCGCGGGACCCTTGCAAGAGACGGCGGACGCCATCAAAAGCGCCGGCGGCGCAGCCAGCGCCTTCCCTTGCGATGTCTCCGACCCGGCGCAAGTTCAAGCAACGGCCGGCGCCATTCAAGGTGCTTTGGGACAAGCGCATATCCTGGTTAACAATGCCGGCATTCCCGCGCCCCGTAGTTTTGCAGAAACCAACTTCAGCGATTGGGACGCGGTCATCGGCGCCAACCTGTCCGGCGTCTTTTATCTGACGCGCGCGCTTTGGGAGGCGCTGATCGCCGCCGGTGGCGCTTACGTGATCACAATATCCGGCACGGCCGGTTTGCGCGGCGGCGGCAGCCCGGCTTATGGCGCCTCCAAGTTCGGTTTGACGGGCTTGAACCACGCCATCGCGCAGGCTGGAAAGGACCATCAAATCCGGGCCACCATCCTTTATCCGGGCGGCATCGACACCGGCTGGCACGGCGCGCCCATCGGCGTCAAGCCGCGCAGCGAGAGCATGGATCCAGCCGTAATCGCCAAAATGATCGGGCACATGGTCACGTCGCCGCCCGAATTCGTTATCAACGAAGCCGTGCTGAATCCGCTGGATCAACCCTACATGTAAGGTCGCATTCATGGCATACGAAGTTCAAGATGCAGCGCTCGTCAACCACTACTCGCTTTCGACACTGTATGACTTCGCAGTTCGCTTCATGCGGGCGCTTGGCGCAACGGCCGAAGAAGCCGAAATCATCAGCGACGGTCTGATGACGGCTTCACAATGGTGGCACCCGGGCCAGGGCCAGGGACTGGAAAAACTCTTTCGCTATCATCGGCGGGTCGGCAACGGCGGCATCCAACCCGACGCGCCCATGCGCTGGCTGCGAGACGCCCCGGCTTTCGCCCTGCTCGACGCCGCCAAGGGATTCGGCTACGTCGCCGCGGACCGCGCCATGAATCGCGCCGTCGATAAAGCCACGTCGGCCGGCATCGCCATGGTCGGCGTACAACACAGCAACCACTTCGGCATCGCCGGCTATCACGCGCTGACCGCCGCCAAAGCCGGTTTGATCGGCTGGTCCTTCACCAACGCCAAGGCGGAAATGGCGCCCTGGGGCTCGGCGAAGCCCGTGCTGGGCACCAATCCCTGGGGCATCGCCATCCCCCGCGCCGACGATCACGCCATCGTGCTTGACATGGCTTTGACCATGTCCGGCAAAGGCATGATGCGCTGGTACGAACAGGAAGGACGCTCCATGCCGGACAATTGGGCGCTGACGCCCGATGGTCAAATCACCACCGATCCCGCCGCCGCCAGGGACGGTCCCATGCTGCCCATCGGCGAGTACAAGGGTTACGGCTTAAGCCTGGTCACTGATGTGCTGGCCGGCGTCATGACCGGCGCGCTCTTCGGCTTGAATGTCTTCCAGGACGACCGGAATTTCGATGTCGGCCATATGATGATCGCCATCGATCCGGCGGCGCTGATGAGCAGCGAGGATTATGAGGCGCGTTTGGCGCAACTGGTCGCCCAAGTTAAAAGCGCCCCGGCAATTGACGAAAGCCGGCCCGTCCTGTTGCCGGGCGAGGTCGAGTTCCGGCGCATGGACGAACGGCAGAAAAACGGCATCCCGGTCTCGCGCGAGACGGTCGAGGGCTTGAGAGAGCTGGCAGCCGAGCTCGGCCTGGCATTCACTTTATGATTTATCCGACGCCAGGTGGAGGAGACGGTAAAGAACCTGATCAGTTGATTCAAGATAATTTGAGGACAAACTTTATGGACAATAGCTCGCAAATTGACGTGGCGCGCAGGCGTGGCCTCATCCCTGAAGACCTGCTGAACTTCCGCTGGCTGGCCGAACTGGCGCTTTCGCCCGCCGGCATGCAGATCGCCTACACCATTCGCCGCCCCGATGCCGCATCCAACGGCTACATTTCTCACCTTTACTTGCACGACCTGCACACGGATTCAGCGGCGCGCCTGACGGACGGCGACTGCCAGGTCTCTTCAATCGCCTGGAGCCGCGATAGCAGCCGCATCGCCTACAGCTACAGCGACAGCGAAGGCGATTCCGTACGCGTGATCAACGTGCAGGACGACTTCGAAGATGTCTACCCGACTGACGGCGCGCCCATGACCGGCCTCGATTGGTCCGCCGACGGGAGCAAGCTGGTCGGCGCGCGCTGGACTGCCATGCGCAGCGCCGATGATCGCGGACCCGTCGAAGGCATACCCAAGCCGACTATCAAAGTGGTGCGCCGCTTGCGCTACAAGCAAGACGGCGTCGGCTGGGTGCATGATCGATTTCTACAGATATGGGTGCTGGAGCTGGAAACCGGCGACCTGGTTCAGCTCACCCACAGCGAATGCGATTATTCCTCGCCCAGTTGGAGCAACCGCGGCGACCGGCTCGCTTTTGTCGGCATGGCGCGCGAGCAGAATACGCCGCTCGGATACGGGCAGATCCTCGTCTGCGACTACCCCGACAGCGAACCGCGCTTGCTGCTGCCGGGTTGGCAAGGCACTGCCTTCAGCCCGGTCTGGGGCGACAACGATCGTCATATCGCCTTCGCCGGGCACAACCTGCCGCCACCGGTCAATCGGCGCAACTTCTGGCAGCCGCACCTGGCCGATGTCGCCGCCGGAACCGCTATCAAGCTGGGCGCCGATATCGACGAGGAAGTCGGCAATTATGGCGTTTCCGATCAGCGCAAGGGCTTGACCAACGTGACCATGAAGTGGGCCGTCGGCGACGAATGGATCTACTTCCTGATGACCGAGCAAGGCGCCAGCAATCTCTATCGCATCAACACCGCCGGCATATACGAGAAACTGGTCGGCGGCGACAGCACCACCTTCGACTACAGTCCGGCCAAAGGCGGCATGGTAGCTTATGGGCAAGCCGATCCCACCAACCCGGGCGAACTGCTTTTTTGGCAAAATGGCGCATCGCGGGTGCTGACCAATCTCAATCCCTGGCTGCGCGATCATGATCTGGCCAGGCCCGAAAGCTATTGCTACGACGGCGTCGATGGCGCCAAAGTGCACGCCTGGTCAATCAAACCGCTCAACTTCGAGAGCGGCAAAAAATATCCGCTCGTCCTCTATGTGCATTGCTCAATGTTTTCCTGGGACTTCAATCACGAATATCAGATCTATGCCAACGCCGGCTACGCCGTGGCCTATTTCAACCAGCGCGGCACCACCGCCGGTTACGGGCAAGCCTGGACCAAAGCCAGCGAAGGCGATCAAGGCGGCAAAGACTACGAAGAGGTCATGCTGGGCGTCGATGAACTGGTCGCGCGTCCCTACATAGACAGCGACCGCATGGGCATCACCGGCGGCAGTTGCGGCGGCTTTATGACCAATTGGGTCGTGGGACATACCGACCGCTTTGCCGCGGCTGTCACACAGCGCTCGATCGTCAACCAGATCAGCTTCTTCGGCACCTCGGATATCGGTCCCGAATGCACCGGCGGCGAGACGCGCACCGATCCCTGGCGCGACTTGCAGAGCAGTTGGGCGCAATCGCCCGTCGCCTATATCGACAATATCGATACGCCGCTGCTCATCATCCATAGCGACCAGGATCATCGCTGCGCGCTGGAACAAGCCGAGCAGATGTTCGCCGCCTTGCGCTGGCGCGGCAAACCGGTCGAGCTGGTCATTTTCGAAGGCGAAAATCATGACTTGTCCCGCGGCGGACGCCCGGGCAATCGCATCGAACGGCAGCATCGCATCCTGGGCTGGTTCAAGAAATATCTGGGTACGAACCCCACCCCCCAGCCCCCTCCCCAAGGCCTTCTGAGGAGCGGACATGTTTGAAGTAACGCGGTACGATAGCGACGGGTAAGCTAAAAGCTGACCCCTAGAAGGTTCATTTATGGCGAAAATTGTAGGGGCGACCGGCGGTCAGTGTCGGCGGTCAGTGTCTACGCGACCTACGCGACCTATCAGGTCGCCCGAAAATCACCGAAATAATCTCAAGTTTTGCGGCGATATCATGCCTGATGTAAAGGTGTCCGCTCCTCAGCCAAGGCCTTGGAGAGGGGGAGCCAAGTGCCTAGATGCAGAATCGGTAAATGGATTGATGAAAGTACACTGAAGAATGCGCCGAGCCTTCTTATAGCGAGAAGCGAAGTCTCCCCCCATTGCAATGGGTCGCGTAGACACTGACCTTCGGGGGGAGATTTAGAGGGGGGTTGAATTAACTGGGGCGACCCTCTGGGTCGCCCGCAAAATAATCGAAACTACAGAAGCGACCTAAGAAGTCGCCCGAAAAGGAGAAACTGAATGTTAAAAGTAGGCAATCTAAGCGCCAATGCCGGCGAGAAAACCTTCGGCTATCTGGAGACGGCGGCATCACGCTCCGGCATTCGGCTTGATGTCCCGGTGCACTTGATCGCCGGGGCCGAGCCGGGACCCACGCTGATGCTACAAGGCGCGATCCACGGCGCCGAAGTTATCGGTTCCATCGCCATTCTCGATTTCGTCGCCAAAGCCGATCCCGCAGCCATCCGCGGCAATGTCATCGCAGTGCCCGTCGTCAACCGCGCCGGCTTTGAACTTGGCACCCGCGGCTCCAACGTCGACGACAAAGACATCAGCCGCCTCTTCCCCGGTAACAAAAACGGCAGCGTCTCCGACCAGACCGCTTATATCTACTTCCAGGAAACTATCACCCAGGCTGACGTTCTGATCGATTTCCACGCCGGCGCCCGCACCGCCTATGAGCGCTACGTCTTGTTCACAGCCGAATATGACTCGAACAATTTGACACTAATGGAACAGAGGCGACGCAAGCTGGTGGTCGCTTTCGGGCTCGATCAAGCGGCTTTCTTCCCGCCGGGCACCTTCGGCAGCGGCGCAGCCAAGGTCGCGATCGAAGAGGTCGATACCCTGCAGATCACGCTCGAATTCGGCGGCGGCACCGGCTGGTTCAAAAACGGCGAGGATAACGTGCGCGATGCCGAACGCGGCATCTGGAATATTATCAAAGCCATGGGCATGATCGACGGCGAGCTCGAAGCCGATGGCCCGCTCTGCACCGTATACGAGGCCGGCGTCGTCATCTGGAAACCGGCGGTAGACGGGCTTTTTATCCGCGACAGCAAATTCCGCGACGAGCTCAAAACCGGCGATGTTTATGGCAGGCTGGTTGACCCCTACACCGGCGACTTGTTGGCGGAAATGCCGACGCCAAAAGATGGCATCGTCATACCGAGCGGGCAAGAGTGGCCCACCGTCGGCGCCACCTCTATCGGCATTCTCGGTTCCATCGACCGCGTCGAAGATCGCCGCGCGATGGACTTGTCCGTCTCATTCGATTGACACATGTCGCGGCGGTCCACTGGATCGCTCGCTACAAAGGAGATAACACAAAAATGAAACTAGGAAATATCGAAGCGGCGCGCGGCGAAAAGACCTACGGCTTCTTCAAAACCGGCGAAACGCATGGGCGATTCCCGGTGCATATTCCGCTGCATCTGGTCGTCGGCGCCGGCGAAGGTCCTATGCTGGTGGTCCAGGCGGGAACGAGCGGATTGGAAATCGAACCCTCGCTGATCCTGCCCCATGTCGTCAAAGAACTCGATCCGGCGCAAATGAAAGGGACGCTGGTTCTCGTGCCGCTGATGAACACATCCGGATTCGAGTTCACACAAATCAACAGCGCCTGGCACGACAAACATCTCAACCGCATTGGACGCGGCGATGCCGACGGCAGCATCAGCGAGCAACTGATCCATGCCTACTACCAGGCGACGATTGCGAAAGCCGACGCCCTGGTCGATATCCGCACCGGCTCGCAATGGAGCTACCACCACTTCGTCGGGGTCTATAACGACGGCGATGTCGACGCGTCCAAGGCCCTGGCGATCGCGCTTGGTTTGCCTCATGTGCTGCTCAACCGGATTAACGACGGCTCCATGGCGAACGAAGCGGCGAGTGACGGCATCGCGACTGTCACCGCCTACATCGGCGGCGGGCCCGGCCTGCGCGATTATCGCGATCAAGATCTGGGCCGCATGCGCAATGCCGTGCTCAACGCCATGCGCCATATGGGCATGTTGGACGGCGCGCTCCAAAGCGATGTGGACAAGGTATCGGTCATCAAGCGTCACACATCGATTAAGCAGACCGGCGCCCGCGGTTTCGTCTTCATGAACAAGCATCTCCGCGGCCGGCAGGTTGATGCCGGCGCCGTACTCGGTATCGTGCGCCATCCCTTCACCGGCGAGACGCTTGAGGAGATAAAGGCCCCGCGCGCGGGTGTCATGGCGCACGCCGGCGCTTCCTGGCCAGTGCCGCTGGAGGACACCATCCTGGCAAGCCTCGGCGACTTGGTCGAGGAGATCGAGATTGCTTAACCTCACGCGCCCCGATGCATCAGCTGAGAACAGGAAGGGTTTCCTAACTCTGTCCAAGCTCTCCCACAGCCCTTCCCGAAGGTCTGTGTCTACACGGCCCGAAGCATCAGGGCGAGGAGTTGGGTCGCCCATTGAGTGGTCGCAACATCGAAAAAAGTCTCCCCCCATTGCAATGGGGGGAGAACTAGAGGGGGGTTGAAGCCTCCGTCATGATCCTCACGATCTGGAATCGCAGCAGCTTTCGCGTTGGCGTTTACCGCTGGTACTGGGCGGCGAATGTCCTCGTGCATATCACGTATCTGCTGCAAGCGGTGGCGCTTGGCTGGCACATGCTGGAGGTGACCGGTTCGCCCTTTCAAGTCGGCTTGATCGCCTTCGCTTATGGCCTGCCCTTGCTCGTCGTCGCGCCTTTCTCCGGGCTCGTGGCCGACCGCATGAAACGGCAATGGGTGGTGCAAGCGGCCATGGCTGTCGCCGTGCTGACTTCGGCCGCCCTGGCGCTGCTGGTGAAATCGGGCGCGAACGAGCCGATTGTATTCCTGGTCGCTTCCTCCCTGCTGGGCGGGACCTTCGCCTTTTACGCGCCGGCGCGTATGGCCCTGCTTCCGAACCTGGTTCCGGATGCCATGATTTTCAACGCAACGACGCTCAGTTATTCGGGCACGCGCTTGATGGGTTTTTTCGGTCCGGTGCTGGCGGGTTATCTCTTGCAATTCACCGACATATTCATCACCTTCTGCGTACAGACTGTCCTCTTCGCGCTGGGCGCGTCCCTCTATCTCAAAGCGACGCGGTACCTGCCGAGACCGAAGAGAAAGGTCGGGTCGGGCGGCAGCATACTGGCGGGATTCGGCGAAATCAGCGCGTACTTCCGGGGCAACCGGGCCCTGCTGGGCTTGCTGTTCTTGAGTCTAGTATTCGTGCCGATCGGCATGCCCTACCAGAAACTGATGCCCATTTTCGTCGCCCAGGCGCTCAACGAAGGTCCGGCCATCCTTGGATTGCTGGTAGGCAGCGCCAGCCTGGGATCGGCCCTTTCCGGCTTCGCCGTCGTTATCATCGGCGATGTCTACCCCAAGGGCAAAGCGATTCTTGTCTTTTCCAGCTTTTTCGGCCTGGGCATGGTTATCTTCGCATTCATTCGGCAGCCATTGTTCGCGCTCGGCTGGATCTTCCTGGTCGGCGTCGCTTCCGGCTTGTTCCTCACCCTGATTAACGCGCTGCTCTTGACGCAACTGCCCGACGAACTGCGCGGGCGCATGATGAGCCTTTGGGGCATGGTCTGGGGTCTGATTCCCCTGACGACGCTGGTGGCGGGCATAGTCGCCGAATTCTGGGGCATCTCTGTGGTACTGGCCTGCGCCGGGGCTTGCGTCACCGCAACTTGTATCACCTTGTGGGCGCGGACTTCTCCGCTGCTCGATCTGTAAGGAACGAGGACCGATGGTTCTGCTCTTGCACAATCACGAAATCCGCGGGCTTATGGACCTCTCCGCGTACATCGACGCTGTCGAAGCCGGCTACCGCCAATTCGGGATCGGCGCCGGCGTCGCCTTCCCGCGCGAGAACCTATGGATCAAAGGCGAAAAGAGCGACAGTCGCCGCGGCGGTCACCTGCCCGCGGGCAGCAAAGCCTCCTTCAAGTTCAAAGCCGGGCTGCTGCCCGGCTTGAGCGGGGCCGGCGTAAACGCTTACCCCGCCGGCCTGCCGGGCGGGCTCGAGACCTTCATGTTCCTCTTTGATACCGACAGCGGCGCGCTGGTTGCGATTATGGAAGTGATGTACCTGAGTTGGCTCAAAACTGCCGCTGTCTCGGCATTGGCGACTCGCTATCTCGCGCCACCCGACAGTTCAATTCTGGCGCTCTTCGGCACCGGTCGCCACGCGCGCTCTCAACTCTACGGTGTGACCAAAGTGACCGATATTCAGCGTGTGCAAGCTTATAGCCGAAACGCCGACAAGCGTCGCGCCTTCTGCGAGCGGATGAGCGCCGAACTCGGCATTGAAGTGGCGCCCGTCGACTCGCCACAAGCAGCGCTGCGCGACGCCGATATCGTCACCGCAATCACCACCGCGCCAACTCCCGTGTTTGACGGAATCGACCTGCCGGACAAGCCATTGCACATCAATGGCCTGGGCGCGCATTACCCCTGGGTGCGAGAGCTCGACGAGTATACAGTGCTCAATAGCCGCGTCTTCGTCGATGTCTTGCGACAGGGTATCAGCGAGAATGGCGAGCTTGCCATGCCGATTGGGGAAGGGCTCATCAGCGAAGACCATGTCAAAGGCGATCTGGGCGCGCTGGCCGCGGGCGCTGTAACCGGCCGCCTGGCCGATAGCAAATGGACCGTCTTTCTCTCCGGCGGCACCGGCGTTGATGACATCGCCGTGGCGACGCGCCTTTACAAAAAAGCGCTGGAAAGCGGCGTCGGGACCGAAATCCATTTCAATCAACCTTATGAATTCGACCTGTAACGATGATAAAACAACAATACGAAGATCGCCATGGGCACGGAAATTGCTTATACGAGTCAGGTGCGCTAGGCGTTCTGTTTGAACGTCATGCAATCGCTCCACTGATTGGCTCCCCTTCCCCCTTTATGGGGGAAGGGGTTGGGGGATGGGGGCTGTAGTGGTTCTTTTCTTACATAATCACGAAATCCGCGGACTGATGGACCTGTCCGATTACATCGACGCCGTCGAAGACGGCTATCGCGAAATCGGCGTTGGCGCGGGCGCAGCCTTCCCGCGCGAGAATCTCTGGATCAAAGGCGACAAAACCGAGGGGCGCCGCGCTGGTCATCTGCCGGCAGGCAGCAAAGCCTCTTTCAAGTTCAAAGGAGCGCTCTTGCCCGGCCTCGGCGCCGCCGGTTTGAACGCCTACACCGCCGGTTTGCCGGGCGGCCTTGAAACTTTTCTGTTCCTCTTCGACACCAACAGCGGCGCATTGGCCGCTGTTATGGAGGTGCTTTATTTAGATTGGCTCAAGACCGCGGCCGTTTCCGCGCTGGCGACCAAATATCTGGCGCCGGCGCATAGCTCGGTCCTGGCTTTGTTTGGCGCCGGACGACACGCCCGGTCGCAGCTCTACGCCATCACGAAAGTAGCGGAACTCAAAGTCGTGCAGGCTTACAGCCGGAATGCCGACAAACGACGCGCCTTCTGCCAAGAGATCTCCGCCGAGCTTGGCATCGAGGTGATACCGGTTGACTCTCCCCAAGCCGCCTTGCGCGACGCCGACATCGTCACCACCATCACGACATCGCCAACGCCGGTTTTCAATGGCGTCGACCTGCCGGACAAACCCGTCCATATCAATGCCCTCGGCGCTCACTATCCCTGGGTGCGCGAAGTGGATGACCACACTGTGCTCAACAGCCGCATCGTCGTCGATGAATGGCAGCAAGGCTTGGCCGAAAACGGCGAACTCCGCATTCCCATGTCAGCGGGCTTGATCGACGAGTCCCAAGTCGCCGGCGACCTGGGCGCCCTGGTCGCCGGGAGGATACCGGCGCGCGAATCCGACACCCGATGGACGCTTTTCCTTTCCGGCGGTACCGGCGTCGAAGATTTGTCCGTGGCCCGGCGACTCTACGATGTTGCGATCGAACGCGGCATCGGTACACAATTTGCCTTTAATCAACCATACGAATTCGAACTATAAGGAGCGAACGTTCATGTTAACTCACGACGCACTCAAGCGGGACACGTCGCGGCGGGTCCAGCGCCTGCAAGCGATGATGAAGGACAATGATCTCGATGCCATGATTATCACCGGGCAGGCGATGCCGGGCGGCATGGGCGCAATACGTTACATCACGCATGCTCATCTCTGGGGCGGGGTCGCTTACGCCGTCCTGGGCGCGGATGATCCCCATCCCTGGCTGCAAGTCTGGAGTTCCTACCAGGCGGTCTGGAGCCGCAATGAGACCACCACCCTGCCCGAGCGCGTGCTTTCGCCCTACGAAGATATCGTCCGGGCAACCGCCGATACCGCTAAGGAATACGCCACCGGCAGCAAGCGCATCGGCATGGTCAATATGAGCAAGCTCATGAGCCTCGGCACCTATAATGCCTTCGCGGCCCAGCTCGAAGGCTACGAAATGGTTGAGGTGACTGACGCCTTCAACGCCATCCGCCAGATCAAATCGCCATTTGAACTGGAAGCCATCCAGCAGAACGGCGCCATTCTCGATTCCGCCATGGATATCTTCAAGGACATGGCCGGCGTCGGCGTCCGCTATTGGGATGCCTGCGCCGCTGTCGAAGGCTATATCAAGTCCTTCGGCGCCTTCTGGGGACGGACCAAGCTATCCCTGGATATCACGCCATATACCGTGCCAACTTCAAAAGACCTGCGCATGAGCCGCGATGATATCATCAACTTCGAAATCGTCTACGAATCGCCTTACGGCTACTGGCTGGAGATGACAGCCGTCTTTTCCTTTGATCCGCTTCCGGCCGATGTGCAAGCGCTCCTGGACGGCTACCTGGCGGCGGTGGAGGCCTCTTCGGCAGTGGCGAAGGCCGGCAATACCTTCCGCGATATTTCCGACGCCAACGACAAAGCCTTGAGCGATCGCGGCTTCCCGGTCGCTGGCAAGCATACGCCCGATTGTCACAGCACCGGCCTGGACGGCAGCGACGGCCCCAACTCGCTCGGCGCGCCCGATTTTGTGCTGCAGCCCAATATGGTACTCTCATATCATCCCGGCACCGTGCTGGAAAACGACCGCGGCTTCTTGATCTCGGACAATTTCCTGGTCACGCCGGAAGGCGCATTCCGTCTCTCGCCCCATCACGCCGACCGCTATTACATGCAGTTGGAGGCTTAGATAGGCCCCATGCCTATAACGGTAGGGGCGACCCGCTGGACTCCGTTGAAAAACTGGGCACCTAGTAAAGAGTTCCGAGCTTGACAGCGACTTGCAGTTTCCTATCAATGCGCAGCCTAGTGGAAATCGAATCGGTCTATAATGCGCATTGTATCTTAAGTAGACACGAGCCTGAAGATGTCCTTAGTCCAGTCATTTCCCAAAGAAATTCCCGCGTCAATCCGTGAGGCAGCCGATCCATTGATGGAGGCTGACAGCGTCTGTCGTCTGTTGGGCGATAAGGGGACAGATATTCTCGATGAAGGCAGCTTGGCAGAGATGTATTCCCACACGGGGCGGGGCGCGATCAACCCGGTTCTGCTCTGCTTTGTGCTGATGCTGCAATACTTAGAGAAGCTGCCGGATCGCCAGACGGCAAAAATGGTTAAGGTGCGCCTGGATTGGAAGTATGCGCTGCGCCAGGAGGTGGGTTGGGCCGGCTTCGATTATTCGAGCCTGTGCAATTTTCGCAAGCGGCTCTATGCGCATGG
>JAPOOU010000250.1 GCA_026713245.1 Chloroflexota bacterium
ATCTTCAGGCTCGTATCTACTTAAGATACAATGCGCATTATAGACCGATTCGATTTCCACTAGGCTGCGCATTGATAGGAAACTGCAAGTCGCTGTCAAGCTCGGAACTCTTTACTAGGTGCCCAGTTTTTCAACGGAGTCTTCACGGTGTGCCGGTATACGAATTGTTGGGTGGCAAGGTGAGAGATCGCGTGCAGATCTACGCCGGCGTCCACGGCGAAAGTCCCAAAGAAGTTGCAGGACGCGCCTTGCGCTGCAAGAGGGACGGATTGCGGGCTATCAAAATGGGCGCTGTCCCCGGCGTACACTACGTAGATGAGTTCGGACATATTGACGACGCGGTCGCCCGGGTGGCGGCTGCCAGGGAAGCGGTCGGCGCTGACTTTAGCATCGCTGTAGACTTTCACGGTCGGGTTCACAAGCCTATGGCCAAGATGCTAATCCAGGAATTGGAACCCTTTCATTTGATGTTCGTGGAAGAACCTGTATTGCCCATGCATAACGAAGCGCTGCTCGATCTTAAACATTCTACATCGATACCTATCGCGACCGGCGAGCGCATGTATTCGCGCTGGGACTTCAAAGCAATCCTGGCGGCCGGCAGCGTCGATATCATCCAGCCGGACGTATCACATGCCGGCGGCATCTCCGAGGTATTGCGCATCGCAGCCATGGCTGAGGCCTATGACGTTGCGCTTGCGCCTCACTGTCCGCTGGGTCCGATCGCATTGGCTGCCTGCTTGCAAGTCGATGCGGTGGCCTATAACGCCCTGATTCAAGAACAGAGCCTGGGCATCCACTACAACCGCGAGGTTGACTTATTGGATTACCTTGCCGACACGTCCGTTTTCGATTATCGCGACGGGAGCGTCGAAGTGCCATCCGGTCCCGGGCTGGGAATCGTTATTGATGAGGAAAAGGTGCGCGCGGCTAACGACCATGACTATCGCTGGCGAAACCCCCTGCTGCGCCGCGACGACGGCTCGGTTGCCGAGTGGTGACGCCGAGACCGGCGGCTCAGTCAGCGGGTCGATTGCGCGTCACTCGCGACTCGGAGTTCCAAAGAGCTATTCGGAGCAAGGGCTGTGGAGGAAGAGGGAAGTTCGCGCTTAATCAATCTTAAACTGTTTCTCATGTTACCCGGTTATCATTGAAGTAACACGATACTCTCATGGGGGGAATGATGGCGAAGGAACGCATTCTGATCATTGAGGACGAAGCGCGCATCGCTCAATTTGTCGAACGTGGGCTGATCTATGAAGGGTATCATGTGAAAGTGGCGCGTGATGGTCAGGCTGGACTTAGAATTGCACGAGACAACCCGCCGGATCTTGTGATCCTGGATTGGATGCTGCCCGGGCTTGATGGCCTGGAGGTTTGCAAGCGGTTGTGCGCTGCCGGCGATGTCGCCATTTTGATGCTGACCGCCAGGGACGACATTCGTGATCGTGTAGAGGGCCTGGATGCCGGCGCAGACGACTACCTGGTCAAGCCGTTTTCAATCGACGAATTGATCGCGCGGGTTCGCGCCTTGCTTCGCCGCGCGACGACCGGCGCTCATCCCGAAGTGTTGAGATTTGCTGACCTGGCGCTGGATACGGGCACACATCGCGCCTTTCGCAACGACCGGGCGATTGATCTGACCGCCAAGGAATATGATCTGCTGGAGTTGTTCATGCGCAATCCAGGTCAGGTCCTAACGCGGGACGTGATCTTCGACCGGGTGTGGGGATATGATTTCGGCGGCGAGAGTAATATCATTGAAGTATACGTTCGCTACTTGCGCCAGAAGACGGAACACGACAAGGAAAGTCGGTTGATTTTCACGGTGCGTAGCGTGGGCTATGTGTTGAGAGGGGACTAGCCGCAGCGTCCTGCGGCAACGTTTGGTTTCTATGAACTTCCCCCGATTTTGTGGACTGTCAAGTTGTCCAATAAAATAGGGTACGGAGTTAGGGTGGAAGGCGATGATGAAATATCCAGAGGAATTGAAACGTGAAGCGCTCAATTTGGCGGCGCAACCCGGCATGAAAGTCGCTCAAGTCGAACGGGACTTGGGCATCACGCCCGGTTTGCTTTACAAGTGGCGGCAACGCTATCGCGTTGATGAGAACAACGAGGCGTTAAAGCCCAGCGCCGAGCGCAAAGCGGATGCGGAGATCCGGCGGTTGAAGCGTGAGCTGTCTATTGCTCGGGAGGAGCGTGATATTTTAAAAAAAGCTATCCAGGTGTTCTCTCAGGATCGCGAGCGATGAAATATCAATTCATCAGGCGCCATCGGCTTGAGTTTAGCGTCAAGAGGATGTGCCGTGTCTTGGAGTTATCTATCAGTGGCTTCTATGCCTGGTTAACGCGACGCGAGAGCCGGCGCAAGCGAGAGGATGCCCAGCTGCTGCAAGCGGTGCGGCGGATATATGAAGCAAGCCGCGGCACTTATGGCAGCCCGCGGATTCACCGGGCATTGAAGGAAGAGGGTTGGCGGATCGGGGAGAAGCGGGTGGCCTTGTTGATGCGCCGGCATGACATGCGGGCGCATCGCAAGCAGGGCTACAAGCGTGTTGGCAGATCGAGCGCGTCGGTCCTGGCCGCGCCCAATATCCTTGATCGTAACTTCGAAGCCAAACAGCCGAACCGGAAGTGGCTGGCGGATATGATCCAGATCGCAACCGAAGAAGGCTGGCTGCATTTGGCAGCGGTGATGGATACCTTCTCCCGGACGATAGTCGGTTGGTCGATGGCGACGCATAAGCGCAGCGAAGTAGCGCAAGACGCGCTCAAGATGGCCATTGCGCGGCGGCAACCTGCCGACGACTTACTCCATCACAGCGACCTCGGCAGCCAATACACCGACAAAGACTACCGGCAGTTGCTAACTGATCATCGCATCACATGTAGCATGAGCGCAGCCGGCAGCTGCTACGACAACGCCATGATGGAGAGCTTCTTCGCAACACTAAAGGTTGAATGCGCGCGACAAAAATTCGCCACGATGAATGAGGCAAGGCTCGAGATATTCAGCTATATCGAAGCCTGGTACAACCGCCGGCGTCGGCATTCCGCGCTGGAGTATCTCAGTCCGATGGAGTATGAGTTGAGAAAAGTTTAGACAAAACATGTGTCCACTTTTTCGGGTGAAGATCATGCCCCCCGTGAGGCGGGGGGACCGAGGGGGGGCAAGAGGGGGGTTGAAATGCCGCTGTCAACCAGCCCGTCCTCAGATCCGGGCAGGGGGTACCCCCCCCCCCCTATACAATACTATTTCAATTTTTTTTCCCAAAAAGGGGGACAAAAAAGGGGATTTTCCTACCCTTTAGGCACACA
>JAPOOU010000124.1 GCA_026713245.1 Chloroflexota bacterium
CCGGGTCGCAGACCGCCACAATCTCGATCCAGGGTTTCAAATAGTCGAAGAGCGGTCGGTAGGTCGTTTTGGAGCGATTGCCCGTGCCGACCAGCGCCACGCGCAGCTTGTCATTCAGTGCCATTTTGCAGCCTCTCTTTGATTGCGTCGGGTATCTCCGCCTCATAAACTTGCGCATGCCCGGTGCTGTCGCTGGTGTAGACAACCATGCGATCATCGGGCGAGAACGAGGGATGCGGGTGCGTATGTTGCGGCGCGTAAACCTTGATCGGACCGTCTTCGTAGGGGAAGGGACCGTTCCAGTGCGCGCCCTCGCAGCTGGCGCCGGGATAGCAGAGCGTGATTGGATGTCCCGCCCCGTCCAGCGGGTTAAACAGTTGCAAGCCGATATCGGGAAAATTGGTATCGGCGACCATCATCGCGCCGTCGCGATTGCAGACGGCGTGCCAGGCGTTGAAAGAGGCGACTCGCCGCTCGCCGCCGCTATCGACATTGATAGCGCGGATGCCATTGTTCCAATCGACAAATGCCAGTTCGCGCCCGCCGGGGATCCAACTCTCGTGCGTGATCCATTCGCCCGGCGCGCGCTGATAGAGGCGGCGGTTGCCGGTTCCGTCGCGCCTAACGATCCAGACGCGATCCTTGAGCGGACCGGCATAATAGAGCAGGTCGGCGTCATCGGGGCAGAACATGAGATGGGCGATGGTATCTCGCTTGAGGATGACCTCGTGCTCGCCGCTGCCTGTATCGATAACTGTCAGGCAGGCTTCGCCGTTGACGCTGAAGCGGATCGCCCAGTAGCGATCGTCGAAACTGAGCGCCGTGGTGCCCATGGCATCCGCGACCATTCCCGCTTCGCGCAAGCTGATTTCGCCAAAGTCGACCAGTCGCTCTTCGCGCAACGTCTCGGTATGGACTCGGTATGCGCCCGTGCCGGCGGTGAAATAGACGTAACGCCCATCGTGCGAGGGATACAGCGAATACTCGCCGATGTCCTCGCGCTCTGTCAGTTGGATCAACTTGCCGTTCGCGCGCTCTTCGGCGAAGATCTCCGGCCGGCCGGTGCGATGCGAGACGAAGATCAAGCGCTGCATGGCGTCGTCGTAAGCTGGGACGATAAAAAATGGATGGTGATGAATCGAAGGCTGATCGGTGATCTGCCTGATTTTGACGCCGGTCCTGTCGTCCTTGAAACTGATCGCCTCCGACGGGTAGATTTGTCCTCGCGCCATCTACGAGACGTCCCGTTCCAGAACAGCGAAGCCGGCTTGGGTCAATTCGGCGGCGATGCGGTCGATCTCGTGCTGCGGCAGCGGACGAATGGGACGACGCATGCGCATTGACGGGAATTTGCCGATCAGCGTCATGGCGCACTTCATGCGTTGATGGGCGTCGCTCGACGGTTCGCCGAAGCGATAAACGATCTGCGAGAGCGGACGCACCTTGTCTTGCAGCATATTGGCTTGTTCCAGGTCGCCGCTCAAGGCCGCCTTCACCAGCGCTGTGATCAACTCCGGCACGAATCCTGCGAAGCCAACCAGCGCGCCATCGGCGCCGTCGAGCAGCGTCACCAGCAAGTATTCGTCCTGGCAGCTGATGATGCTGACATCGGGCGCGGACATCTTCAAATTGCGGTAGTCATAAGCCCAACGCGACATTTCGCGCGTGCCCATTTTGATGCTGACGACGCGGTCGATCTGGGCCATCGCCTGCATTTCCGCCAGCGAATAGCCGGCTTTGGTCCAGGCCGGGTACTGATGCACGATGATGTCAATATCGGCGCCTGCGGCGACATCTTCGAAGAAGCCGACGGCGGTTTCGCTGGTCCTGCCGAAGCGCAGCCAATGATGCGGCGGCATCAGCAAGATGGCGTCGGCGCCGACGTCTTTCGCGGCCAGCGCCTGCGCGATGGCTTCGTCGCTGCCTTCGGCGCAAACGCCGGAGACAACCTTGACCTTGTGCCCAACTTCGTCGGCAATGATCTCGGTGACGCGGGCCCGTTCGTGATTGCGCAGGGACATGACCTCGCCGGTATGCCCGTTGCAGACCAGGCCGGTGATGCCATCCACCGAGGCCAAATACTGGACGTATTCTCGCAGGCCGATCTCGTCAATCGAGTCGTCGTCATTAAATGGACACAGCGTCGCCGGCAGTACGCCGGTCCATGGTTTTTGGAACATTGTTTCACCCTTTCCAAATGTTGATAGCTCAAGAAACGCGGCGCCGCTCCAGAAAGTCGTAATTCGGCGTGACACCCAGGCCCGGTGTATCGGGTATGGTCAAAAATCCGTCCTTGTCCAATAACATTTTTTCTTCAAAGATCTGGCCGCGATTGACATCCACGGTCTCGCGATAAAACTCCACGATCAATCCGTTGCTGATGGCGCCAACCAGGTGCAGATGGATCTCTTGATCGCCGTGCGGCGCGATATGCAAGTCATGCGCGGCGATCAGCGCGGCCACGTTCATGAATTCGGTTATGCCGCCAAGGACCTGCGCATCGGCGTTGTAGATGGCGGCGGCGTCATTGGCGATCAAATCGCGGAAGCCGTACCGCGTGTATTCGTTCTCGCCCGTGGCGATAGGAATCGCTGTCGACCGCGCCAATATGCCATGACCGCGATAATCATCCGGCGCGAGCGGCTCTTCGAACCAGAATACGTCGTACGCTTCCATCTTTCGGGCGATGTCGATTGCCTCGCGCAGGCTGTAGGCGCAATTGGCGTCGACCATCAGCTTGACGTCGTCGCCGATCGTCTGGCGCACGACGCGCACCCGCTCTACGTCTTCCTTGATGGGCGCGCCGCCGATCTTCATCTTGATCGCCCTGGCGCCCAGATCGAGGTTTTCTTCCATCTCGGCGGCCAAGCCGGAAAGTCCCTTGCCTTCCTGATAGTAGCCGCCGGCGATATAAGCCGGCACGCGATCGTGGAAGCCGCCCAGCAGCTTGTGTACCGACTTGCCGGTTGCGTTGCCCATCAGGTCCCAAAGCGCGATATCGATGCCGCTGATGAAGCGCGTGGTGATGCCGCGCCTGCCCACCAGCTTGGGTTCCCAGAGCGCGTCCCAAATGCGGCGGTAATTGAAGGGATCTTCGCCGATCAGCAGCGGCTTGAAATGCTCCAGCAAGCCATGCGCGACCTTGGCCATGCCAGAGGTAGCGGGTATGCCCGCCCAGCCGATGCCACTCACGCCTTCGTCGGTGTGGATCTGCAGCAAGCTCAATCCGCTGTCCGTGTAGACATGCTTGCCGTTGCGGATCGGCTGCCCGCGCTCCCAACGATAAACGCGTAGTTCGATATCTGTAATTTTGATAGGATCGCTCCCTCAAGGCGTGAATACGGTGGCGGCGATATGGCGCACACCGCCATCACATTGAATCTCGTCATCATCCCGGTTGATATAATAAGCGGTCATCACCTTGCCGCGGCTCAGCTTGACGGTGCGCGGATAACCCAGATCCCAGGAACCGGCGTCGTCGCGCAGAATGAGTTCCGGTCCCCAGCTTCGGCCATTGTCTTGGGAGACGCGCGCGCGAATGCCGTAAGGACGGACGCGATAACCGTAGACGATGAGCAGGCGTCCGTCATCGAGCAGGGTCAATTCGGTCGGACCACCCCAGTCGCTCGGGGGCGAAAGGAACTGCCAGCTGCGCCCGCCATCGGCTGATTCAAAGCGCTCGGGGCAGGCGGTGCGCGCGTCGATGTGACAGCGCAGCGCCGCCAGAATGCGGCAGTCGGCTAGCAGGAGCG
>JAPOOU010000173.1 GCA_026713245.1 Chloroflexota bacterium
AATCAGGCTGAAATCCGATACTGTGCGAATCTCAGCAACAATTTGGATGCGATTCAGACAACGAGGAGGTGATGCCCAAGACAATGAGAAACCGATTTATCCACAGAGTCGAAAACTAAATTTTCAGGAGGAAACATGAGTACCGAAAAGAAAATGAGTCGCCGCGATCTGCTGAAGCTGGCAGCGGCCGGCGGTACCGGGCTCGTCATGTCGGGATTGCCGGTTCGTGTGATCGCGCAGGATATGGTGACGATCAAGGTGCAGACCGCCGGTCTCGATGACAATACGCTGCAGCCGGTCGCCGATATTCAGATGGCGGCCAACCCCAACGTGAATGTTGAATGGGTCGTGCTGACAGGCATCGACCACGAAGAAGTAGCCGCCAAGATTCTGGCGCTTGTGGCGGCGGGCGAGTCGATTGACGTCGGCTATGCCGCGACCGAGGCTTGCCAGCTATTCGCCGGTCAAGGTTTGGCGGCGCCGCTCGATGACCGCATCACCAGCGATCCCGATCAGGACTTCTGGACCGATTTCTTCTCCGATGTGCATCCCTCATTGACCGAAGCCATGATGTACGAGGGCAGCTTGTACGAGCCGCCGCGCGACTTCAACGCCGCCAATATGTATTTCAATACCAACGTACTGGCGGAGAACGGCTTTGAAGTGCCTGGAGAAGAGTGGACGAAGGACGACTTCGTCGAGATCGCCCGCGCCACAACCAAGAAAGACGACTCCGGCAATACCGAGGTCTTCGGTTACGCCTGGACCAACCGTCTCTGGGGCAGCTGGATGCCCTGGATCTTTGTCGCCGGCGGCAACCTCTATACTGAAGAACGCGCCCCCGGTGGCAGTTGGGTCTGGGACGGCTACTACGAGGGTGATATGGCGGCTGATGGGCGCGGCGGCGGCTTCCGCTGGCGCGAACCTGTGGCCAATTCCCCCGAAGTCGTCGAAGCGCTGGAACTGGTCGTCGATTTGTGGCAGGAAGGCGTCACGCCCGATATCGCCATGGGTACCGGCCAAACGCTCACCGGCTTTTATTCGACCGGCCTGCTCTGCATGACGCCGGCCGGCGGCTTCTGGGCTGGGCGCCTCGGCAACGAGGGCATGGCAAAAGGCGACTTCGATGTGCAGTATTGGCCCAACTGGCGCAACCAAAAACATCAGTTTGGCACCGGCGGCCACTGGCTGAGCACTACTTCCACCGCGCCCGATGAAGCCTGGGAGTTCATGAAGATTGAAGTCAGCCATGAAGGCTTCCAGAGCAGCATTTTCTTCAATCCGGTCATCATCACCACGCCGTCGCGCCGCTCCTACAGCCAGGCAAACGCCTTCGAATCCACGGGTCCCGCCAACAGCGATGTCTTCTACGGCACGCTGGATGACCATCCCTCCACATCGCCCATCCCGGCGCCGCCCTGGTCCAACCCCATGACCACCGTTTTCACCACCTATACGGGCTTCGCCATGTCCGGCGAGATGGGACCGCAGCAAGCGCTTGACGAAATGCAGGCGGAACTGGAATCGCTAACTAACCGTCAGCCGCAATACTACGGCGACGACTAGGCATCAGCATATGAGAGAGCCAATTCGTCTAAGGATTGGCTCTCTTGCAGCAGCCTGATTGAGGACATAGCATGGCAGGAAATTCCATAACCAGCAACAATATCGGCGGCATTGGCGGTCTCTACCATTGGATCTTCCAGGACACCATGGACGGGCTGCGGCGCAGGCGCGCCTTGCTCGGCTACCTTTTCCTCTTGCCGACTCTGCTCGGCATCTTCATTTTCACAGCCGGGCCCATCTTCGTTTCTTTCGGATTGAGCCTCTACCGCTGGAATATCTTCAAACCGCCCGACTTTGTCGCGCTGGACAACTTCGAACGCTTGCTGGCCGATCGCCGTGTCATCGTTGGTTTGGGCAATACGCTTAAATTCACGATACTGGCAGTCGTCAGCCAGGTTTCCCTGGGTTTGATCTTGGCGTTGGCGGTTCATCGCATTAATCGCATCTGGCTACGCTATTATTTCCGTACGGCATATTTCCTGCCGCTTCTGATGTCCGGCGCGTCTGTCGCTGTCTTTATGGGATACATATTTCACAAGGAATTTGGTCCGCTGAACTATTATTTAACCTTGCTGGGCTTGCCACAGATTCCCTGGCTGACGAATTCCGACCTGGTGATGATTTCTATCGCAATTATTTCGGCTTGGCGCAACCTCGGGTTCACATTCCTGATTTTCCTAGGCGGCTTGGCGAATCTTTCGCAAGAAGTTCTTGATGCCGCCGATGTCGATGGCGCGCAGGGATTGCGCCGCTTGTGGTCGGTCATCATCCCCTTGTTGAGCCCACAAATCCTCTTCGCGACCGTCACCGGCGTCATTGGCGCTTTGCAGGTCTTTGACGAACCTTATATCATGACCCGCGGCGGACCGGGCAATGCCAGCCGAACCCTGGTGATGGTGATGTACGAACACGCCTTCAAAGACATTGAGTTCGGCTACGGCTCGGCGATCGCCATCGTCGTATTCCTAATGATCCTGGCCATGTCCGCTGTACAGATGTGGCTCTGGCGCAGTCGCGTTTTCTATCAATAAAACTGGCAATAGACCTTGGCAGGTGACCACTGATGGCGAGCAATGTGACCAGAATGCCCGGAGACGTATCCGCGTCCGAACATCGGCGGCAAATCATATCGCACCTAATGGGCCGCTGGATCCCGCTGATCATCCTCGCGGTCATGAGCGTCGTGATCCTGGCGCCGATTATGTGGACCATTTCGACATCGCTGCGCACTGGCGTCGACTCCTTTACCGTTCCCCCAAAGTGGCTGCCAACCGACCTGGCAGTCGAAAACTACGCGAAAGTATTCGAAACGGTTCCCTTCGCCCGCCAAATTCTCAACAGCGCCATCATCACCTGGGGCACGGTGCTGGGCCAATTGGTCACGGCCGGGCTGGCCGGTTACGCCTTCGCCCGGCTCGAATTCAAAGGGCGGGACCTGCTATTCTGGGTGGTTCTGGCAACGATGATGATTCCTATTCAAGCCACCGTGATACCTGTTTTCATCTTGATCCGCAGCTTGGGCTTGTACGATACCTACTGGTCGCTGATTCTGCCGGCGATGCCGACGGCCTTTGGCGCCTTCTTGCTGCGGCAATATTATCTGACCATTCCTATTGAACTTGAAGAATCGGCGCTCATCGACGGCGCCAACCAATGGCAGCTTTTCTACCGCATCTATTTGCCATTGGTCAAGCCGGGCCTGGCAGTGCTGGCCATTTTGAGCTTCAACTTCCATTGGAACGAATTCTTCCGCCCGCTGATTTTCTTGCAGCACGAGAATTACCCGATCACCATCGGCATCTTTCAGCTGCAGGGCTATATGATGACCGGCAGCATCTCGGTCGTGCTCGCGGGTGTGGTCGTATCGCTCGTCCCCGTCATCATCATCTTTCTCTTCGGACAGCGCTATTTGATCGAAGGTATTATGCGCGGCGCGATCAAGGGCTAGTGATGGCGAGCGCAGGACGATTCCTTGATCGCAGCACGGCAGATCTCTTAGACCTGTACCGTCTCCAGGCAAGTTTTGCATTGTCGCGTCATGTTGTCATCTACACCTCTTGCCCCTGGATGATTGCATGAGCGAAAAAGCGCCCTTTCATTCCCGCAATACCTATCGACCCGGTCTGGTTTTCCAGCCCCGGGCGCACGAGAACATTAAACGCGGCCTAAATACCCTCGTGTCGGCGATTCGCCCGACGCTGGGTCCAACTGCGCGAACGGTAGCCGTTTCATCCTTGATCGAGAATAGAGACGTCCCGGACGTGCTGGATGATGGCGGCATTATTGCCCGGCGCGTCATCGAATTGCATCGCCGCGACGCCGATGTCGGCGCTATGCTGGCACGCGCCTTGATTTGCCGACAGAACGAGCGTATGGGCGACGGCGCCGCCACCACAGCCGTGCTGTTGCAGGCGATATACAACGGCGGCTTGCATTACCTGGCATCCGGCGGCAACGCCATGCACTTGCGACATCATCTGGAAAGGGCCTTGGAAAAGTCGCTCGTCGCGCTCGACGCACAGACCTACCATGTGGAAGGCAAACAGGGCTTGGCGCAAGTTGCGGAATCAATCTGTCATGACGTGGACCTAGCGAAATTGCTGGGAGAGATCTTCGATATCATCGGCGCCTACGGGCGGCTTGACATTCGTAAAGATCACAGCCGAATTTTGCGGCGCGAATACATTGAAGGTATGGCTTGGGACAGCGGCCTATTCTCTCGCGATATGATCGTCAATCGCGCCGAATTGCAGACAGTCTACGAAGAGCCAGCCATGGTGCTCGTGGATTCAAAAGTCAACGATCCGCGTCACATCATGCCCATGCTTGAAATCGCCGTCGACCAAAAGATCGAAAGGCTGATCTTGGTGGCCGCCGAACTCTCCGCCGAAGCGATGGCCGGCTTAATGATGGCGAACGGCAAACTCAAGAACTTCCAGGTTATGGCGGTAAGGGGACCTGGCAGTAACGCCGATGAACGCGCGGCTGCATTCGAGGATATTGCAATCGCGACCGGCGCCAAAACGCTTGTTGAGGCGGCGGGAGACAGTCTCAAACACGTAACCTATGAGCACTTCGGACGAGCCCGGCGCGGCTGGGCGAGCACACACAATTTCGGCATTATCGGCGGCAAGGGCGATCCACGCAAGTTACGCCATCATATTAGCCGCCTGCAACACTGGTGGGAACAAAGCGACGACCCGTCAATTAGAGAAGCGCTTCAAGAGCGAATTGGTCGACTGATGGGTGGCTCGGCAACCTTGTGGATCGGGGGCGTGTCCGAAATCGAGATTGATCAACAAAAGACATTGGCGGAAAAGACCGCCAGCGCGATGCGCGCCGCGGTCAGCGACGGCGTCGTGCCGGGCGGCGGCATGGCGTACATGAACTGCCGCAGCGTCTTGGAAAGCAAATCACAAGCCGGCGACGATCCCACCGAGCGCGCGGCCCACCGCATCCTGTTCGATGCCCTGGCAGAGCCCGCGCGCGCTATTTATGAAAATGCCGGGTACGAACCGGGCGAAGTCTTGGCAAAGCTCTCAGACCTGGGCAATGGTTCTGGCTTTGACGTCCTAAGCGGAGCGATTACCGACGGCAGGGAGCTTGTCGACAGCGCCGCCGTGATGAAAGCCGCCTTGTACAATGCGGTACTTACCGCCGGGATGATGTTGACCATTGATGTCATGGTTCATCACCAGACACCGGAAATCGCGCGCCAACCCGGGTAGCCGATCGGCGCGTAACCGGCGAATAGAATTGCCGCGCATACGATTATTTGTAAGCCTGCCTTTTAGATGAGCGCCGCAGTTTACATATACAGGACGACACATGCGAGGTGAAAGAATCAGCCTGGAATTCACAGGATCGGACGAAACTGCCTATGCGCTGGCAGCGTCGCCGGATTTCGCCAAAGACGGCATTTGCTTCGCAGCTACATCAGCGGGCTTGTTTCGCTCAACAGATTGCGGCAAGTGCTGGCAACTGTTGCGCATTACCGACGAACCAGTCTACCAATTGGCTACGACGGCCCTTGCGGTATCGCCCGCATTTGCCCAGGACCGTACAGTGTTCGTCGCGGTCAAGGGAGGCGTTCTGCGATCCAGCGACGGGGGCGATACCTGGTTCGCCGCCAAGTTCCCCGCCCCGCCTCCATTATTCACGACGCTGATTATCTCACCAAATTTCGCGCGCGACGGGCTGATGCTCGCCGGTTCTATGGAAGATGGCGTATTCTCTTCCACCGATCGCGGCGTAACCTGGCAGCCTTGGAACTTCGGCTTGTTCGACCTGGGGGTCCTTTCTCTGGCGGCCTCGCCTCATATGCAAGAAGACGAAACAATCATCGCCGGTACCGAAACGGGTCTGTACCGCAGCACTAACGGCGGACGCGCCTGGCGAGAAAGCGGATTCCCAAGCGAATACGCGCCGATATTGAGCCTGGCATACACAGCTTACGAGGAAAGGACATTGCTCTTCGCCGGCACCGAAGACAACGGCCTTTTCGTCTCCTGCGACGGTGGCTCAAGCTGGGATCGAACGGCGGCCGACACCTTACCCGGGTCCGTCAATCAATTACAAATTCTGTACCAGTCTGATGCGAATGTCGAGGTTTATGCGCTTTCAGAAGACGGCGTTTCGAGATCCCGCGATACCGGGCAAAACTGGGATTATCTTTTACAGACGGAAGTCCCGGCAACTGCGATCTTGGTTCCCGATCCCGGCGGCGAAGCCATGTTCCTCGGTCTGCTTGGAAAAGGAATTGTTCAGTACCAGCTTTAGGGCAGCGAAATACAGAAAGAAGACAATCCCCGCCGCCATAAATGGAGCGCTTCTGTGACAGTCAGAACATATCCCTTCGATATCGGTCAATACAAGTGCGTCTCGATCAGTGACGGCATTCAGCCGATCGGGGCTGATTTGCTGCCGACATTTTTTGCCGGTTCCTCCGCCGATGACCTGGCCCTTGCGTTGAACAATCACGGCATTTCGCCCGACCATTACGAATTGCAGTGTAATTGCCTCTTGATCGATACGGGCGACGCGCGCATCTTGATCGACAGCGGCGGCGGACCGTTTTTTGATCCGCACCTGGGACTGTTGGCGCCCGGCCTTGAAAGCGCGGGATACAGGCCTGGCGATATCGACATCGTCATTCTCACGCACGGTCATCGCGACCACATCTGCGGCGGCGTCGCCCAAGATGATTCCATGATCTTCCCCAAGGCAAAACACGTGATGGTGCGCGGGGAATGGGAGTACTGGGTCAATCTCGGCGATGAGGCGATCAGCAAGATGGCCCATTCTGAAGACATCCGCTTCGCACGGCATTGCCTTGAGGCAATCGAATGTCAATTGGAACTGATTGATGCCGGTGACGAGATCGCGCCCGGCGTCCGTACCTTGGCCACGCCCGGCCATACCCGCAACCATATTTCCGTCGAGGCCACCTCGGGCGACCGTTCGCTGATCTGCGTCGCCGACACCATGGATCTTCCCATTCATATCGAAAACACCAGTTGGCATCCTGCTTGGGATGAACTGCCGGCAACTGGTATCGAAACGCGCCGGGCGCTGTTGAAACGCGCCGCCGAACGGAACGCGCTCATTCATGGCTTCCATTTTCCCTTCCCCGGCCTCGGCTATGTGCGCGTGGCTGCAGACGGTTGGCGCTTCGAACCATACCCGGAACCTGCGACAGGAGGGAGCCCTTGACGAATCTCGCGATGAGGCTAGCGGGTAGAGTTGCGGTCATCACCGGCGCGGCGTCGGGCATCGGCCGCGCCACCGCGCTGCGCTTTGCCCGCGAAGGCGCCCATGTTGTAATCGCCGATATTGATGTCCCCGGAGGAAAAGACTGCGCCGGCGAAATACAAAGCTCCGGCGGACAGGCGCGCTTTGTAGAAGTCGACGTGAGCCGGGAGAGCGATCTGATTAGAATGATCGACTGCGCCGTGACAACCTTCGGCGGGCTGGACATTCTGCATAACAACGCGTTCTGGGCGCGGGGCGCAACGGCGCTGGAAACAACTGCCGACGACTGGCAGCGGACACTTGATGTTACGCTGCGCCCGGTTTGGCAGGCGAGCAAACTGGCGATTCCGCAGCTTTTGAAAAGCAAAGCCGGGGTCATCTTGAATACGGCCTCCGTGCACAGCATCGTCGGCTTAACCGGCAGCGCCGCCTATCAAGCGTCAAAAGGCGGCGTCCTGTCGTTGACGCGCGCGCTGTCGCTGGAGTTGGCGCCGCATATCCGCGTCGTTGCGATTCTTCCCGGTACGATTGATACGCCAGCGAACCGGGACGTGCCCGCGGAAGTGCATGAGGCTTTCCTGCAAAATGTCCCGCTGGCGCGGCGAGGACAGCCGGAAGAAATCGCTAGCGTCGCCGCCTTCCTGGCATCCGACGACGCCGGCTACATCACGGGCACGGGAATCGTTGTCGACGGCGGTTATACGACGCGCTAGTCGAATCGCGCAGGCTCATTTGGCAGACAATAATTGCGGCTTTGTCCGAACCATATTCAAAGAGAGAATAATTGTGAAAACAGATCACCCGCCAGATTACACATCGGCCGTTCCCCGTTATAGCTTTGCCGACAGCTTGGCCGCGCAAGAGCAGCAACTGCGCGCGAATCCGCTCCTAATACGCTTCGACAAATCGCGGAGAAAACTCGCTGCGGACGCCCATCGTCCGCTTTATCACTACGTCAATCCCGAAAGCACCTTGAACGACCCTAATGGACTCTGCTTTTGGCGGGGGCGCTGGCATCTGTTTTACCAAGCCTACCCCCCCGAAGATAGTCGTCAACATTGGGGGCATGCCGTCAGCGACGACTTGATCCACTGGCGCGACTTGCCCTATGCGATCTATCCCCATCCGGAAGAGTGCTGCTACTCGGGATCCGCGCTGGTAGAGGACGATCGCGTCATCGCCATCTATCACGGAACCAAGATCGGAAACATGGTCGCCACGTCGTCGGATCCGCTGTTGCTGAACTGGGAAAAGGTTGGAGACGGCGCTGTCATCCCTATGGCAAAACAAGGCGCCCCGCCACAGCCCTACACTGTCTTTGACCCCTGTATTTGGGAGAAAGACGGCTTCTATTATGCCCTGTCCGGCGGGACTTTGCCGGACGGACCGGACCGCAAGCAAATCCGCGCCAACTTTCTATTCCGCTCCGCTGATCTGGAGAATTGGGACTACCTGCATCCTTTTGTCGAGAACGACCAATACACGGTAGTCGGCGACGATGGCGCTTGTCCCTATTTCTGGCCGATTGGAGATGACAAGCATATCTTGCTCATTTACAGCCACATGACCGGCGGACAGTACCTGCTGGGCGACTATGACAAGGGTCGCGACAAATTCGTCGTCACCGATGGCGGCTTGTTCAACTTCGGGCCCTCGACTCCATCAGGCGTCCACGCGCCCTCGGCCACTCCCGACGGCAAGGGTGGCGTCA
>JAPOOU010000242.1 GCA_026713245.1 Chloroflexota bacterium
GCATACAGGGCTACCTCATCCTGGACCAGGAGCGCGTCTTCGCCGAGTGGTATACGCGCGCGGACGACGGCTGGCGCTTGCGGCAGTATGCCAGCCCGGACGACGTGATTCCGCTCGAGCCGCTGGCTTGCAGCCTCTTGCTGGCGGACGTCTATCGCGGGATCGTCTTTGATGCATAAGCGAAGCGGCAATGACGATATTATCAGCATTCAGTCGCGCCGCGAGAAAAGAAGAACGAGCGAGGACGGACCATGGTTACTGACATCCGCGCTATGACGATTGAAGAATACCTGGCATTTGATGAAGCCAGCGAAATCACCAACGATTACATCGACGGAGCGATCATTCCCATGCCAGGTGGAACGCGGAAACACAACAAGCTTGTCGCGCAAACGATAATCACCCTTGGCATTGCCCTGGCCGACCGTGACTGCGAAGTGCTCGGCAGTCAAATGCGCATCCGGATTGACGAAACGCGGTACGTATATCCGGACGCCAGTGTGGTCTGTGGCAACGCTGAATGCGAAGACGAGAACGAAGTCACCTTGCTCAATCCGACCGTCGTCGTTGAGGTGACATCGCCTTCTTCACTGGCGCGCGATCATGTTGAAAAAGTCGCTTTCTACGGCGCTGTGCCCAGCATACAGGGCTACCTCATCCTGGACCAGGAGCGCGTCTTCGCCGAGTGGTATACGCGCGCGGACGACGGCTGGCGCTTGCGGCAGTATGCCAGCCCGGACGACGTGATTCCGCTCGAGCCGCTGGCTTGCAGCCTTGCGCTGGCGCAAATATATCGCAGCATCGTCTTTGAAGATTAGTCCCCCCAAGCTTGTCATTTTGCCCTGAGACTTGTTAGCGCGTTACAATAGCCGACGTCTCGACATTCTCCAGGTCCCGCATGATTAAAGTCACCCACGTGCACACTGCCCGCGCTCTCGATGAACCGGCGCGCGTCGCCCTCGACGAAGCGCTGCGAGTCATGGAAAAGGGCGCGATGGACGATGAAGTCGGCCTGATGCGCTGGGGATCCAACTACACCTTCCTGGTCAAGATTGAACTTGAGGGCCTGCGCCTGATGGCGATATACAAACCGCGCATGGGCGAACGTCCGCTCTGGGATTTCCCCGACGGCACGCTATGTAATCGCGAGACCGCCGCCTACTTGACATCGAAGGCGCTGGGTTGGGGCCTGGTGCCGCCGACCTTCCTGCGCGATGGCACGCGCGGCATCGGTTCGGTGCAGCTCTTCATCGACCACAATCCCGAAGAGCATTATTTCACCTTCGACCGCGATCGCTTCACGCGGCAACTGGAGCGCATGGCCATTTTCGACGCCATCATCAACAACGCCGACCGCAAGGGCGGCCACTGCCTGCTCGATGACGACGAGCGCCTCTGGGGCATCGACCACGGCTTGGCCTTCAACGCCAGCGAGAAGCTGCGCACTGTTATCTGGGATTACGCCGGCATGCCGATTCCAGCGCCGATTCTGGCTGACTTGCGCCTGTTCTGCGGGCGGCTGGGCGATGGCGACGACGCCTATAGGCGGGCCATGGCGGCGCTGCTCTCGCGCGCGGAGATGCGCATGCTGCAGTGGCGGGTCAAGCGGCTGGCCGAGCTGGGGGTTTTTCCGCGGCCGGGTCCGGGTCCGAACCGTCCCTGGCCGGCGGTGTAGATATTTCTCGGAAAACAATTCCTTTATTTCGTTATGATTATTATTATCTGTGCACGTTTGCAAGCTGGAGATAATGACAATGTGCTTTGTGTTCATCAGTCATTCTACAAGTGATGATGCGAAAGTAACAGAATTCAGTGCTAGACTACTACAGAAAAGCGTCGAAATCTGGGTTGATCACATTCATAGCAGTCAGTCCACAAATCTTTACAAGGAGATACAAGAGAAACTTAACTCCTGTGATTCAGGCCTCTTAATACTCAGCAACGAGTCCGCAAAATCCGATGCGGTTACAGGTGAATGGTTGCATATTTTGGCGCTTAGCAAACTGTTGTACATCGCAAAAATTGAGCATCTCGAAGAACATGCCATGCCTTGGCGATTGAGGCCGATTCCATGGATTGATCTGTCGTCCGA
>JAPOOU010000252.1 GCA_026713245.1 Chloroflexota bacterium
AAACTCGTGTACCTTCGGGTGTGTGGGTTCGACTCCCACCTCCGGCAACAAGACTCATTCCCACGTCTTAGGATCGCAGCGACCACTGCTGTTCGGATTCGCCTGCCTTGGCGTTTTCGTAGCGCGCCAGGGTAAACAGCCAATCGGACAATCGATTGATATAGACAACCGTAAAGGCGTTGATCTCGGTAGTTTCTTGCAGCGCTACGATTCGGCGTTCAGCGCGGCGACAGATGGTACGAGCAACGTGCAGTTGCGCCGCCGCGGCCGTTCCGCCCGGCAATATGAAATTGCGCAAAGGCGCGAGCTGCGCTGTCATTTGATCTATGGAGTCTTCGAGCCAACCGACTTGATCTTGCTCCACGCGGGCCACCCATTCTGACTTGGAATCCAGCGGTGTCGCCAGGTCGGAACCCAGATGAAACAGATGCTGCTGTACTTCTCGCAGCCACTTATCGATCGGCTCGCAGGGTCCCGCGGCTAGCGCCACGCCGAGCGCGGCATTCAATTCGTCAATAGTGCCGTAGGCTTCGACCCGGGCATGGTTCTTTGGCGCCCGGCCGCCGCCAAAGAGGGATGTCTGGCCCTTGTCGCCTGTTCTGCTATAGATTTTCATGCTTTCTCCGCTCGCCTTCGATTCTCCAAAGGGTCACATACCCCATATGTAAATGTCCTCAGCTAGAGCGAACGGCTGCAAATCTCGTGCAAGACAGGCAAGGCTTTCGTTGCAGCGCGCGCGCGATGGCTGAGTCCGTCCTTCAGTTCCGGCCGCAACTGAGCAAAGGTGAGTTGGTATCCTTCCGGGATAAAGACGGGGTCATAGCCAAATCCGTGCCCGGCATCATAATCCCGGGCTGCGATTCTGCCTGGACACTCTCCTCGCAACAGGATGGTTGCCTCGATACGCGGATCGGCAATGGCAATAACACAAACGAAGCGAGCCCCGCGATCTTCTTCGTCGATGTCTTCAAGCGCCGCCAGCAACTTGCCGCGCCTTCCCGCGCTGTCGAGCTCTTCGCCCCCATAGCGCGCGGAAAAGATCCCGGGCGCTCCGCCCAGGGCATCGACCATCAAGCCGCTGTCATCCGCCACCGTGCAGTGATTCGAGAGTCGAGCAAAAGTATTGGCCTTGTGGGAGGCGTTGTCTTCAAAAGTCTTGCCGGTTTCCTCCACTTCAATGTCGCCCAGATCCAGGTCTGTCAAAGACAGGAGCCCGGCGTCGAGGACGGCAAACATGCGTTGGTACTCCTGTAACTTGCCGCTGTTTCCGGTCGCGATAAGTATGTTCATGATGTGGTTGGGTGCACAATATCGCGTCGGCTTCGCCGGGCGGCCATCATTGAAATGGACATCGAAGCGAAAATGATCCAGATGATTTCGTTTGGGAACAAATAACGCGGCGCATCGAGCACGATGAAATGTATCGCCGTGGTATAAGCCAGGAAACCCGCCAGTGGGGCGGTATGGCGCCAGGACTTGCGCGTCAAGTAAACACCGGCCAATCCAAATACGATCGCGCAGAAATGCAGCATCCAGATGACAAGTTTGATTGCGAATCCATCAATCCGCGTCACTTGCATCAGGCCGTTTGCCGATCGATCATTCTGCAGCCAATTCGTAGCCGCTTCCCTGATACTCGTGCTGCCAAATGATACCGTACCATGCGGCTGGATGATCGATTTCCCCAATTCCCCAAGGCGGCGCGTGACGTAACCAACGCCGTCCTGGCTGATGCTGGCCTGGATTTGCTTGAGATAGGCATCCGTCTCGTGCTGGAACTTGCAGTCGATCTCGCAAACTTCGTCCACCGCACTCCGGGCGTCTTGCAGCAAAAGCTCGTCATTCTCCGCTGGCGAGCCGTCATTGGTTACAGCCGCCCGCCAGATCGCCGGCATCAACTGGTCGCTGAGTATCACGAAACGATTCCAAAGCAGCAGGTTGTGAATCGTCCAAGTGGATAGCAAGGCGGCATATACGACCAATAGCAGGACGCTTTTTGAAAACCAGCGCAGCCTCCCGCCGGACTGACCATCGCACACATGCAGCAGCAGCATGTGCCCGACAAGACCCAGGGGAAACAGCGCCGCTACCGCGCGGGTCAGGGTAGCCATTCCAAAGGCCAGCGCCACCAATACCAGCGCAAGGTTGACCGAGAGCCTCCGCGGGGGGCCGATGCTGTCCCGCGATACCACGTATTCAATATACAGCCACAAACCCATCGCGATGAAAAATATATAGAAAGTCTCCGTCGCGATCGTATTGGATTCGACAATAAAGCTGGGATGCAAGGCGACCAGCGCGGCTGCCATCAAGCCGGCGCGCGCGTCTGTCACAATCGTCAGGATTATGCGGAACGCGAGATAGGCTGTTCCGACCGAAACAACGCACTGAACTATGCGAATAAGCACGACGGACTCGTGTTTTGGCAAAAATGTCTGGAAGATGCCGGCGAAAATGATGTAGAAGGGCGGTGTGGGCAAGTTTGATACGTAGTAGGCGATCCCGCGTATATACCCGTGTTCCTTGCCGCTGAAGAAACCGCCGCCGTTGGCCAGATACCAGCCGCTGTCTCCGCCGCCCCCATGACGAAACAACAGCACTGTCGGCAGGTCGCTGGCATGGAGCAAGCGCAAGAGCAGTCCGATGAAAAGGATTAGCCACAGCCAGTAGATGGCGTTCCCGTGAACGCGCGTCAATGCCGCTCGGCGGCTGCGATCAGGATTGCCGCGCTCACGCAAGTCAGTCAGCCTTCTCGTCGCACGAACGACGCGCTTTACATACACAGGAGCTACTTGATATAGGGTCGCACTTGCGTTCATGGTATTATTGGCGTCCCGAAAACGCAAGTCCAGCTGAACAGATGAACCAGCCTACAAGAGTGACCAGCGTCAAACTCGCGGCGATAGTAGTCGCTGGTTTGCTCTTCCGGCTTTCGCTTCTTTCCTTTGTCCACAATCCGGGTCTGCACGATCCCGTCCACTATTTCAACCTGGGGACGCGCTTGGCCGCTGGACAAGGCTTCACCATCAACTACATTTGGCATTACAACAACTTGCCAAGCGATGTGCCGCACCCGATTGATCACTGGATGCCGCTTACGGGCGCGGCCGCGGGCATAGGGATAGCGCTCCTGGGCGAAAGCGCGCGGGCCGCCCTGTTCATATTTGTCTTGGTCGGCTCGCTGCTGCCGGTTCTGGTATTCCTGGCTGCACGACAGCTTGCGGCGCCGGAGGGCGCAGCGCTAAGTGCCGCTGCCTTCGCGGCTTTCTTGCCCGATCTGGTCTGGGCCTCGCTGCGGACTGATACCACCATTCTGAACGCCGCTGCAATATGCGCAAGCATACTCTTGTATAACAGGGGATTGCGCGATGGGCAGCGCTTGAGCGTCGTTCTGTGCGGCTTCGCTGCCGGTTTGGCGTATTTGACGCGCAACGATTCCATCCTGCTGCTGCCCGTGTTCGTTGTAGTCGCTGCGCTGCGCCTAGTTTGCTCAGACCAGGGCAGGACTATCCGCGAAGCTGCTCTTGTGATCCTTACCCTCTTTGTCAGTTTTCTCCTGTCGGTGGCTCCCTGGCTGATGCGAAACCTGCAAGAGCTCGACGCGCTGGGGCCGGCGGAAACCAGCCGCATGTTCTTTATGGTCGAGCATTACGACCACTATGCCTATGGATTGCCAATATCGCTCGAATCAATGCTGCAGCGTCAATCGATTGCCGATCTCCTGGCAAAGCGAGTCTTCGAACTCCTGGCCGCCTGCAAGCAGATAGTGGTTTCTTTGACTTTGCCCTTGTTTGCTCTGGTGCTTGGCGGGGTCGGTCTCATGATCAGAGGGCGCGATGAGCCGCACGGGGGCAGCGCAAATGTCTGCCGCGCTCACGCAGAAGAGCAAGCCCATCCCATGCATGAGCATGGAGGTTTACTGAAGCAGGAGCGACTATTGCTCGCTTCGCCCGCGATCATTTGGCTGCTGGGTATTTTGCTCGCATATCCGATACTGCTGCCGCTGAAGAGCCAGGCGGGCAGTTTTGAAAAGGCGTTTTTGAGCATTCTGCCGATGTTTCTGCCAATCGCGGCGCTATCACTCGAGCGATTCCTTCGCGAGCCGCGGCTGAGGATGGCTGTCGTCGCTGCCTTGCTGGCCTGGTTCGCTTTCAGTTCCTATGGTTTTGTCCGTGAAGAGACGGCAAAAGCCGATCTCTATTATGGCAGCATCGCGATCTTGATCGACGCCCTTGAAGGCCTGCCCGACCCAACAGGCGACGACCGCCTGCGCATAATGACCCAAGACCCCTACGTCTTTAGCTATTTCGGATACGAATCGCTCATGACGCCCTTTGCGTCCCGCGCCGACACGCTGGACCTGGCGCGGCGCTTCGATATTGATTACTTGATGATGCCACCGGGGCGTCCGGCCCTTGATCCGCTTTATCTCGGCCAAGAATCGGATCCACGATTCCGTCTGGTCGCGCATTTACCAGAGGCCGGCGAAAAGCCTTTTGAACTCTATCGATTCGTTCATGATTGAAGCAGCGCTATCGGGCCAATTGCGGCCAGCGCCAGGATCGCATGCACAAAGCACAATCCGCGCGTTCGATTGCCCCCGCTCGTGGCAGTAGATCTCCCCTTATGCGACTATAATGTTGCCAGGGGAGACCAAATTGGCAGCATGAGAGATACGCAAGCCTATATCGAGCGAATCAGACGGGTCAGCCGCGACTATCAGCGGCTGGAACTGGCGGTCGACAAGTCCTTGTCATCAATGCTCGCAGGTCAGGCGGTCTTGGCCCGGCGCATAGAGAAGGACTACGAAATCCAGCACTGGAACCCCTATCTGCGCGAGCTGTGGTTCCCGGTAGAGATTCTCAACAGCAACATTGTCGTTGTCGAGCGTCCGGCGGCGGTTAGCTACCAGCCGGGTCAGTTGCTTAGCTTGCTCGGCCCGATAGGCAAGCCGTTCAGGTTCCGCCGCAAACTGCGCAATGTCTTGCTTATCGTGTACGATACGCCGCCCACTGCACTGCTGATGATGTTGCCTGCGTTATTGTCCAATGATGCCAGTGTGACAATGGTACTGATGGGAACGGCCTGTCAATATGACACCGGCCATCTCCCGGAGGAGATTGAGATCCTGCGCGCCGAGGACGACTTAAGCTGGCAAGATATGGTGATGACATTGGGCTGGGCCGACCAAGTGTTTGTCCTGGTAGGGCCGAGCAACGAATTGAACAATTTTGCCGATGTGATGCGCCTGGTGCGCGAACGGCGCAATGATGTGCCGGCAAATTACATTTTTGGCGTGTTCCAAAGGCAATTGCCCTGTGCGGTAGGCGCCTGTTATGTTTGCATGCTGCGTTCAAGGGACGGCTCTAAACTCCAATGCGTTGACGGCCCGGCCTTCGACCTGACGTCTTTGCATTTGGAGAACTGACGAAGGATCTCGATGGTTGTCGAAGTTACGCGACCAGGGAAGACAAGCCTTCTGTTGTCGACGCCGGTAATGACGGCCGCGGGAACGGTTGGCTTCGGCGACAATTACCGACGTCTGGTTGATTATGAGAAACTCGGCGCCATAGTCACCAATCCTGTAACCATCGAGCGGTGGAATCCAGCGTCCGGGACCAGGCTTGTGTCCATGCCGGGCGGTATCCTTGTTCACACTGGTTTGCCGAATCCGGGTTTGAAGAGAGTGATTCAGCAGAACCGCCAGGTCTGGGAAAAACTTCCGATTCCGGTCGTTCTGCACCTGGCCGGCACCAGCGCGATTCATATGAAACAAGCCGGCGAAATGATCGACGGGCTCGATGTGATTGCCGCAATTGAACTCGGCCTGAATGACGATATCGACGAAGACGAAGCATTTAAGTTGGTCAGCGCCGCGGCCGCCAGCGAAAAACCATTGCTGGTCCGGTTGCCATTCCATGAAGCCTGTCACTTGGCGCCGGCGGTACTTGACGCGGGCGCGGACGCGCTTGTCGTGAGCGCCGCGCCGCGCGGCACCGCCAGGGACGAACACTCCGGACGCTTGGTTAGCGGCCGCATTTATGGTCCCCTGGTTAAGCCCTTGGTCCTGCGCATGGTGGGGCGATTGCGCCGCCAAATTCCGAACGAAGTTCCGATTATCGGCGCCGGGGGCATACATTCGCCCCTGGACGCGCGCGACTATATTGAGGCCGGCGCTGTGGCCGTGCAAGTTGATACGGCCACCTGGGCGCAGCCCAAAATGCTGGAGCGCATCGCGCGGGATTTGGGTGGCTGGATCGCCACACGGCGCAAAGACGCGCTGATGGACGAGTGGCATCCCGACATGGGCCAAACTGAAGCCGCGCAACGGCGGACCGCTCAAGGCGGCGGTTGAGGCGGCCGACGGAACCTGTCGCTAGCCCGGCAATGGCGCAGGCCGTGTTACAATTGGCCGGCGAGGCCGGTAGTTGGGAGTGACGGGACAACAATCATGCCGCAATATGACTTTCGTTGTCAAAGCTGCGGGCAGTCTTTCAGCCTGATCTTCAAGACTTATGCGGCCTATGACGCGGCTGAACCGCGCTGCTCCGCTTGTGGCGCGGTAGCAGTGTTACGGGTCATCAGCCGCGTATCCATCGCCAAGGTTGAACGCGACTATAGCGGCATGTCGGCGAATGAAATGCTCTCGGTGCTTGAGGGCGGCGACGAGAAGCAAGTCGACGCGATGTTCAGGCAAGTCGGTGAGAGCGCGCCGGCGACGGGGCCTGCCGTGATCCCGAATCGGACTGGCGAATCCAACGACGGCTCATCGGATACCGGGGAAGATGACAGCTAGCGCGCCGGAACCCGCGACTGCTAGAGGTACCAGTCGCGCAAGGCGTCGCGAACCTCGTCTATGATCGTTTCCCAGGGGAATGCGGGATCACGCCTGATCGTCAGGCAGTCTTCGGCAATCGTCAGCGCATTGATGCCATCCACAGCGGCAAAGAGCATCTGCGCCAGAGGCGAACCTTCGTCCCCGGCTTGCGCGCTCGCATAAACTTCCTCATCGGCCTGCGTCAAGATCTGGTTCACGAGCAGATCCGCAATATCGGGATCTTCGGCGAACTCAACTTCGATAGTGACGTATTCGGACATCTTAGCGCTCCGGCGCTTGAGGATTGTCCAAGCCCGCCGGCTGCTGCTGCGTGATGCAGTGGATATTGCCGCCTCCCAGGAGGATTTCGCGCGCGTACACGCCAATAGTCTGTGCCTTCGGGAACAATTCATCCAATGTTTGCAGGGCAAGCCGGTCATGCGGATCGTCAAACTGAGGCGCGACGACGCCGCCATTGGCGATGTAAAAATTGATGTACGAGCCGGCCAGGCGCTCTCCTTCCGGGCGCGAGATTGCCGTATCCACGATGTCCAGTCCCGCGGCTTCTTCAGCGGTCATGTACATTGGCGCCGGCTGCTGGATCTTGTGTATCTCCAGCCTGCGGCCCGTTGCGTCCGTCGCCGCGCGCAAGCGATCGTAGGCCTCGGCAGAACGCGCATATTGTGGATCCTCGCGGTCGTCTGTCCAGGTCAGCGCGACGACGCCGGGTCTCACAAAGCAGCACAGGTTGTCGACATGACCGTCGGTTTCGTCCTCGTAGACGCCGCGCTTGAGCCAGACGATATGCGTGATGCCGAGATAATCTTGCAGGCGCTGCTCGATTTCGGCGCGAGAAAGCTCTGGGTTGCGGTTTGGGTGCAGCAGGCATTGCTCGGTTGTGATCAGCGTTCCCTCTCCGTCCACATGAATGGAACCGCCTTCCATCACCAGAGGCGCCCGATAACGATCCAGCCCTTCGATTTCCAACATTTTCCGGGCTACCTGCTCATCTTGGTCCCAGGGAAAATACATCATCTTTTGCAGGCCGCCCCAAGCGTTGAACTTCCAGTCGACGCCGCGCACTTCGCCGGCCGCATCGACAACGAAGGTCGCGCCGCTATCACGGATCCAGGCGTCATTGCTCGCGAGCTCCAGTACCCGTATCTGCGGCGGCAGCAGCGATCGGGCGCTGTGTAATTGCTCCGGATTGACGCCCATGGTAACCGGCTCGAAGCGCGAGATTTCCCGCGCCACTTCCGCAAATGCCAGTTGCGCGGGTGTGCCGCCCTCGCGCCAGGTATCGCGACGTTCCGGCCACAGCATCCAGCAGCCCGCGTGAGGCGCCCATTCCGCCGGCATGCGGAAACCATCTATATCTGGTTTTGACGCGATCAGCCGAGACATGTCAGTTGCTCCAGAGCGGCACTTGCTGGGTCGCATTGGGGGCATTATGCCCCGAGTCGAGGCCCGGCGTCAGGTCGAATCTTGACTAGCCATCGCAGCAGAACCAGTACGTGTCGAGTGTCACAAAAATATAACGAAATGTAGGGGCGACACTCAAGACGCTGTTGAAAAATAGGATTTCGTCTTAAAGAATGATCTCTTCTGGACTGTTCCCAGCCCTCCACTTCGGATGCTTTGGGGCGGGGCCGGCTGAGGAGCGGACAGTTTTCGACAGGCAGTTGAATGCAAGGCGCGGGCGCAATTTGTCCTCAAATGCTGGGAAGATGCCCTCATTTTGCCCCCTTTTTGGGTAACAGTATAGATACAGTATGTATACGGGGGGGGTACCCCCTCCCCTGATCGGAAGCTGAGGACAGGCCAGGTTGAGAGCGGCAGGCTGTC
>JAPOOU010000244.1 GCA_026713245.1 Chloroflexota bacterium
AACCTGGTTTCAGCATCCAGATGTCGAAGGCCGCGCCGATAACGCCATCACGCTCGATGATTAGCTTGAGTTGATCGTCGCTAAATTGACGCTGGTGGGGCACGAGGGCCCGGCAGTTGTTGTGGCTAGCCAGCACCATGCCGCCGTAGATGCTTACAGCCTCCCAAAAGGCTTGGTCGGAAGAATGCGTCAAATCGAGCAGCATGCCAAGGCGCGTCATCTCTTCCAACAGTGGTTTGCCGAGATTGGCGAGTCCCAATTCTGTGCCGGTTCCGCCGGCATATCGCCCTGTACCGTAATGAGTGGGCCCCAGCAAACGCAGCCCGGCATGCCACCAGTCTTGAAGTTGCCCCGGGTCGCGGATGGGGTCGGCGCCTTCCATGCTGAGCACGAAGCCCAGAGGCGGCGCACTGTCGGCGTCGGCGGCGTGATCTTCCCAAGTCCGCCATTCTTCGATATGGGCCGTTAATCCGGCTTTGTCGACCAGGATACGAACATGTCCGTCACCTTCCAAGGCGCGATAGTAGGCGAGCTGACCCTGTGCGATTCCGTAGGCCTGGGCTTGTGATCCGTAGTCCAGATGCTGCACGGCTGTACCGGTGGAGCGCGCAAGCATGGTGGCGAAGCTGAGCGCCACGCGCCCGCGCCGCATCTCCGGCAAGGCGACTGTGTTTTGGGCGCGTCCCTTGCCGGGTATACGCCCCTCTTGCGCGCGAATAGTATAGACAGAATCGAGCAGGTTTCGGTTCCAGCCCAAGGCGTTCCAGGCCAGATCAAGATGCGCGTCAACTATCAGCATCGGCTGATTCCTCATTTTGCGTATTCAGACAGTGAATTGAATGAAGCGATCACCAGACCAATCCGCGGGCCGCCACATCCCAGACTTCTTCGATCTGGTCGCCGCGCAGGCCAAAAAGTTGGTTATGCAGATTGGTTACGACGCAGGTATGCACGGGAATGATATGCAGGATATCGCCAACTTGCGGTTGCTTGTCGCAGGCGGTGAAATCGACGTATCCGTGTTCTTCGTTGACCTTGTATATTCGCGCGTCGGGATACTCTGTGATATAGCCGAAGCAGCCGTCTACTGTCTCCGAGTGTATAGACTTGCTGCCTCCGTCGAGGATGACGCGGTTTGGCTCGTTGGCGCTGACCACAGTGGCGCGGATGCGCATGGCGCACTTGTCGAAAGTCGTCATGCCGCCGGCGACGCTGCCCCAATCCCAGAAGATGTAGGTTCCGACGCGCATTTCGGTCAACTCCGGAATCAAGTGCGCTTCCAATATGGCGCCGCTGCCGCCCCCGCTAACGGTTGCTACGTCGATTTCCGAATCTTTCAGCAGCTTTAGGGTCTTCTGTAGCCGAGGTCGAATGGCGGCGTCGGATGGATAGATCATCAGTCCGGCAAAGCGCAAATTGTCGGCCTTGATGATGCGCTTCGCCAATGCCAAAGCTTCTTCCGGCGTCGTGCCGGTGCGGTTATTGAGCGAGACCAGTTCCACCATCACGCTGATCACGGCGTTAGCGTCGTGCATGGCTGTGGCGATGCCATCCAGCACGGCTTGGCTATCCACCGTGACTGTCACATCACCGCGCTGCGCCAATTGCGCGAGACGTCTCGTTTTGGCGGCGCCCACGATATTGTAGGGAATCTGAATGTCCTTAATCCCGGCATCCGCGAAGACTTCCGCCTCGCTCACTTTTTGGCAGGCGATGCCGACTGCGCCGGCTTCCAGTTGGCGGCGCGCGATATCCGGTATCTTATGCGTTTTGATATGCGGGCGGAACTGGATGCCAAGATCGTCGCAGCGTTTCTGCATGGCTGCGATATTGCGCTCCATCAGATCAAGATCAATCAAGACGCTGGGTGTTTCGAGGTCATTTATGGTCTTCATTGCCACCACTCTTTAATCTTGTGAGACATGAATTCACTTGTGGACCGAGCTTATCCGAGCGCGCGGCAAAATGCAACGGGCGCAGCCATTGGGGCGGGGCGCATTTCAATATTTTGGCAGAATGATATACATCGCACGCCAATTAAGAGTTGCCCTCCTCCAAGGCTCGGAAGATGCCCTGATTTTGCCCCCTTTTTGGGTAACAGTATAGATACGGTATGGATACAGGAGGGGGGGTACCCCCCCAGATCTGAGGACGGGCTGGGTTTCCTCGGACGGGATGTCGCTGCAAAGTCTGAACATTTAGCGCTTTCTTCGGGCGACATGATAGGTCGCGTAGGGCGCGTAGGTCGCGTAGACACTGACCGCCGACACCGCAGGTCAGTCGCCCCTACCGTTTTGAAACATGAATGAACCTTGTGATGCTTGTCCGGTAGTGGTTGAAAAAGAGTTCCGTTTGTCCTTTTCAATGCGGTTATCCAGCGACCTTTAGCCGGAAAGCGGGCGACCAGATTGGTCGCCCCTACATTTTTTGCGCTTTGGCGGGCGGCCTG
>JAPOOU010000095.1 GCA_026713245.1 Chloroflexota bacterium
CCTACCGCCACCTGCGGGGCCGCACGGCCGTGCCCCTGGCCGCCGGCGAACAGTACAGCTCCAAGTGGGAATTCCGCCAGGTTATCGAAGAAGAACTGATCGACTACGCGCGCATTGACCCCTGTATCTGTGGCGGGATCACAGAAGCCAAAAAGATCGCCGCCGCCTGCGAAACGCACTATATCGACCTGGCTGTGCATAACCCGATCGGTCCCGTCGCCACCTCAGCCTTCCTGCATCTATGCCTGTCCCTGCCCAATTGCGCCGTGCAGGAACTGCCGCGGCGACCGGGCCAAACCCTGCCCGATCTGATTATCAACCAGCCGCAATGGGAAGATGGCTACCTGCTGCCGCCGACCGCGCCCGGCCTGGGCATCGCGCTCAACCACGAGGCGCTGAGCAAGTATCCCTTCAGCATGAACGAACCGACGCATCTGCGGCGGGCTGACGGCAGCGTGACGAACTGGTAAACTATTGCGGCTAAGTGAAAGGACTTGACATGTCAGTAATAAATCTCGCTTGGGAAATACCGGCGCAATTGGGCGAAGGTCCCGTATGGGTCGAGGCGGAAAACGCGGTCTACTGGGTCGATATCTTCGGCAACCAGGTGCATCGCTACTCGCTCGCGGACGGCGCCAAGAAGACCTGGACATTCGACTTCGCGGTGACCAGCCTGAATCCGCGACAGGGCGGCGGTTTTGTCGCTACCGTCAAAGACGGTTTCGTCGCAATCGACTTCGACAGCTTGTCCGCCGCGCCCATCCAACTGCCCGAAGCGGACATGCCAAATAATCGCTTCAACGACGGCAAGGTCGACAATAGCGGACGCTACTGGGCCGGCACGATGGATATCGATCAAACCGGAGCAACCGGCGCGCTCTACCGCCTCGATCCCGACTTGAGCGTCAGCAAAGTCGACGACGACTATATCATCTGCAATGGCCCGACCTTCAATCTCGACAACACCATCATCTATCACACAGACAGCATTAAACGGACCATTTATGCCCTGGATATCGGACCCGCGGGCGAACTCAGCAACAAGCGAGTATTCGCGCAATTCACCCGCGACGACGAAGGCGTCCCCGACGGCATGACGGTGGATAGCGAGGACTGTATCTGGGTGGCGCAGTTTGGCGGCGCGCGTATCACGCGTTATTCGCCGGCGGGCGAGATCTTGAGTGTCCTGCCGCTGCCGGCGCTTAATGTCACCAGTTGCGCCTTCGCCGGGTCCAAACTCGATACCCTGTATATCACCTCCGCCAGAACCGCCATGACTGAGTCCGACTTGGCGATGTATCCGCTGGCCGGCAGCTTCTTCGCCTTCAAACCAGGTGTCAAAGGCGTCGCCACGCCGCTCTTTGCCGGCTAGGGCCAATCGAGTTTCATGGCAATTCATGTTGCGCGAGTCCGAGAAGACATCGCTTTGCCCTCTGCAGCCAGCGCCTAAACATCATGCATAATGCCCGCCAACGCAAGTTCTCTGATTAATCACCCCTGCCCTGACAAAGGCCGCGCCATGCTTTCCATGGAAGAGAACATCCGCCCGCCCTTTTCGCCGGACCACGCCCGGGACATCCTCAAAGCGCGTTACGACATCAACGTCGCTACCGCAGAAGAATTGCCATCGGAGCTTGACCGCAACTTTCGCCTGGTGTGCGCTTCTGGCCAGCAATATCTGCTCAAAATCGCCCATGCCAGCGTATCGAACCGGGCGCTCGACTTGCAAAACGCGACTCTTAAACACCTCGCGGGGGTCAACCTGTTCCCCGAGATTATCCTGTCCAGCGATGGAAAGGAGATCACCGGAATCTCCGCAGACGCTGGCCAATGCTATCGCGCTCGACTATTCAACTTCATCGACGGCTTGCCGCTCAGCGAATTCCGACCCCATTCCGCCGCGCTTCTGGACGATATCGGTACCAGGCTCGGCAGACTGTCCGCTGCGATGCAGTCCTTTGATCACGACGAGCGACGGTCGAAATATCGCTGGAATATCCGCAACGTGCTGGAGGCGGCGCAATTTGGACAAGACCTGCCGCCAGCCAGGAAGGCCATCCTCGACACATTCCTTAACTTGTACCGAATCGAAGTGATGCCGATACTCACCGACTTGCGTCACAGCTTCGTCTATAACGACGCCAACGATACCAATATCTTGGTCCGCGCCGCGGGCGCTGAAGCGCACGTCGCCGGTTTCATCGACCTGGGCGATATGGTTTACAGCCCAACAGTGACTGACCTGGCTGTCGCCTTGGCTTACATCATGATGCATGCGCCGCGTCCGCTGGAAAAAGCCCCGCCCGTTATCGCCGCCTATCATCGCGTCTTCCCGCTCAGCGAAACCGAAATCCGCGTACTCTTCCCGCTGATCGCCGCCCGTCTCTGCCTTAGCGTCTGTATCTCCTGGCATCAACAAAAGAACGAGCCGGAGAACCGCCACCTGAGCGTCAGCGAGAGCGGGGCCTGGGACCTGCTGGGAAAATTGAGCGACTTGCATCCGCATTACGCTCACTATCTCTTCCGCGACGCCTGTGGCTTTTCCGCCTGCCCCGGGAGCGAAGAAATTCAGGACTGGCTGCGCGGACGGTCATTCGCCCCGATGCTCGGTTTCCC
>JAPOOU010000255.1 GCA_026713245.1 Chloroflexota bacterium
AAACCAGACCTGCCACAGTAAGCTCGGCGGATATGCCGCCTGCTGTCAGTCCCTTCCTTGCTCTCCTGCAAGCACGCCGGTCCTGTCCAGCATTTCCCTGCCACAAACCAAAACCCTACCAAAATTCTGGCGAAACTGTGTCCAGTTTCATAGGACCGCTACAGCCTCGGTGCTTAAAATCTTGCGGGCTTTGCCAGGGATTTGTAATTTGAAGCGATTGCCCTGTCTCCCTTTGAAAGATTCTCTGCGCTTGCCATAATCATCAGAAACTGACCGACGAAAAAAGGAACGCGCCTCATGACAACCATTGCCGAGTACCTTGCAAAGCAACTGTCGATTGCCGGAATCAGAACGGTTTACGGCCTGCCGGGCGGTGAAAACGTCGAGATTCTGGAGGCGATTCGGATGCAGGGCATCGACTTTGTCTTGGTCAGGAACGAGAGTTCAGCCTGTTTCATGGCGGCGGCCTCAGCCCGTCTTACGGGCATCCCGGGACTGGCGATCACCACTTTGGGACCAGGCGCGACCAACGCCTATGCCGGGTTCGCCCATGCATACCTCGACCGCGCGCCCGTTCTTATGATCACTGCCGCCAGCGACCCCAGCCTGGCCGGGCGGCATAGTCATCAAGCGCTTGAGCTGGAAGCGATATTCCGACCGATCAGCAAGTTCACTGCGGAAATCAGCGCTGACAAGGCCGCAGAGACGATACAAGAGGCTCTGTATTCAGTCACGGCCGGTCGGCCAGGACCCGCCCACCTGAGCATTCACAATGACGTCGCTCTGCAAGCCGCGGGCGAGAGGCCGGCGCCGCACGTCGAAGGACTCTCATCCAGCCCGGCCAAGTACGACCTCAAGCGCTTGGCCAAATTCTTCGCAGGCAAAGAGCGCCCTGTCATCGTTGTCGGTCTGGGGCTGGAACCGGAGCGGCCTTATGGGCAACTGCGCCGTCTGGCGGAGAAGCTGGGCGCGCCGCTGATTGACAGTCCCAAGAGCAAGGGCGCTTTATCGGCGGATCATCCCCTGTTTGTGGGCACGCTGGGGCTGACGGCCAGCGACCCGGCTTACCAGATACTGAACGAAGCGGATTCTATCATCGCCGTCGGGTTCGATGTTGTCGAGTTGGTCAAGCCCTGGGATCAACCGCAGCCGCTGATATGGATTGCCAATTGGGCAAACGAAGATCCGCGCATCGCCTGCGCAATCGAAATCGCAGGACCCATCGCTGACGCGCTTGAAGCGCTGACCCGAGTTGATCTTCGCAGGCACAAGAACTGGGGCGCGAAGCGGGTGAAGGCATTTCGGGGAGAGCAGGCCCATGCTGTCATGCCGTCGCCGCAAAGCCGACGCGTCATGCCGCAAGCGTTTCTGGCCGCCTTGCGCGAAGAGACGCCGGATGACGTGATCATCACGACCGATGTCGGATCGCACAAGATTTTTGCGGCGCTCTATTGGCAGGCGCGATCAGCCAACAGCTACCTGGTCTCAAACGGCTTGTCGGCGATGGGATACGGCTTGAGCAGCGCCATCGCCGCGGCGAAAGTCGGCCGGCGTCCAGTAGTCTGCATCACGGGCGACGCGGGGCTGGCCATGGTGATGGGAGAATTGGGACTGCTGGCGGAGCTGGAACTGCCCGTGATCGTCGCCGTAATGAATGACTCGGCGCTTGATCTCATTCGTTCGGCTCAAACGCGCCGACGACGCCGGGCTTTTGGCACCGAGTTCCGCAATCCCGATTTCGGGATGATCGCGCGGGGATTCGGCCTGGATTACCGTCGAGCCGAAACTCAAGACGAATGCGCCGATGCGATCAAGTACGGCCTGTCAACTGGAAAACCTCTACTGGTTGACGTGATGATCGACCCAGTCGGATATCCGACGACGCCGCGTTAAGTACTGAGTTGCCAGGGAAACTTGTCATCGCCAAGCTGCGCGCGAGCATGCAAGGCCGCCAACGTAGTTACAGTCCTGAAAGCCTTACAGACGTTGCGATGGCGACAAATGCCACTGGAATCAGACCCAATAGAAGCATACGCCTGATGACGGGGCCTTCCTGCCCCGCCAGACCCACGGTGCTGCAGCCGACGATGATTTTTGCAGGCGCCAGCACACTGCCGAGCGATGCGCCGGCGGTTTGCCCGGCTAGCACAATCGGCACGCTCAAGGCCAGCAGAGCGGCGGTCTCTTGTTGCAGCGCTCCAAAAACTACATTGGAGTTGGTATTGCTCCCGGTCATGAATGCGCCCAGCGTGCCGATAAAGGGCGCGAACAGGGGATAGACCGCTGCGCTGAAACTCTCGCTGATGCCGCGGGCGATCATTTGCGTCATGCCGGTATGCGTCATCAGTGAGGCCATCGCTACCAAGGCGAGAATCGACACCGTCGACTTCACTGCCGACTTGCTTACGCTGGCCCAGATTTTGCCCCATACGCCGTCATTTTCATAATAGCCCGCTTGTCGGTAGAGCAAGAAGGAGATACAGCCGGCATAAAATAGAATGGCGCCGGCGTGACCGAAAACGCTGATCGCGCGTCCCGATTCACCCGGCACTTGCCAGCCGAACGAGGTCGACACGGCTGGAAACTCGATCCTGATCAGCAGGGAATCTACCAAGGCTTCGAGCGGTGCGATCAAGTTTGTGGAGAAGGCCAGAACCAGCAGGATCCCGTAGGCGGACAAGGCCAGGGCAATGCTCCGTGAATGGTCTTCGCCAATAGTCTTTGAATTGCCCCTTTTGCCGCGATGAAGCGGCGACAATACAAACAAGACGCCAACAAGCGCGCCGGCCAGCGCGCCGGTGGTCGAACCAAGCGTCCACATGCCGTTGGTGGCGATCCACCATTGCGTGAGCCCCATCGCGGCGCCCACGATGAGCAGCATGGGGATGGAACGCAAAAAACCGCCCCAGCCGGCGCTGACATAAGCAACAAGCGCGCCGCTGAACAGGCAGGCCATGCCCAGGACAAGCGCGGCATCATGCGCCAGGGCTTCGCCGGGCAATCCGGTAACGGCGGGCAAAGCGACAAAGGACGTGCCTAGCGATCCAAATGTGACCGCCCAGCCGTGCCCCAGCGACGCCATGATGACCGATTGCGTCGCCGTGTAGCCCAAGCCAACGAGCAGGGGAGCGACCACGGCAATTGGCACGCCGAAACCCCCGACGCCTTGTAGCAACGAGACAAATATCCAACTGATGAGCAGACTTTGCGCGGCGCGATCAGAAGTGAGTCGCGGCAGGCTTTTTCCGATCAAGGCAACTGTGCCGGCTTCGTATGTGACGTTATAAAAGAAGAGCGCCATCCAAACGATATAGAGCACATCGACCGCGAGCAGAATTGACTTGCCGATCGCCACGATTATCAACTGAAAATCGCCGCCAAAGGCCACAAGTGAAAGGGCCAGGGCCATGACGAATCCGGTCGATCCGGCGCGACTGCCTCCCCATCCCAGTCCAACCATTAGCACAAGCACGGATAGCACGGGCAGCAAAGCCAGCAGCCAATTGATCAGCGTCAAATCCACGTCAGCGCTCCCGGTATGCCAGGGTCTGTTTCAGCCGGATGCAGCGACTGCAAGGTCCGGCCGGCGGCGGTAGAAGCCAGTCGCCTCCTGAAAGGCATAGGCCAATTGCAGCACTGCGAAATCGGAATGGGGACGACCGACGATTTGCAGGCCGACGGGCAGGCCACCATCGGTGAATCCACAAGGCACGGATATCGCCGGCAATCCGGTGACCGTGATGTAGGCGCAACTCATCATCCAGTCGATATAGGTATTCATCTTTGTGCCGTTTATTTGTTCGGGATACTCCCATTCAATGGGAAAGGGCGGCACTTGCACGGTTGGCAATAGCAGGAATTCGTAAGTGTCCATGAATTCGCGCAGTCGATGATAGAGTTCGGTTCGCTTCGCTTCGGCGCGGCTGATATCAATAGCGCTAAGTTGCTTGCCGCGGGCCACATTCCAGCGAATTGTTTCCTTGAAGCATTGCTCTCCGAACTCGGCAAAAGGCTCGGCGAAGGACAGCTCGAAGTTCCAGGCGCGCAAGGTCTGGAAGATCTCGTAGGCATCGCTGAAGTCGGGGGCGGCGCCCGCGACAGCGCAGCCAATATCAGCGAATATCGGCAGTTGTTCCTCTATGGCGCGCAGGACGCCAGGCTCGACCGGCAGCTCACCCAAGTCAGGGCTCCAGGCGATCAGCACGTCCTTGAAGTCGCGTTCCAGCGACCAGTCAAAGAGCGAAGCCGGTTGCTGAATGGCGATGGGCGATCGCGGATCGTAGCCGGCGATGGCGGTCAGCATCAGCGCCACATCTTGCACGCTGCGCCCCATCGGCCCGACGACGCCCAGCGTGGACCAGGCATTGGCCTTGGGGTAACTCGGCACCCGCCCGGGCGACGGTCGGAAGCCGACGACATTGCAGAAGCTGGCCGGATTTCGCAAGGAGCCGCCCATATCGCTGCCGTCGGCGATGGGTATCATGCCCGAGGCCAGCGCCACCGCTGCGCCGCCGCTGCTGCCGCCGCAAGTCCTGGACAGGTCGTAAGGATTGTGCGTGGCGCCAAATACGGGATTGAAGGTGTGCGAACCGGCGCCGAATTCCGGCACATTGGTTTTGCCAAGTGTGATGCAGCCGGCGCGTTTCAAACGCGCAATGTGCAAGTCATCGGCGTCCGGCACCAGATCGGCGTACAGTGGCGAGCCCGACGTGGTGCGAATGCCTTGTGTTTGTGCAAGGTCCTTGTGCGCAATCGGCAGGCCGTGCAAGGGACCTGTTTCTTCGCCGCGGGCTTGGCGTTCGTCGGCTTGTCGCGCCAAATCCAGAGCCATTTCCGGCAAGTAGGTGACGATGGCGTTTAAGGCCGGATTGACCGCTTCTATCTGTTTCAGGTGCGCGGTCAAGACCTCGACAGCGGAAAGCTCGCCGCGGCGGATCAAACTCGCGAGTTCAACCGCCGTCATCCATAGCAATTCACTCATGGCTTGGCTCCTGTTTACGTAGTTCGCGTCGCTCGTGCGACGCGAAGGCTTGCAGTTTTGCGTGAGCGCGGCAGACGTTTTCGCCGGTTACGCGCCGAACGGCTCAATATCAACCGCGCCCGACGAAGGGCATCTGGTTCGCCATAACAGTCAAGGAGAGCACATTGGCGCTCAGCGGCAAATTCGCCATGTACAGAACCGCGTCAGCCACATGCTGCGCATCCATCTGCGGCTCAACCGCCATTTCACCATCCGCCTGCAGGAGGTGCTTTTGCATTTGTTGGGACATATCGGTACGAGCGTTGCCGATATCAATCTGACCGCAGGCAATGTTAAAAGCTCTGCCATCAAGCGCTGTCGCTTTGGTCAAACCTGTCACAGCGTGCTTGCTGGCGGTGTAAGCCGCCGCGTTTGGACGCGGAACCTGTGCCGATATAGATCCATTGTTGATGATTCTGCCGCCTTGCGGGCGCTGCGACTTCATCAACTTGAAGGCTTCCTGCAAGCACCAGAACGCGCCGGTCAAATTGACCGCGATTACACTCAGCCACTCTTGCTCATTGATCTCATCCAATGGGATCCCTGGCGCATTGTAGCCGGCGTTGTTGAACAGTAGATCCAGTCGTTCGTATCGGTCCTTGACCGCGGCAAAGAGCCTGGCCACTGCTTGCCGATCGCTAACGTCAGTTGGCGCCACGAGCGCGCGGTCGTCATCGACGCCAGCTGCTTCGACTGTTTCGCGCAGTTTGTCCTCGCGCCTGCCAGCCAATGCAAGATTGTAGCCGGCCCCCCAAAGTTTGAACGCTGTAACCCTGCCAATTCCGGAACCGGCGCCCGTTATCAGCGCTGTTCGGGGTCGATTATTCATTGCGTTTTCCTTTCATGCCGGGATTTCCGCCAAGTGTACGTCTGGTGCAGAAGCTTGTCAATTTATGACAATTCGAGCCAGATACGCTAGTATCGAGCTAGTAATTTTCACTAAGGGCAAACATTCAGGGCAAACATTCGATGAAGCTGGCCTGTTGCGCCTGGGCTTTGACCGGGCCGGAAGCCGACGTGCTGAGACAGATTCAAGATCTGGGTTTCGGCTGGATTGACCTGCAACCGGGGGACCTGCGAAAGGACAAGGACCGACGGCTGGCAACGCAATTGGGGCTAAGGGTTTCTTGCCTGGGCGCGTCATTCGCAATGCCAGTCGGCGCGTCGCTGGATCACGCGGACAGCCGGATGAGATCAGGGGCTCTTGAGCATGTGACAAAGGCAATCCGGCATGCGGCCACATTGGGCGCCGACACGGTTTACGTGATACCGGGCGCGGATGACAGCCCGGCCGCGCTTGCTCGTTTTGGCAACAGTTTGGCGGAACTCGCCGAATTCGCCAGTACGCTTGGCATCAAGTTTGCGGTAGAGCATTTCCCCGGTACTTCCTTGCCCACCGCAAAAGGCACGCTGGCGTATATCAAGGGCCTTGGTCATCCTAACTTGTATTTGCTTTATGACAGCGGGCATATCCAGATGACTGACGAAAATCCGTCCTCAGTGATCCATGATGCCGGGGAATGTCTGGCCTACGTTCATTTTGATGACAACGATGGCGCGGGCGACTTGCACTGGGCGCTATTGGACGGCGTGATGACCGAAGAGACGTTGACAAAAACTTTTCGGGCGCTGGAAGACATAGGATATAGCGGCGCCATCAGCCTGGAACTGAGCCCCGCGCTTCAGAATCCGGTGGACGCGCTGGCGCGGAGTCGGGATATTATTTTGAGGACGATGCGCGCCTGAGTCCGGGTCTTTCGTTTTCAGGCGACCCAAGGGTCGCCCCTACAAGGCTCGTCCGGTACGGTGCTGTTTGAAACTGTTTTCGGGCGACCTGATAGGTCGCCCCTACATTGCTTGTCTTTATGTTGTAGATTGGGTCGCTCCAGCCAGATCGCAGGTAATCTCGGTAAAGGATCTCATATCGAGGACTGACAAAACGCATTTAAGGCGAAATGGATATACTAGCGAATTTTTCATTGCAATGTGCTTAAATCAAATCTATATTAGGTGAGAATTTTCGGTGGATCAGTATTCAGTCGGACAAATACGGCAAGCAAATTTCAACTGAGTTGATATGTGCCTGGACAACGGTCCGACGATTCTTGATGTTAGAATACCGAGATTCCGGCGCATCCTGCGCTGCCAGTATTGGCGTCATCAACCTGGACGGCGCGCGGGAGAATTTCAACCGGCAACAATTTATTTTCGTTTAGTTTCCGAAGTGGAAGGAGAATCTTGTGTTTAAGAGAGCGACGTTTTTGTTGCTTGTGACGGTCCTCATGTTGGCGGTCGTGCCGCTATCGATGACGGTTTCCGCGCAGAACCCCGATTGTGAAGGGGATGTAACGCTAACTTATTGGCATCACTGGGGCGGCAACCGCATTCCGTTGATGGAAGAGCAAGTCGCCGCATTTGAGGACGCCAATCCGGGCATTTGCGTGGACAATATATTCCTGCCCTGGGATAACCGCTTGCAGAATCTGCTGGCTGCTATCGCTGCCGGCAACCCGCCCGATGTGACAATGTTCGGGCGTCATGACCTGCCGTTCTTCGCCGCGACCGAGTCCATCATTCCGCTGGACGACTACATGGCTGCTGACGGCATTGATCCCGCTATCTTTCATCCCTCTGAATTCGCAGGAACCCAGTTTAACGGCAAGACCTGGCTGCTGCCCCTGCCCGGCGGCGGCGCCTTTGCCATTGCCTGGTACAACACGGACCACTTTGCCGAAGCCGGCATTGAGGAGTTCCCCGAAACCTGGGACGAAATGCTGGAAGTTGCCGAGACTTTGCGCATCGGCGATGGCAGTTTCCTGGAGCGCGTCGGCTTCAACGCGCAGTCGGTTACGGGCTTCCCCTTCCTGGCCTGGCTGAATGCCAATGGCCAGACCTGGATAAGCGATGATTCGCGCACCATCACTATCAACAATGAAGCAGGAATCCAGACGCTGGAGTTCATGCAGGCGATGGCGGAAATCAACTACGGCATTGAAGAGTTGAATGCCTTCTGGGAGATGGCGGGCGAATTCGATCAAGGTCCGCTGATTCAAGGTCTCGTATCGATTGAGTCAAACGGGTCCTGGACGCTCTTTCAACTGGAGGATCACGCCGAGACGCTGAGTTATGACGTCGCGCCGATACCGTATGGACCCAGCGGCAGCGCAGATCGCCGCGGTGGGGCGCATGGCGGTTGGGGCTACATGATCCCGAAGAATGCCGCGCATCCGGACGAAGCCTGGCAGTTGGTCAAATGGCTGACCACTGAAATCGAGGGCACGGGCGCATGCTGGTTCATCCAGCAGCAGCAGCGTCCGTCGCCGTTGGTCGATTGCAACGGCTATGAGAAAGACGGCGTAGAGCATCCGCGCGCTCAATCTATTTTGGGCGTCGCCGCGCTGGACTATCTGGTACCGGTGGCGCCGGTGCAGCCAGAAGCCAACCAGATACTGAACCGCATGGTTGACGATGTGCTCTTTGGCGACAAGAGCGTTGAAGACGCGCTGGCCGATGCAGAAGCCGAGGTCCAGGAATTGCTTGACGCATTCTGGGAAGAATACGGCTAAAGTCAAGTTCATGGCATGGGGTTTCATTGGAAACCCCATGCTTCTCCCCGGTTTTGACGATGGTGGCATGAGCCTATGGCAACAGCATTTGGTTCACAATTTAGCGCCTTGCGCGGCAAAAGGCGCGAGCGCTGGCACGATCTTTCGCCCATGCGAAGGCGAGAGGCGAAGATGGGCTTGCTCTTCATCAGCCCCTGGATCGTCGGCGTGCTCTTGTTCGCGCTCTTTCCCTTTATCGCGTCATTCATTCTCAGCTTCACCAAATACAACATCGTGCAACCGCCGGAATGGGTAGGCGCGGAGCATTATGTCCACATCTTCACTGACGACCCGCTGTTCCTGAAGTCGCTGCGCAATACGGGCGTTTATGTCGGCGGCTCAGTCGCGATTCGCATCGTGCTCGGTTTCGCCCTGGCGCTGCTGCTCAACACCAAAGTGCGCCTGTTGGGGTTGTGGCGGACGCTGTTTTATCTGCCCTCGGTCGTGCCCATTGTTGCCCTGTCCGTGATTTGGCTGTATGTGCTGAATGCGCGCGCGGGCCTGCTCAATTCCCTGCTCTATGCCATCGGCTTGCCGCGCGTTCGCTGGTTCGCCGATCCCGATTACGCCATGCTCGCCTTCTTGATCATGAGCACGACTTGGGTGGGCGTGACCATGGTTATTTTTCTGGCCGGCTTGCAGGGCATTCCCGAAGAATATTATGACGCCGCCAAGATTGACGGCGCCAATATGTTCCAACGTCTCCGGCGCGTCACCATACCGCTGATGACGCCGACAATTTATCTAAACGTCCTGATCAATATCATCGGCGCGTTTCAAGTTTTCGCGCAGATCTTTATTATGACCGGCGGCGCCCCGCGCGACGCAACGAGAACTTATGTCTTGCATCTGTTTGATCATGCCTTTCAATACTTGCCGCCACAGATGGGCTATTCGTCGGCGCTGGCCTGGATCTTGTTCATAATCATTTTCGCCTTTACCGCGGTAATCGTCGCGACATCCCAGCGCTGGGTATTTTATCAAGGCGCGGAGGCCGACTGATGACAGCCAAGCCCGCTGCTCCAGGCTTGTTGGCGAGCGCCCCGGTCACCCGCTTGACAAAGATAATTGGGCGCGCCCTCCTCTATCTCTTGCTTATCGCATTGAGCTTATGGTTTTTGGCGCCGCTGTTTTGGATGTTCATGTCCTCGTTTATGCCGCTGGATCAAGTCGGCGTCTTCCCGGTGCAGTGGATTCCCCGCGTCTGGCAGCCGGAAAACTACACCGACGCGCTGAAGTTCTGGAATTTCGGCATAACTTTCCGCAACACCATGTTCATCACAGTTGTCTCGCTCATCGGCGATATCGGCTCTTGTACGATTGTGGCTTATGGTTTCGCCCGTTTCCGCTTCCCGTTTCGCGACGCGCTCTTCCTCATTTTGCTAGCGACCCTAATGCTGCCCTTCGCGGTTCGCTTGATACCGGTCTACGCCGCGTACGAAGCCATCGGCTGGATCGACACGTTCTACCCGCTCATTGTGCCGAATTTCTTTGGCAATGCTTTCTACATCTTTATCTGTCGGCAATTTTTCCTGGGCATCCCGCAGGACTTGCTGGACGCGGCCAAGATTGACGGCGCCAGCGAAGTCCGCATTTTCACGCAGGTAATGATCCCGCTAGCAAAGCCTGCCATCGTTGTGATCGCCATCTTGAGCTTCCAGAATAGTTGGAATGATTTTCTCGGTCCGTTGATTTATCTAAAAGATCCGGATTTGCATACGCTTGCTATCGGGCTTTACAAGTTCACGTCCTTGCCCGGCCAGGGCGGGATCTATAACCAACAGATGGCCGCCTCGACCTTGATGGTCGTGCCGGTGCTGATCGTCTTCTTCATGTTCCAAAAGCAATTCATTCAGGGCGCCAACTTATCGGGCATGAAAGGCTGAGACGCGCGGCGATGGAATCGCCCCCGAATATTCTTTTCGTACTTTGCGACCTACTCGGCGCCAGATGGCTGCCGCTTCATGGCCATCCCATTGTTAGCGCGCCTTATCTCGACAGATTCGCAACTGAAGGCGAGGCGAGATGGCATCTAGCCAATACCTGAACGCAAGCGGCGTTTATCCCCATCTTGCGCTATCGGCGGAGTTGGGTCCGCCGCGCAGCGAATGCGGCGTGGGCGCGATGATGGCCTGGGCGGGCGCTCTTTGGATTGTCACTTATGTATCGCATAAGTCCGCCAGTGGCGTCGGTACCGGGCTATACGTGATCAACGACAAATTGGAGATTGCGAAGCATCCGGCCAGTTATGTCGGCACCTACACCAACAGAATGGCGCATTGGGAGTCGAACCAGCTCATGCTCGGGCCTTACGCCATCGACGCCGAAGGAACTGTTCGAACCATAGAATCGCTGCTTGAAGTACGGACCTGCTCGACCATGCGTCATCTGCGCGATCCCGCCAACAAGGTGTATGTGCTGGGCATGGAAGGTGAATTCTATGAGATGGATGTACATACGCTGGAGACGACCTTAATCGCCGACCTGACCATCGAACTGGGCGTTCCGGATCACAAATACGCGCACTTCAAGGCGGCTTACAGCAACTTCGGACGCGTGGTCGTCGCCAACAACAGCTACGACGAACGCGACTTTAGGGGCACGGAAGCGGCAGGTCGCCTCGCCGAATGGGATGGCGAGAATTGGACGATCATCGATCGCAATCCCTACATAGAGGTCAACGGCCGCAGCAACTTCGCGGGCACGATTTTCGCGATGGGCTGGGACAAGCGCTCGGCCATACTTCAGGTGTTTACCGAGGCGGACGGCAAGTGGAAGCGCTATCGCTTGCCCAAAGCCAGCCATTGCTTCGACCATATGTGGCAGACGGAATGGCCGCGCATCCGCGAGGTCGAGCACGAACGCTTCCTGATGGATTGTCACGGCATGTTCTATGAACTTTCCCCCTGGGCCTACGAGAACCATGTCTGGGGCATTCGTCCCATTTCGACGCATCTGTGGGTGCATGGTGATTTTTGCGCCTATCGCGGCATGCTCGTGCTCGGTTCAGACAATGCCAGCCCGCACGGCGGCGCCAATCATCTGGCCGGAGAGCCGCAATCGGGTTTATGGTTTGGCAAGACCGATGACCTCTGGAATTTTGGAAAACCGGCCGGATGGGGTGGCGTCTGGTGGGAAGATAGTATTGAGGCCGGCCAAGCATCCGACCCCTATCTGATGACTGGCTTCGACAAGAAGGTCTTGCACCTGTGTCACGACGATGCTGCCGATGTCACGTTTACGGTTGAGGTAGACTTCCTCGGCAATGGCGCCTGGAAGATCTACGATTATTTCAAAGTTTCGGGATGCGGTTACGCGCATCACGAGTTTCCCAGCGGTTACAGCGCGCACTGGGTTCGTGTACGCAGCGACAAATCATGTGTCGCCACCGCTTATTTCACATATACTTAGCGCAAAGAACTTTATGCCGCTTGTCGGCACCTGGAGCTAGAGAATGCAGGGATTCACCAAACTGAGCGAAGACCAGAGACGGCAGTTCCGCGACGACGGTTATCTCATCGCGGGCAACGCGCTCAATGAGGACATGATCAGTCGCCTGATAGAAGCCGGCGACCGCGTCATCGCAAGTGAGGAGCGGCTGAATCGATATACAACGCACGGAGGGATTTACGACGGCTATCGCAATTGCGTAACAATGGATGACGCCTTCATTCCGCTGCTAACCAACGATGTGGCTCTGCCGCTGGTGATTCAATTGTTGGGTTCCAACCTGCAGCTTTCGACGAGCCACTTGATTTATCGCCATCCTGATCCGCCCGGGACGCCGGACAGCGCGCGCAAGCCGGGTTGGCATCGCGACAACGGCCGTACGCAGTTGGACCTGGGTCAAGACAACTACCCGCGCATCGGCTTGAAATGCGCCTTTTATCTGACCGACCTCAGCCAGCCGCAATCCGGCGTTACCATGCTGTCGCCGGGCAGCAACCAGCTCAGCGAACGGGTCGAGATTGGGGCGGGCAAAGCCGACCCGGAAAACGCGATTGAACCCTTGCTGAATCCGGGCGACTGCGTCATTTTTGAATACCGGACCTGGCATGCCGGCGCGCCCAATTTCACGGATATCACGCGCAAAGCGATCATGATCGGCTACGCCTATCGCTGGCTGAAGCCGATGGATTATGTCAAGCAGCAGCCAGACTTTGTCGAGAAGCTCACTGATGTCGAGAAATATCTGGTGGGCGAGGAAATTGACGGCACGCTCGAGTTTCAGCCACAGGGCGGGCTCAACCCGCTGAATGAATGGTGCGAGCGGCATGGGGTGCTGCCGGATCGTCACGGCGCGTAGCCGCTCGGCGGCAGCGAAAAGGTCCCAGGAATGTCGTGCTCACGCAAGATCGTAAACCTACTCGTCGCAAGAGCGACGCGGTTTGCGTAAACAGGCGCGAGTGCCAGCCTGAAAATTACTAAATTGTAGGCTAAATGACCAGCAATTGAGGAAAATGCCCGGATGAAACAAGACAATCAGATCCCAAGAATGACCAGCGAAGCATTTTCCGCCGAGGTACGAGCGCCAAAATGTGTTCGCGTCGACAGCGATCTCGTCATAGTCGGCGGTGGCCTGGCGGGTACCTGCGCGGCCATCACCGCGGCGCGCGCCGGCATCAAGGTCGTGCTGGTGCAAGACCGTCCCGTACTCGGCGGCAACGCCAGCAGCGAGGTGCGGCTATGGGCATTGGGCGCGACCTCGCACATGGGCAATAACAATCGCTGGGCGCGCGAAGGCGGCGTGATCGACGATATCCTGGTCGAAAACATGTACCGCAATAAGGAAGGCAACGCGCTGATTTTCGACACCGTGCTGCTGGAAAAAGTCGTCGACGAGGACAATATTACCTTGCTGCTCAATACGGCTGCGATCAGCCTGAGCAAATCCGATGCCGATACCATCGAATCGGTCACGGCATTTTGCAGCCAGAATTCGACCCGGTATGAACTCTACGCGCCGCTCTTTTGCGATGCTTCCGGGGATGGCATTGTCGCCTTCCAGGCCGGCGCCGCTTTTCGCATGGGCGCGGAAGCCAGCGACGAATTCGGCGAGAAATTCGCGCCGAGCGACGAATACGGATACCTGCTGGGGCATTCGATTTATTTCTACAGCAAGGATGTCGGCGCGCCGGTCAAGTTTGTGCCGCCCAGCTACGCGCTCGAAGACATCACCCGGATACCGCGCTTTCGCAGTTTCAACACGGCGATCGACGGCTGCCGGCTTTGGTGGATTGAATATGGCGGTCGCCTCGACACGGTGCACGAGACCGAGACCATCAAATGGCAACTGTGGAAAGTCGTTTACGGCGTTTGGAACTATATCAAAAATTCGGGAGAATTCCCCGATGCCGAAAACCTGACCCTGGAATGGGTTGGGCAGATCCCGGGCAAGCGCGAAAGCCGCCGCTTCGAAGGCGATTACATGATGATCCAGCAGGACATAATCGAACAGCGGCAGCACTATGACGCCATTTCCTTCGGCGGCTGGTCCATCGACCTGCACCCGGCAGACGGCGTCTTTAGCGAGCGGCCCGGTTGCGATCAGTGGCACGCCAAGGGTGTTTATCAAGTGCCTTATCGCAGTCAATACAGCAAGAATATAGGCAACCTCTTCATTACAGGCCGCATCATGAGCGCCTCGCATGTCGCTTTTGGATCGACCCGCGTGATGCTGACCCTGGCGTCGGCGGCGCAGTCGGTTGGCATGGCGGCCGCGCTTTGCATCAGACATCAACTGCTGCCGCGCGACATTGCCGACGAAAGCAATATCAAGCTGTTGCAGCGCGATTTGCAGCGCGCGGGCCAGTATATCCCGCAGTTCAGGCTCGAAGACGACCAGAACCTGGTCAGGCATTCAAGGGTCACGGCGTCCAGCAAACTGTGCCTTGAGGAAATACCGGACAATGGGCCCCGCTTCAAGTTGGAACGTCCCTATGCGCAGATGATCCCCATGCAGCGCGGTCGCGTTTCTCGCATGTCCATAACTGTTGATGTGGAAGCGCCAACCAAACTTGAAGCGCAATTGCGCGTCAGTTCCAAGCCGGACAATCACAGTCCCGATATCATCTTGAAGACCTGCGCATTTGATCTTGACGCAGGTGATAATCAGCGCATTGATCTGGATTTCGATCAATTGCTGGACCGGAATTGTTATGTCTTCGTGCATGTGCTGGAAAACCCGCTTGTGCATCTGCGCCTCAGCGAGCAGCGAATTACCGGCTTGCTCGCGCTGAGCCATCGCCGGACACAGCAGCCCTGGCAGGATATCGGCGTCGAAAGCTTTGAGTTTTGGTCGCCGCTGCGCCGCCCGGCGGGCCAGAACATCGCCATGACCTTCTCGCCGCCGGTCAACGGTTTTGATCCGCAGAACATTTGCAATGGTCTTGCCCGCCCGACCGCGGGCGCGAATGCCTGGGTCGCCGATCCCAAGGATCCGGCGCCGGCCCTGGATATCGATTGGCGGTTGCCGCAAAGCGTCAGCGAGATTGTATTGATGTTCGACACGGACTGGGATCACCCAATGGAAACCAGCCTTTGGGGCCATCCTGAAGATGTGGCGCCCTTTGCGGTTAAGGACTACCGTCTAACGGACGGCAATGGCCGGGTCTTCGCCGAGGTGGCCGACAACCACCAGACGATTAATCGCATCTGTTTTGACGAGCTGGTCGAGACCGACCGCTTGCGCCTGGAAGTCCTCGCCAGTCAGGGCGATGTCCCGGCCGCCGTGTTTTCGGTACTCTGTTATGAATAGGCTGCCGACGGTGAAACGGAGATAAGCGAATGAAGGTAAGCGACAGAGAGGTTTATTTCTTCGATCTGAACGGATTCCTGGTGCTGAGGGGCGCGTTGTCCGGGCAGGAGGTCGCAGACATCAATGCCGGGATCGACGCGCTATTGCCGATTGAGCCCGGCGAATGGAATGGCTATGTTCATGGCCACAACTACGGCGACGATGATGGCATGAACCTGCAGCAGATTTACGAGGGCGGCGAGGCCTTTGAAAAACTGATCGACCACCCGTCGTGGATTGAAAAGGTCAAGTATTTTGTCGGCGGCGCCGATACCTTTGATTACAACCATGGTCCCCTGTTCATCGATGAGTGCTTCGCCAACATCCGCGGTCCCGGGCAGGCCATCGGCTTGCACAGCGGCGGCCACGAAGGCACGAAACGCACCCAGTTTCGTTATTACAACGGCATGTTCCATTGCGGGCAAATCAACATCCTGATGGCGCTGACGGATATCGGACCCGGCGACGGCGCGACCATGGTCGTGCCCGGCAGCCACAAAGCGCACTTCCCCCATCCCGACAGCGAAGCCTACAAAATGTACAGTGAAGTTGCGTCGGTAGATCACGTCGAAGGCGCTGTCGAGGTGCAAATGGACGCCGGCGACGTCCTGTTATTCGTGGACGCGCTCTGCCATGGATCGGCGGAGCGGCGCAACCCGGGGCTCCGTCGGATCATCGTTTTTCGCTATGGACCGTCCTGGGGCAATTTCCGCCATGGATACCAAGTGTCTCAAGAGTTGATCGACCGTTTGACGCCGGAACGACGCCAGATCGTGCGGCCAAGAACCCCGCTTTTACCCAACTGATCGAATTCACGCCTGTATCTCGCGCAGGCGTTTTTCGTCCAATTCGACGCCGAGTCCCACGCCGCGCGGCAGTTCGTAGCGCCCATCCGCGCAGGTCAGCGCTTCGGTCAAGAGCATGTTGGCGACCTCGAATACCGGCGGCTGATACTCCAATAAGTATAGATTCGGTATCGCCGCGGCCACGTGCAGGGTTGCCGCAATGCATATGCCGAGGCCGACGCTCAAGTGCGGCGCCATGCGGACGTTGAAGGTTTCCGCCATGCTGGCGATCTTGAATACCTCGGAGATGCCGGCCCTGCCCACATCGGGCTGCAGAATATCGGCGGCTTTTTGCGTCAGCCAGGGGCGGAATTGATAGCGGCTGCGCTCGGTCTCGCCGATGGCGACGGGTATGGCGATGGCGCTTGCTAGCTGGGCGTGAGACGCGATATCTTCCGGGTTAATCGGCGCTTCGAAGAAGCCGGCATCCAGTTCTTCCAGGTTCTTGCCCAAGCGAACCGCGTCATCGAGACGGTAGACCCAGTGCGCGTCCAGTAGCAGCGTCGCTTCGTCGCCCAGGGCCTCCCGCAAGGCCTTGACGCTCTGTGTATCCGCCCGCACGCCATGTCCAGCCGCCAGCTTGAAGGCGTCAAAACCTTCGTCGACAAAGGACAAGGCAAGTTCAACGCGTTCAGCGGCCGTTGGCTTGGGCAATCCGGAAACATAACAGGGAACTGAGTCGCGATAGGCCCCGCCCAGCAGTTGATAGACCGGCTGGGACAAGATCTTGCCGCGCAGGTCCCAAAGCGCGGTATCGCAAGCGCTGATGGCATCGAGCATGAATCCGCCGTAGTAACCGCGCTCGCGCATCAAGTCGTACATGACATTCCACAGCACATTGCCATCCAGTGGATCGCGGCCCATAAGCGCCGGCGCCAGCAACTGCTCGACGATCACCCCCACCGTTTCCGGCGCCACCGGCGCCAGGGCTTCACCCCAGCCGATTAAACCTTCGTCGGTACTTATCTTGACGAAGGCCGTCTCGAAATAGGCTGAATAGAGCGCGCGGTATGGCGGCCGCAAGAAATACGCCCCCGGACTGGCGGAGTCCGGCAGACTGCCCAGGTAGGCTTCGTCTCGCTTGATGCGGAGAGGCATCACTTCAATCTTGGATATGCGCATGATTTTTACCCTGATAAAGCGGATCCAGTGGGAGTATTTTCAAACTAAGGGTATAGTTTATGAGAATGGCAGCGACTTGGCAATGAAGAGGCGGGGAGTGGATTGAAGTCGGTTGAAACGCATCCTAACCATTGCGGGCGCCGAGTACACAGACATAAGCAAGGCTGCGCGCCTTATCCTCGTTGGCAAGGATTTTCCATTTCGGTGAAAATAAAGAACAATAGCCATCTGACAGACCGCTAGGGGCGATCCGATGGACACTGTTGAAAAACTGTTTTCACCCGCTAGTGATTCCGAAAACTTGGACACTGGCTCGAGAGACTTCACCAATTCTCGCCCATCCGGGAAAACGCGACTATATAGTCGCCCTTTGCTTTGCGTTTTCCGCTATGCTCGTACCACTTGATACATCCCGGAACAACCCAGTCGCAAGGGAAAAAACGCTTGAACGGAAAAATCTGCTTCAGGGAAAACCCAAAATCCCCGAAAGCCAGTGAACACAAGG
>JAPOOU010000257.1 GCA_026713245.1 Chloroflexota bacterium
GCTGATGCGACGAGAAGGCTTACGATTTTGCGTGAGCGCGACATTCCTGGGACCTTTTCGCCGATTACGCGCCGAGCCCCTACAGATTTTGTGCTTGAGGGTGGAAGATGGGAGCTTGATACGCCAACAATCTGAAATACACCGTGGTTTATGAGCGGACTTTGACAAACCGTCGCCCTTCGCTATACTATTCCGCTGAAAACGTTTTCATCAGCGACCGCTTCCGGAGACTGCCGATGCCCGATTATCAGGCGCCTGACGGCGCATATCCTATTTTGTTGACAGCCTTTGACGAGAACGATGCGCTCGATTTGCCGGCCATAAGCAGCTTGCTCGACTTTTATAGGAGTGTTGGCGTTCCCGGCGTCCTGGCTCTGGGCCAGGCCAGCGAGCTGCTTTACCTTGATGACGATGAACGCTTGCGGGTGGCGCAGCATGTGGCCGATCACCCCAGCGGCGACTTGACCATCGCCACTGTCGGCAACTTCGGCGCGACACTGTCCGAGCAGGCGGCTTGCTTGCGGCGGATCTACGAAATGGGCAGCGATATTGTGGTGGTGGCGCTCTCCCTCTTGCCCAGCGCGCAGAACCTCGACGAGCAATTGCTGGAGATTGGCTCTCTGATCGGCGATCATGCGCGGCTGGGCATCTATGAACTGCCGCAGCCGGAGCACCGCTTGCTGACGCCGGCGGAGGTTGGGCGGGTGGCGGCCAGCGGTCGTTACTACTTCATGAAGGATACCTGTCGCGAAATCGCGCCCTTCAGCGCCAAGGTGGCGGCGGCAGCCGGCGCCAATCTGAAACTTTATCAGGCAAATCTCAAAGTGCTGCCGCCGTCTATGGAAGCCGGCAGCCACGGATTCTGCGGCTGGCTGCCGATGGGTTCTTCCCCATTTAGCGCGCAAGTCTGCGATATGTCGCTGCCGGCGGCGATCCGCAAGGCTGCGCATGACCGGTTGACGGCTTTCAATGAGGTCATGGTGGCGCAGGGTTTTCCCGCTTCGGCCAAGCATATCCTGGCGCGACGCGGCGTCGCGATTCAAGCCTATAGCCGGGCCGAGTCGGCGCGGCGATTCTTCCAGGCGGGACCGGCGGCCCTGGACCAATACATCGCGGAGAACGAGCCCTTCACGGCCCTCGCGCTGGCGGAGACGCGATGAAGCCCAATATCATCGTCTTCTTCAGCGACGACCACGCGGCTTGGGCGCTGCCCTGCTATGGCAGCAGCGAGATCAAAGCGCCCCATATCAGCGCGCTGGCCGAAACCGGCGCTGTCATGAACAATGCCTTCACGCCCTGTCCGGTCTGCTCGCCGGCCCGCGCCTCGTTTTGGACGGGCCTGTACCCCTCGCAGCACGGCGTCCACGACCATCTGGCCGAGGATGACCCGGAAGTGGGCGCGACAGCCTGGCTACTGGGCGTTCCGACCCTCGCCGATTACCTGCGCGATGCCGGATACAGCGCCGCCATGTGCGGAAAATGGCACTGCGGCGCGGGCGAAACCCCGAAATCCGGTTTCGATTACTGGTACAGTTCCTGGCGCAAAACGCCCAAGTACAACACGATGACCCACAAATACAGCGATCAGGGTCAGGTGGTGCAGCGAACCGGTTACGATACGGGCATCATCACCGACGCCGCCATCGACTTCCTGCGCGGGCGCGATGGCGAGAAACCTTTCTTTCTCTTCATCGGATACGCGACTACGCACAACCCCTGGATCAATCGCGACGAAGGGCTGGTCGCGCGCTATCGCAATGCGAGTTTCGCCGATATTCCCGACGATAGTCCCTATCCCTTTGGCGAACCGGGCAGGCATCCGGTCGCGCCGGGCGATCCCCGAGAAGCGCTGGCGCAATACTACGCTTCGGTAACGATGATCGACGAGGCGGTCGGACGGGTGCTGGATGAACTGGCCACGCAAGATGCGCGTGATGAAACGTTGATCGTATACACTTCCGATCATGGGCTGAATATGGGGCATCACGGCATCTGGGGCAAAGGCAATGGCAGCGAGCCGCTGAATATGCTCGAGGAGTCCATTCGCGTGCCGCTGATCCTGAATCATGCCGGGCGGATCGCGGGCAGCCAACGGCGCGCCGAGCTGGTCAATCACTGCGACTTGTTCACGAGCCTGCTGGACTTCGCCGGCGCGCGGCCACAAGCGCTGGATCGCTTTCCCGGAAAAAGCTTCGGCGGCATGTTGGCTGGCGAGGACGATCCTGAATGGGACAACAGGACATTCGTCGAATACGGTCCGGTCCGCGCCATCCGCGACGGGCGCTACAAGCTGGTTCAGCGCCGCGATGGCTACCCGAGCCTCTTGCACGACCTGGAGCGCGATCCGCGCGAGACTGTGAATCTCTACCGTGATCCACAGTGTCATGACGTTGTAAGGCGCTTGACCGAAGCGCTGGACATGTTCTTTGCGGAATATGAAGTGGCGGCGCGCAGCGGCATGCGCGGGGACGATCTGCCAGTCCATAACCGGAATGAGGCATGGCGAAGCAAAACCGTCTCCGGCGAAAGGCTCCTATGAAAATTACAGCGATTCGCGACCGCGTCGTCCCTATACGCTCGGATATCCGCAACGCCTTCATCGACTTCTCTCAGATGACCGCTTCAATTGTCGGCATCCAGAGCGATGTCATACGCGCTGGCGAGCCGCTTATCGGCTATGGATTCAACTCCAACGGGCGCTACTCGCAGAGCGGCATCCTGCGCGATCGCATCATTCCCCGCCTGCTCGCGACGCCGCCCGAGTCGCTGCTCAACGACGAAGGCGTCAACTTTGATCCCGCCAGGGCCTGGGACATCATGATGCGCAACGAAAAGCCGGGCGGCCATGGCGAGCGCTCGGTGGCGGTCGGCGTCGTCGATATGGCGCTCTGGGATCTGGTCGCCAAGATCGAAGACGCCCCGCTCTATCGCGCGCTGGGCGAGCGCTATCGCGGCGGCGAGGTCGACGACGATGTCTTTGTCTATGCCGCCGGCGGCTACTATTACCCGGGCAAGGATCTGGGCGCGCTGCAAGACGAAATCAAGAGTTATCTCGATTTAGGCTACAGCACGGTCAAGATCAAGATCGGCGGCGCGCAGTTGGCGGAAGACCTCAAGCGCATCGAGGCGGTTATTGACATCGTCGGGGCCGGAAATCGCCTGGCCGTCGATGTCAACGGGCGCTTCGACCTGAAGCAGGCGCTGGCCTACGCCGAAGCCCTGGAGCCATACGGCCTGTTCTGGTACGAGGAGCCGGGCGATCCGCTCGACTACCTGCTCAATGCCGCGCTGGCTGGTTCGACCAGCTTGCCGCTTGCGACGGGCGAGAACCTTTTCTCGACCATCGACGCCACCAACTTGATCCGTTACGGCGGCATGAGGCCGGATAAGGATTTCCTGCAGATGGATCCCGCGCTCAGCTATGGCTTGGTGGAATACCTGCGCACACTGGACATGCTCAGGGATTACGGCTGGTCCCCCCGGCGCTGCATCCCGCACGGCGGCCATCAATTCGCCTTGCATATCGCCGCCGGTCTGGGGCTTTTCGGCAACGAATCATATCCGCATGTTTTTCAGCCTTTTGGCGGCTTCGGCGACGATATCGCCCTGCGGAACGGGCGCATTCAGCCGCCACAGGTACCCGGAATCGGCTTTGAACTGAAAGCCGATCTGATGAGAGAATTCGACGCGCTTTTCTAAGGGCGCGGGACTACAAAGCAAGGGCGGCCGCATGATCACCTTTGTCACCTTCTACATCGATGTCACGGCGCGGACGATGGACAGCATTCATCGGACGACCTCGACCATCACGGTGACCGAGCCACAGCAATATATCCGGACCATGTTCGCTTCCGCCAGGCGATTCCACCCTGACTGCCGGCAAGTCATACTCAGCGACCGGGGCACGGTCTTCCCGCCGCACCCTGATACCGACATCATCCGCTACGATCTCGATGCCGAGAATCCGATGATGTCGCGATCTATCGCCTGGCTTGCGTACATCAATGAGGCCGAGGGCCATACGATATTTCTGGATTCAGATATCCTGATCAATGGCGATCTTTCTCGGGTCTTCGACTACGACTTCGACGTATCGTTGACTTACCGCGACGAGGACAAATGGCCGATCAACGCCGGCATCAATTTTGCCCATGGACAGCGCATCGCCGGCGCCGCGCGCTTCCACAAGCGCTGGCTGCAGCGCTTCCGCAGCCAGCATCATGGCAGCAGCGTCTGGGGTGGCGACCAGGACGTGCTGCGCGAGATGTTCCGCGCGGTGGACTTCGCCCGAGACAGTATCTTTTGCCATGATCTCGACGGCATCAAGGTCTTGTTCCTTCCCTGTTCGACGTACAACTTTTCGACATCAATGAAAATCGAAATGGACGGACATTACCCGGCGAAGAAAGTCTTGCATTTCAAAGGCAGGCGCAAGCCGCATTTGTTTCCCTATTGGCGGACATTTATCAAGCCGGGCGCCAGCGAATAAGGATAATCGATGGACTTGATTCCCCATATTGACATCATTGAGCCGGAGCGCATCGAGGCGCTCTTCGCGGACCCGGGCAATTACGCCTGGCGCGCTGTGGATTGCGAAACGCTGGATACATGGTCCCCCGATTTCGGACTGACCGCCTATCCCAATCCAAGCATTTATCGCGCAAATGCAGTCGCCGCATCCGAACGGTCGTCGACATTGCGCCATCGCTTCTGGCAGACAATCGAGAGCCAGGCCGACCACACCGGGCGGCGCTACGTCGGCATCTTGATCTATTGCGGCGCGGGCGAAACCTGCCCGATGGAGCTGCGCCTGGCCAGTCAAGAGATCGGGCGCGTAGAGCCGAGCCGACACGATAACCGTCCCCACTTGATCGTGGCCGACAAGCCGGTCCAATTCATGGGCGCGATGGAAGTTTTTCGTTTGACCGCGCCGGGACCCGGCAGCTATCGCATTGAAGGATTCGTGTTGTTGCGCCAGCGCCCGCAGCCGAGCCGCTTCGCGCCGGAGATCGCGAATCTGACCGTCCGCGCGCAACGCGCCGAGGACGGGAGCTGGACGGCGCGCCTGCAATGCGCCACATCGCGGATGGCGCGCGTTGAGGCGACCATCGCTGAACGGGACTCCGCGTTTCGCGCCCAGCAGACGGCCGAACCGGCGCGCCTGCATCATCTTGTTTTTTCCGATTTGTCCGCCGAGCGCAGCTACGAGGTCGAAGTCTCAGCCGCCGACCCCTCCGGCGAATCAGTTACGGAAACGCTGGCCTTTGTCACATCGGGAACTGAGGGCCCGCCGGCGGAGAGCGTCGTCGTGCCACTGGAACTGATGAATCTCAACCGGGCCGATCTCGCTGGTCTGCCATTGGCATTTGGACTTCCTTTCAGCAAGAGCGCCGTTCCACAGATCGAGACTTGCCATTTGCATGTGGGAGGTCAGATCTTGCCGGCGCGGACGCGCGCGCCAAGTCGCTGGGACGATGGCACGGTACGGTGGGCGCTGGTGGAAAGCCGCATTCCCCAGGGCTTGGCCAGTGAAGGGTCTCTGTCGGGGGAGCTCCGCGTCAACGCGCCAGACCTGAACGTCGACCGAAGCGGTGGAATCGTTGCCCAGTGGAACGACGATGCCCTGCGGTTGAGGTCCTGCGATGATGACTTTGCTATCGAGAGACGACTGAATGATACCTGGGAAAACGCGCTGTCGCTGTCGGACCTGGGCTTCCAGGCAGTTTTGAGCAATGGCGCGACGCTGCGATCGAGCGCGGTCCGCCCCCTGAGCCGCGATTCTCGGTCTCTCCAGTTCGAGGTCGACCACGAAGACGAAGGGGGCGTCGCCCACTTAAGAAGTACGCTGCGCCTACGCATTTACGCGGGCCAAAACTTCGTCAAAATCCAGCACCGCCTGGAAGTGATCAGCCCGGCCCTGGCGCCCGCAGCCAAGGGCGGTGCATTGACCGGGGACAGGGACGACGCGATCACTTCGGCGATCGTCGGCGACAACGGCGAAGAAAGCAGCTTGCTCAAGCTGCGCTCCTTTTCCATCCGCATCCCATTCGCTGGCGCGGCGGTCGTTCACCACGCCGAGCAAAGTTGGAGCGCCGCCGATGGCGACTGGCAACTGCGCCATGATCACGACCTGGCGTACAGCGTGGGCGGCGAAACCCGTGAAGGGAGGGCGCCCGGGCATATTCGCGTCGACGGCGATGCGGGCGCGTTGGGCATCGGCCTGCGCCGCTTTTGGCAGCTTTATCCCAAGGCGCTGTCGGTGGACGAAGTGGGCATATCGGTCCAGCTATTCCCGGAACGGCGCGGCGTCGAACTGCCCGGTGACGAAGACGCGCCCCACCGGCTCTACTTCTGGCTCGATGACGACGGCTATATCCTGAAGTCCGGCATGGCGCTGAGCAACGAAATCCTGCTCAATTTCGGCGGCGATCAGCCGGCCGCATTTGACTGGCTGGAACAGGGCGTCCTGGCGCGGCCGGATATCGATTATCTCAATAGCACGGGCGCGCTGTATCCGCTTGGCGCGCGGCGGGATTCGATCTTGCCCGACTACGAGCAGCTCGCCGACAGCGCCCTGGCGTCTTTCCACGACGATCGCGAGCATTTCCGCGCTTATGGGCAGGTTAACTTCGGCGACTGGTACGGCGAGAGCGGCTGGTCCTGGGGCAATAATGAATACGACCCGGCCTACTGCGGTTACGCCGAGTTCTTGCGCGGGGGCGATCCGCGCTGGGCCGCCTGGGCCGCCGAGTCGGCGCTGCACCTGGCTGATGTCGATACCATCAATTTCTCTAGCGATCCCTGGGAAATCGGCGGACAATCCATGCACATGCCCGGGCACCTGGGCGGATACTTGCCGCCGCTTTTCCGCAGCAAGATGGCAGGCACCAAGACGATCCCCTCGCATACCTGGGTCGAGGGACCCATGCTGCATTATTTGTTGACGGGCGATGACTTTGTGTATGAGTCGCTGCGCAAGACCAGAAGCTGGCTTTTGCAGAAGCGCTTTTTCGACCATTATGATTTCTCCAATGCCCGCGAGGCAGGCTGGCATTTGATCCATCTTTGCATGTTGGCCGCCGCGCAGGACGATCCCGATTGCCTGAATGCCGCTTCAATCATCGTCGAACGCGTTCTGGAGCGCGCCGAGCCCGAAGGCGGCTGGACGCGCAATTTGACCGAAAGCCATTGCGGCTGTGGATATCCGCGCTGCCGCGGCGAAGCCGGTTTCATGGTGGGCGTCTTGCTCTCCGGCTTGAAGCGTTATTATTATCTCACTCAGGACCCGCGCGTGGGCGAGGCGATCGTTGGCGGCGCGCGCTGGTTGCTCCGCGAGACCTTCGATCATGAGAGCGGGCACTTCCGATATACCTCTTGCCGCAACCGCACGCTCGGCGGCAATTTTCGCTGCACGCAGTGGGTGCTCGAAGGCTTGGCGGCCGCCTGGGAACTTTCGGGCGATGCCGATATCGCCCATCACGTGAAAAAGGGCTTGCCCACCATTGGCATGTTTCCCGAATGGATCTCTCATTTGGGCATGGGCAAAGCCATGGCCCAGCAAATGCGCTACGTGCCGACGATTCTGGCGGCGCTGGAATCACGACCTCTTAAAGGAGAAAATGATGACTGATTGGAAAAAGCGCCTGGCGATCATCAGCGACGAAGCCGATGATTCTTTCCGCGACGCGGTCCAATTCTGCTTGCCGCTGGGCATTCGCAATTATGAGATACGCAAGCTGGGCGGCGGTCGCTTTCCCGACGTCAGTGACGAAGCGATTCAAGAAGTGATCGATACCGTCGCCGAATACGACCTGAACCTGATCGGCGTCAGTCCCGGTTTCTTCAAGCACGACCTGGCCGAGGCGACAACCGAGCGAACCTTTCACGATGGCTTGCCGCGCGCCATCACGCTGATGCACAAGCTGGGCATGACGCGTATGACGCTATTCACATTCAAGCGCGGTAGCGACCCAAACGCGCCGATTCCCGGGCAGATTTACGACTACCTGGGACGCGCAATCGAAATATGCCGCGGCGAAGGCATCGAAGTCCTGCTGGAAAATGCCGCCAGCATCTGGAGCAATACCGGCGCCAATCTGGCGACGATCGCTGCCACGCTGGGACTGCGCGTGGTCTGGGATCCAGCGAATGCCGCCGCTTCCGGGGAGCTTGCCTACCCGGACGGCTATGCCGAGGTCCGCGATCTGATCGCCCACGTCCATTTCAAAAACTGGACACGGGCGGATGGTTTTGTGGCGATCAACGAAGGGGTGGCCGACTTGACCGGGCAGGTAGCGGCGCTCAAAGCCGACGGCTACGACGGCCACTTTTGCCTGGAGCCGCACCAATGGGCGGATCGTCATAATGCCGTGCGGGCGAACACAGCGCAACTACTGAATCTGTTACAGCCGCTCGGCGGCGGCGAGAAAGTCTGCCGGGATCACACAAAATAACAATCCCGCTCCTTGCATGAGCGAGGGGGTTTATTAAAAAAGAGAGGATGAGGCAGACCATGCACTTCGATAAGATTCGCACGATGATCCTTGGCATGGGCGGCATCAGCCGCACCATGCTCCGCGCGCTGGAAAGCAAGAGCTGGCACGAGTTGGTCGCCGTCGTCGATGTCAACGAAGACGCATTGCGCAAGGCGGCGGCCGATTATTCGCTGCCGGAAGCGGCGCTTTTCACCGACTTGGCTTCGGCCTGCCAGACCGCGCCGGCAAATGTCGTCTTGATCAACACGCCATCCGAACTGCACTATGAGCAGACCAACGCCGCGCTGGAAGCCGGCTTGGCGCCGCTGGTCGCCAAACCGCTCGCGAATTGCTTCGCGCATTCGAAGGACCTGGCGAATCTCGCCGTCGAGAAGCGAATCAAGCTCTGCGTGGGCCAGCAAATGCGCTATCGCCGGCACTATCTCAGCGTCGCCGAATTCGTGGCGAGCGGCGCTCTCGGCACGGTCGAGCAGATCTACTTCCTCAGCGCCAAACCGCGGCATCAGGCGCGCAACTTGAAAGACTTCGCGCAGCCCGTCCTTTACGAAATGACCTGCCATCACCTCGACGCGCTCTTCGCCATCTTGCCGGACCTGGCGCCGGAATCAGTCATTTGCGACGGATTTAAGCCTTCCTGGTCCCCCTACGGTAGCGACTGTATGATTAATGGCCTGTTTCGCTTTCGCGGCGGCGCGCATATGCTCTATCACGCCGGTTATTCAACGCAATCGAGTTGCTATGAGTTGCGCCTGGAAGGCGACAAGGGCGCCCTGCGCTGCCGCGGCATCCATATGTCGAACGATACGATGGATTACGAATTCGCCAAGCGCGGCGGCGGCTTCAGCCCGATTGATCTCGACCGCGGAAGGTCATCGACCGATCCCTGGAGCCAGTTCTTCGACCTCTGGTACGACTATCTCAATGGCGGGCAAGAGCCGCCCTTTAGCGGAAGCAATAACTTGAAGATCTTGTCCGTCATCGACGCCGCGATAGAATCCCTTGAACGAGGCGCATTTGTCGAGATCGCCAGCAGCCCGACTTGCCAGGCGCCAGCCGAGACCCAGTCATGATCATTGATTGCCAGAGCCATGTTTTCCCACGAGCCTATGCGGATTTACTCACCCGCAATACCAGTGCCCTGCGTACCAACCGCGTCGACAGTGGCATCTACCTGATCAATTACGGCGATGTGCAGCGCTTCCGCCTCGACCTCGATAGCTACAGCGCCGAGCGCAAATTGCGCGATATGGATGCCTCCGGCGTCGATATGAGCGTGATCAGCGTCAATATACCCACACCCGATATGCTGGACCCCGATCTGGCAAGTGAAGGCGCGCGCATCTGCAACGACGCCGTGGCCGAGCTTTGCGCGCGGTATCCCGACCGCTTTATTGGTCTCGCCAGCCTGCCGCTCAATGACGTGCCGGTTGCGATTGCCGAATTGGACCGCGCCATCGACAATCTTGGCCTGCGCGGCGTATTCTTGCCCTCGCGCGTCGAAGGCGCGCCGCTCGACGCGCCGCAATTCGAAGCCTTCTACGCGCATGTCGCCGCGCGGGGCGTGCCGCTGGTTTTGCACCCGACCGTGCCGGTCTGGGGCGAAGCGGTCAAGGAACACAGCATGATCCCGATGATGGGCTTTATGGTCGATACGTCATTTGCCATGCTGCGGCTGATCCTGGGCGGCGTCATGGAGAGGCATCGGACATTAGAGGTCCTGCATCCGCATGTCGGCGGGGTATTGCCCTATCTGATGGGACGCGTGCTCGAGCAGACCGAGGTCAAAGGGCGCGGACGCGATCACATCTCGCAATCGCCGCGGGAAACCTACAAGCGCGTCTATCTCGATCTCGTCTCGCCCGATCCGCTGGCGATCCGCTACGCTTACGACTTCGCCGGCGCCGATCGGCTGCTCTTCGGCAGCGACCACCCCTGGGTCAGCATTGATGCCATCCTTGATATCGTCAAGGCGCTGCCTGTGCCCGCAACGGACAAAGACAAGATGCTCCAAGGCAATGCGATAAAGCTGTTTCGCATTGATTGAATCCGGCTGAGGCTACCTCTACAAAATCATTATGCGCCCGTCGCCCAATAAAGTCGCGACAGCGCAGGGGCGGCTGTCGGTCAGTGTTAAAGCGACCTACGCGACCCGCCGAGCCGCCCGCGAATATGACCTGCGCATTGCGGGCGTTTCATCGAAACGCTCCTGTTTACGTTAACCGCGTCGCTCATGCGACGGGAAGGCTTACGATTTTGCGTGAGCGCGACATTCCTGGGACCTTTTCGCTGCCGCCGAGCGGCTACAGCTAACCAATACGGCGGATAATTCGTCATTGTCGTCCGCATTTCAATTGGAAGCGCCTGCCCGGTGCTTTTATGTGAATTCAGTGACTGCTCCCGCAAAAATGGTTACAATCTAATGGTGATTTGGGGAGACAAGGACGCGATTTCCTGCCGGTCCATTTCTTTACGAGATCGAGTTGGTTTTAAGGACATTCGCTTTGAAGATCTCCGTTTATGTGCCATCTATTTGAATAAGGCGACACAGGAGAGAGCCATGAAACTTTTTGATTATGCTGACTTTGTTGAAGGCTGGGACCTCACGATAAACCGCTATGCGACGCAAAAGGTCGAATTCGGCGCGCCCGGCGTGGCGGAAAAAGTAGCCGAAATCGAAGCGCTGCTCAAGCAGAAAGTAGCTGAACTGGACGCGCTGCCAAACGACCCCGAGCTGGCAAAGGCGGAACCTGACGATCTGCCGTCCATCCGCGCCTTGCGCCCGCCCGGCAGCCGCCGCATGTTGTCGTCGCCGCCCGACGACTTCCGCGATCGCCTGGCCGGGGCCTGGCTGGCTCGCTGCGCCGGCTGCACGCTCGGCTCCATCGTCGAAGGCTGGAAAGTGGACCGGATGGAGCGCTGGGCCGCCTACCTCGGCGACCCATTCCCGCTGGTGGACTACTGGAGCCAGGCGGAACAGCCCCATGAGCCCAGGCTCAAGGTCAGCGTGCGCCACGATTACACGCCCGCGAAGATGGATGGCGTGCCCAGCGATGACGATCTCAATTACACCATGCTCGGCTTATTGATCCTGGAAGAATACGGACCCGATTTCACCGTCGAAGACCTGGGCGCAGCCTGGGTGAAATACCTGCCCTTCGCCTTCACTGCCGAGGGCATCGCGCTTGACAATCTGCGGGCGGGTGTACCGGCGATGCAAGCGGGCGCGCTCAATAATCCCTGCCTCAACTGGATCGGCGCTGATATTCGCTCCGACCCCTGGGGCTACGCCGCGCCCGGCTGGCCCGAGAAGGCGGCGGAATTCGCCTGGCGCGACGCCACCATCAGCCACCGGCGCAACGGCGTCTACGCCGCCATGTATTTCTCGGCGGCGATTTCGGCAGCCTTTGCCGTGGACGACCCGATGGACGCGCTGAAAATCGGCCTGGAAGAAATACCCGCCAATTCCATTACCGCGCGCGAGATCCGCTGGGCGCTGGAAATGGCGCCGTCGATCCATGGTTACAAAGATGCCGCCGCGCTCTGTGAAGAGCGCTACCCCGGTTTGTGGAAGGCGCATTCCTTCCAGAACAACGCCTTGACGATTTGGGGCTTGGCTGTAGGCGGCGATGACTTCACCAAAGTCATCGGCGAAACCGTCGCCATGGGCCAGGACAACGACTGTACCGCCGCCACCGCCGGCAGCATCTTCGGCGCTGTCTACGGGGCGAGCGCGATACCCGACCATTGGACGAAGAACTTCAACAACACGGTGCATTCCTACCTGAACGGCCAGCGGACTTTCGCCATCGACGACACCATTGACCGCTTTGTCACGCAGGCGGAAAGGGCCATGGCGGTCTAATGAGAACTTGTAGGGGCGACCAACCTGTTAGCCCGTCGTAACAGCAAGTTGCGTTTTCGGGCGACTTGACAAGTCGCCCCCAATAACTATCATCCGCGTTTCCGCATTCGGAATTGGACCAGAACTGATTCCAACAAAGCAATGCGAAGAAAATGCATCGTGAAAGTTCGGAATCTTATTCAAATCCCGGCAGAAGCGCTCCCCATCACTGAAGCTTCCGGATACATGCCCTGTGAGACGGGGGACCGAGAGGGCTCTGGGCCGGGGGATGGGGTAGAATCACTCGGATCACTTTTCGTACGACTTACTTGAGACTATTGAGACAGGAGAGAATCATGCGACTTTTCGAATACCCGGACAAGGTGGCGGCCTGGGAACGGCTGGTCAACGCCTACGCGCAGCAGAAGGTCGAATTCGGCGCCAGCGGCGTGGCGGAAAAAGTGGCGGAGATCGAAGCGCTGCTCAAGCAGAAGGTGGCGGAGTTGGACGCCTTGACCAACGACGCTGAACTGGCAAAGGCGGAACCCGATGATCTGGCGACGATCCGCAGCCTGCGCCCGGACGGCAGTCGCCGGATCTGGACGAGCCTTTCAAACGACTTCCGCGATCGCCTGGAAGGGTCCTGGCTGGGGCGCTGCGCCGGCTGCACGCTCGGCTCCATCGTCGAAGGCTGGACAGTCGAGCGGATGGAACAGTGGGCGGCATACCTCGGCGACGAATACCCTCTGGTCGATTACTGGAGCGTCGCCGAACAACCCCATAATCGCAAATACGAAACCAGCCTGCGCGAAGACTTCACGCCGTCAAAGATGGATGGCGTGCCCACCGATGACGACCTCAATTACACGCTGCTCGGTCTGATGATCCTGGAGGAATACGGGACCGACTTCACTACCGATGACCTGGGCGAAGCCTGGATCAAGTATCTGCCTTTCGCCTTCACCGCCGAGGGCATCGCCCTGGCAAACTTGCGCAAGGGCGTCCCGCCCATGCAAGCTGCTGAAGTCGACAATTGCTTTCTGAACTGGATCGGCGCCGATATCCGCTCGGATCCCTGGGGTTATGCCGCGCCCGGCTGGCCAGAGAAAGCGGCCGAATTCGCCTATCGCGATGCCTACGTCAGCCATCGGCGCAATGGCATCTATGCCGCCATGTTCTTCTCGGCGGCGATTTCGGCGGCCTTCGCCGTAAATGATCCGGTCGAGGCGCTGCAAATCGGCTTGAAAGAGATACCGGCCGACTGTCTTCTAGCGCGGGAAGTGCGCTGGGCGCTGGATGTAGCGCCAGCGATCGCGAACTATCGCGATGCCGCCGCCGCCATCGAGGAGCGTTATCCACAAATGGGCGGGGCGCACGCCATCAACAACACCGTTCTCACCGTTTGGGGTTTGACCGTCGGCGGCGACGACTATACCAAGGTCATCGGCGAAACCGTCGCCATGGGCAAGGACAACGACTGCACCGCCGCCACCGCCGGCAGCATCTGGGGCGCGGTCTATGGCAAGAGCGCCATCCCCAAGCACTGGTACAAGAACTTCAACAACACAGTGCATACCTTCTTGTATCATCAGTCGCCCTTCGCCATCGACGATGTCATCGATCGCTTCGTCGCCCAGGCGCAGAAAGTTATGGCTGGGGATTAGGGGCGGAGGATTCGATTAATTCCTGTGGCAGATACTGGATTGCGGGCGACTTGATAGGTCGCCCCAACATCTGTTCTTGATTTTGTGATTTGGCTGCCCAATGCTGAAACTACTTTAGGAGGAGCGCATGACGAATTATAACTACCCCGAGCCATTGGAAGACCTGGACAGAACCATCAACCTCTGGGCGCAGCTCAAGGCGGAAACCGGCGCCGGCGGCGTGGCGGATAAAATGGCCGAAATCAAGTCCTTGATTGCCGAGAAGCTGGCCGAGTTGCGGGCCTTGCCCGATGACCCCGCCTTGCGCGCGGCAGAACCGGATGACTTGTCCGGCATCCGCGCGCTGCGTCCGGACGGCGGCCGCCGTTATTGGTCGGCGCTGCCGGAGGAGACCTTCCGCGACCGGCTGGAGGGGGCGATTATGGGGCGCTTCGCCGGCTGCGTTTTGGGCTCGATCGTCGAATGCTGGGAGATCGAAAAAATGGAGCGCTGGGCGGCGTATCTCGGCGACGCCTTCCCGCCCGATGACTATTGGAGCGAGGCGGAGCGCCCACAAGATCTCAAGTATCGGACGAGCCTGCGCGAGGCCTTTACGCGCTCAAAAATGGACGGCGTGCCCACCGATGACGATATCATTTACACGCAGCTGGGCTTGCTCATCCTGGAAGATTACGGACCCGATTTTAGCGTGGACGACGTGGGCGCTGCCTGGCTGAAATACTTGCCTCACGCGGCAACCGCGGAAGGGGTCGCTTTGAGGAACCTGCATGCGGGCGTATCGCCGGCCCAAGCGGCGCTGGCGGACAATCCCTTCATGTTTTGGATCGGCGCTGATATTCGATCCGATCCCTGGGGCTATGCCGCCCCCGGCTATCCCGAAAAAGCCGCCGAGTTCGCCTGGCGCGATGCCACCATCAGCCACCGGCGCAACGGCATCTATGGCGCCATGTACTTCTCCGCCGTCATCGCGGCCGCCTTCGCCTTGGGCGATCCGCTGAAAGCGCTGCAAGCAGGCTTGGCGGAGATACCGGCCAATTGTCTGCTGGCGCGGGAATTGCGCTGGGCGCTGGAAAAAGCCGGTGACATCAAGGACTTCCGCGAGGCCCGCGAAGCCGTCGACAGACGTTACGCCGGCATGCACAGAATACATACAATCAATAATGCTGTTCTGACGGTTTGGGGACTGAAAGTCGGTGGCGATGATTACAGTAAGGTGATCGGCGAGACGGTGGCGATGGGCCTGGACAACGACTGCACCGCCGCCACCGCCGGCAGCATTTTCGGCGCGGCATATGGATCAAACGCCATCCCCGAGCATTGGACACGGAATTTCAACAATAAAGTCTACTCGTACATCATCGGGAAGGAATCCTTCGCCCTGGATGACATGGTGGACCGCTTCACCGTCCAGGCGCGGGGAGCGCACGCCAGCGGCTAGGCGCGCATACTCGCGCAGACCTTAGGGGCGACTCTGTGAACACTGTTGAAAAACTGTTTTCACCATGTAGCGGTCCCGAAAACTTGGACACTGGCTCGAGAGACTTCAGCAATTCTCGCCCATCCCGGCAAAGGGCGACTATATAGTCGCCCTTTGCTTTGCGCTTTCCGCTATGCTCGTACCACTTGCTGCATCCCGGAACAATCCAGTCGAAAGGGAAAAAACGCTTGACCGGAAAAATCTGCTTCAGGGA
>JAPOOU010000259.1 GCA_026713245.1 Chloroflexota bacterium
AGGTATCAAAATACAATGAAATTCGCAGAATTTAGCTCCCCATACCGGACTTGTCGGGGAGGGGGCCGGGAGATGGGGTAAAATTCCGGCGAATTCATCGGTAATACCAATCAAGCCTTACACAGCCCGTTTATGTGTTGCATTGTTTTCTTTCAATTACTAAGGACGCCTAGTCTATGAATTACATCGCTGACTACGCGAGGGTCGTGCGGCCGCGAAAAACATCATTGTCGCGCTTCCTGGCCTGTGATAGAATCCGCCGCGGAATCGCGAAAACTTCGCGCCTCCAAATTCCACATATCGGGACTCTTGGTGGGTGTTGTCGGCCCAGAGCGGATTTTCACCGGAGGATGAACGATGTGCGAGACCAAAACACCAATTTATCAAGGAGATTTGTGATGCCCTCAGCGGTAAAAATGCGTTCCCTTCTCGAAACCGGTGTCCACTTTGGCCATCGTACCAACAAGTGGAATCCCAAGATGGATGAGTTCATCTTTACTCAGCGCAACGGGATCCACATCATCGACCTGCAGATTACGCTGAAAAACCTCAATCGCTTCCACGATATGATCGCCAGGCTGATCGCCGACGGCGGCAGTGTGCTCTTTGTCGGCACCAAACGGCAAGCCCAGGAAATCATCCAGCGAGAAGCCGGGCGCTGCCACATGCCCTTTGTCAATTACCGCTGGTTAGGCGGTACGCTCACCAACTGGAAGACAATCCGCAGCCGCATCGACACCTTGAAGCAGCTCGAGCAACGGCGTGACGCCGGCGAGTTTGACAAGCTGACAAAAAAAGAAGCGCTGGTACTGAGCCGCAAGATTTCCAAGCTGCAGTTGCGCCTCGGCGGCATTCGCGAGATGAACCGCGTCCCGGACATGCTGATCGTCGTTGATGCCGAACGCGAACACACCGCCGTGAAGGAAGCCAATATTCTTGGAATTCCTGTCCTGGCGCTGGTCGATACCAATGCCGATCCTGACCTTGTTGATCACATCTTGCCCGCAAATGACGACGCCATGCGTTCGATTCGGCTATTGGTAAGCGCCCTGGCCGATGCTGTACTCGAAGGGCACAACCTGCGCCAGTCCGCGGGCATCGATGAGGAAGAAGAGCAAATGTTCACCGATACCTACGACGAAGAGCTCGGCGACGAAGATTTGCTGGGCGAATCGACACTGGCGAAACTGCGCGATTCCAAGCTCTTCGGTGAGAGCGAAGGCGAGGCGGGCGAATCCAGCGAGAAACCTGGTGGCGATGACGCCGAAGCTCAACCAGCGGCCGAAGCGGCAGCAAAAACGGAAGAATAACTAAAGACCCTGTCCGAATGGAGCATGTAAGGCAAATGGCTGTTAGCGCAAGAGAAGTCAAACAACTACGTGACAAGACCGGCGCCGGTCCCCTGGATTGCAAGAATGCGCTGGAGCAGTTTGATGGTGATATGGACCAGGCGGCGGAGTTTCTGCGCGAAAAGGCGCTCAAAGATGGCATCAAGCTGCAAGGCAAAGGCCGAAGCGCCAATGAAGGTGTGATCGGTAATTACCTTCACTTCGACAACCGTCTGGCGGTCATCGTCGAAGTCAACTGTGAGACCGATTTCGTTGCGGCGACCGATCGCTTCAAATCGTTTGCAAAAGATATCGCCATGCACATCGCCAACCTCAATCCGCAATTCGTCAAGCGAGAAGATGTGCCGGAAGATCTCGTCTCGACAGAATCAAGAGTCCAGCTTGAGCGCGCGCTGGAAGAGGGCAAGCCGCAGAACATCGCAGAAAAGATTGTCGCCGGGCGCATGAACAAATGGTACGAAGAGATCGTTCTGATGGAACAGGCTTTCATCAAGGACGACGACAAAACCATTAGACAGTACGTGCAAGAGACGGTCGCCGAGGTCGGTGAAACAATCAACATCGAGCGCTTCCAGCGCTTTGCCATCGGCGACGGAGCATAGACGCCTGCGAGAAAGGCTAGCCGAGATGCCGTGTCAAACGGCCAAAGTAGACAGAATGGGGATTAGCGCCGCGCTAGTCCCTTTATTTTGCAGACCCCCTTGCTCGTGCCGGGGAAAGCTCTCTTATTTCGTCTAAGCGCGGCAGAACAATTCGCCGGATACGCGCCGAGCGGCAATTTTGCCGCCTGCTGATATGCTAGACAAAATGGATTGGGACATAAGGCTCTTTGTCTATCGCTTGTTCGCTAGCCGAGGCTATCCTCCCACCGTCGAGGAAATCGCCCGCCATTTCCAAATGGCTGTTCCCGGTACAAAAGGGGTTTTGCATCGACTGCATAACGCTCATGCGCTATATCTGCGCCCCGGTTCGGATGACATCTTGATGGCGAACCCTTTATCCGCGGTTGCTACCGACTATCGAGTCACCGTCGGCAAAAGGCGCCTCTATGCCAATTGCGCCTGGGACGCGCTCGGCATTCCGGCAATGCTGCAGGCCGACGCGAAAATCGAAGCGCGTCATCCGCTCGATCGCGAACTGGTTCATTTCTCGATCGAGGACGGCAGGCTGAGTCCTGAGAGCGGAGGAATCGTACATTTCGCCATACCCTTCCGCAATTGGTACGATAACCTCGTTGATACCTGAGCGACTATTCTCTTCTTCCGTGAGGAGAAAGAGGTTGACCAGTGGCGCCGCCGGGAAGATCGAATGAAAGGAGCGCTGCTGTCCCTGCAAAAGCTATGGGCGCTTTCGCAGCGATGGTATGGCGATCGCATGTCGCCGGCCTTCCGCGGCAGAACCTATAATGACGCGCGCGCGATATTCGCCTCGCTTGATTTGACCGATGATTTCTGGATGGGTGATTAGTACCGGCGCGCAATGGTGACAAAGTTCTGGAACAAGGAGCGGAAATGAGCAAATCGGACGAGCTACCCTATCAACGAGTTCTGCTGAAACTGAGCGGAGAAGCCCTGGCGGGAAACAGCGGATTCGGAATTGATCCCGAAAAGGCGGCGTACATTGCCCAGCGTGTGCGGGAAGTCTATGAACTGGGCACGCAAGTAGCTATCGTCATCGGAGGCGGCAACCTGTGGCGCGGCGAACCCGCGGCGAAGCTCGGCATGGAGCGCAGCACGGCTGATCATATGGGAATGATCGCAACGGTGATGAACGGATTGGCGCTCCAGGACGCCATCGAGCGCCTGGGCATCATTACCCGCGTGCAAACCGCGGTGCAAATGAACTCAATCGCTGAACCTTATATCCGCCTGCGCGCGATTCGACACATGGAAAAAGGTCGCGTCGTCATCCTGACCGGTGGCATCGGCACACCCTATTTCACGACCGATTCCGCGGCCGCCCTGCGCGCGAGCGAGATTGACGCTGATGTGATCGTGAAAGCCACAAAAGTGGACGGCGTGTATTCCGACGACCCCATGCATAACCCGGACGCGGCGCGATTTGGCAGATTGGAGTATCAAGACGTGCTCGAGCGCCATCTACGCGTGATGGATACCACAGCATTCACGCTTTGCCAGGAAAACGAGATGCCGATCATTGTGCTTAACTTCTGGAATCCGGATGACCTGGTCAAGGCCTTGCGAGGAGATACATCTGTCGGCACTCTGATCTGCGACTAATGACGACCGGTATCCCTGCGTTCGATGATGGCTGCCGCTGGCGGGCACTGAGATTATCCCCCTTTCACCAACCATGTTACACTTGGAAGCGATTCGTCCATAACCCAACTGGAACGACATGACCTCGAGCGAAGGCAAGCGGATAGCCGTCTTTTCCATGACGCCGCTCTTCCCCGATTTCGCGATGGGCGGCGGGCAGGTTCAGCTCAAGAAAGTCGCGCTTCACCTGGGCGAGCTGGGTCATCGCTTGACTATTCTGTCGACCCGGCATGAAGAATCCACAGCGCCATTCTCCTGGCACGAAAACGTTCACATTAAACCGATCCTGCGCTTCAAACAGCCCTATCCCGAGCCCTATTTTACGCCCCTCTATCATATCGCTAACGCAATGCGCGCCGTCGGCGACGCTATTGCGACGGCCGATTTCCATTACAGTCACGACGGTGGTTTGATATTCCCCTATGTTTACCGCGACAAGCCCACCATCATATCGATGCGCAGCATCATCTTTCCAGAGACCCTGCAATCTGCCCTGCTCTTTCAAGGCGATGAATGGATCTTGCCCTCCGAGCACACCAGAGCGTCTTATGCAGCGGTTGCTTCGCAGTTTTCTCCCGACATCGAATCCAGAATGCATGCCATTCATAACGGTTTCGACTGGCGGAAATATCGCTATACCGAACCGGATGCCATATTCGACGTGATACCCAGGACGATAGCGGAATGTCCGATCCTGCTATTCCCCCACCGGCCGGATTTGAACAAGGGCATCTACGAAGTGATCAAGGTGGCGAGAAGGCTCGTCTATGACTATGGCTGGACCGATATCCGCGTCCTGGTGCCGCGCGGCCTGGACGCGGAGACGGAACCGGGCACTCGCGCCTATTATCAGCAATTGCGGCGCGAAATTGGCGCTGCCGGACTGACTGACAGCTTTTACTTCCACGATTGGATAAACGAAGATTTGATCGCGCAATACTACAGCATCGCCGATGTGACCATGTGCCTCGGCAACTGCGTCGAGACCTTCGGCAATACGCCCTTTGAATCACTGGGCTGTGGCACGCCGCCGATTCTGTCTCGCGTTTCCACTTACCGAGATCTATTCTCCGACGAGCATGTTGATCGGGTCGACTACGGCGACATCGACGGTGCAGCCGAACACGCGCATAACATATTGAGCGAAAAACGGCGCGCGTCGCCGACGACGCTGCATTACCTCAAGAGCGAGTTCTCACTTGAGACAATGGTGACGCGCTACGCGCATGTGATCCTAAATGCGCGAAAGAAAGCGCCGCTAAGCTATAGGCTTCCAAAACTCACGCCAAACACCGTGTATCGCAAGGCGCCTTGGTGCTATCTCTCGGAACGATTCGGGATCTACCACGACTTCCGCGCAAGCTACAACAAGGACGGCCTGCTGGTTTCGACCTTGCGCGCGAATCCAGACGGCTTCGCGGGCAAGCGCGTCGATCCCGCAACGCTGCATGATTGGATCGACAACGGATACGTGGTGCCTCTAGTAAATGCCTAAAACCCGGGTGCGGATACAAGCGACCCGGCAGATTCCCGAATTAGCTGCATTTGCATCTGTACTGCGACAGAAGCGCGAATGCTGCGTAGTACTGGTGTACATGCTATACTGATTTCAGGTCAAATGCTTGGGAAGTCCAACCTATGGCAGTTGTCAGCGAATTGATAGACGTCGGCCTGACGTTGAAGCGGCAAGGCAAACTCAAGGGTGCAATCGAACACTTTCGGCAACTGCACGCGACATATCCTGAAAACGCCAGGATCATGTTCGAATTGGCGGTATGCTGGTCGGCATTCGATGTTCCCGAACAAGCGCTTCCGCTTTATCGCGAGTTGCTTGCCCGTCCCAAAGGCAAGGGCCTGCCGGCAAAGGACCTGCCGCGTCTTTATACCAGGCTCGGCGCCGCGCTCTATGCCCTGCAAGAATATGATGAAGCCTTGTCGATCCTGGACGATGGACTGTGCCTGCATCCGTCTTATCGTCCCTTGCGCGCCTATCGCATCTTCGCGCTGCAAGCCGCCGAGATGCCCGGAAGCGCGCTAAATGACGCGCTTGAGCTCATGCTGGAGTCGCTGGCGCCGTCGCGCTGGGATACCTTTGAGGATCAGATTCGACAGATCGTCAACGAAATGCGCGACCCGCATGACGAAGCCGCGACCGCTGCTGACGAGTCAGAGCTCGAAGCAGAGTCCCAAGCGGCCGAAGACCCAGACCCCCAGACATTGGCGAAGCCCGCGGGCGCTCTCAAATCGCGCCAGCCCGTCAAACTTTCCGCCTCCACCCTGGACGATGAGCCGGCAGCTGATAAACACGAAAGCCCGGAAACCAACGAGGAAAAAAGAATCACAGTCGAGGTGGCCGACCCAGTTGAAGAAGATTTTCAGATAGACGTTAGAGTTGTCAAGCAGCGGGTCAAAACGCGGGTGAACAAAAAAGCTCGGGGCGGGCGGGGCCAACTGGGCAAGAAATCAGTGCGCATCAATATCAGTGATGCAACCGACGAAAACGACCCTCCATCCAGGGATGACACGCCCCCCGCTCCCACCGGCAAGGTTCAGATACCAATTGACAACGATTAGGCGCTTCAGGATTGCTTACTCGCGCCCGGTCCTCGTGTTATCGCCCAAGAATCGGTTCAGATTTGGCTCGCTTTCCTCTATAATCAACAGCCTGTGACATGATCAGCGCGAAAGGCTCTCATGGTCGTCATTCTTGCGCATGGCGCGCTTGGCCCTTTTGATGAGATCATATTTGTGAGCATCGCCATCATCTTTATAGTTATGATGGGTATCAGTTGGGTGCGCAGCCAGGGTTTGCCCGAATTAGAGGACGATGCGTCAGTATCGGCTGACAGTGAGCACTTCGAACTGGAGTAAAGGAAAGACATGAGACTAGAGCATGCAGCGTTCAATGTGAAAGATGTCAAAGCATTCGCGGTTTGGTATGTCGAGCACCTGGAAATGGAGATCGTTCGTGCCTTCGACGAACCGCCATTCATACATTTCTTGGCGGATTCGGCCGGCAAGAGCCTGATCGAAGTTTACAGCAATCCCCTGGGCGAATTCGTCGCCTACGGCGATTATCATCCGGTCACATTTCACCTGGCCTTCGCGGTCGACGACATGGAATCGATGCGACAGCGCCTGGTCGCCGCCGGCGGCACACTGGACGGCGATGTCGATACGACCCCGACAGGCGACAAGCTGGCCTTCGTGCGCGATCCCTGGGGCTATACCATTCAGCTCGTACAGCGCGTGAAGCCCATGCTGGACTAAGCCGCGTCGGGCCAAGATCAACTACAGCCCGGCGAAACGAAGATCCCAACCTGAGGCAACCGCATGAACATCCAGTTCGACTTGCGAAGCGAAGGCGAAGCCTTGCCGGAGGCTTTCCTCGACGAGACGGAGCTTGAGCAAATGTTTGAAAGCACGCGGCGCTCGATCGGGGCAGGTTTGCGCCGCAAGTTTCGCGATGTCGTTTGCGCCGAACACGAGCAAGCGCCAACATTCCTGATCAGTGGCGTCTATGACAAGGAAATAGAAGAACTGGACATTCAATATCACGTCGATACCTGCTGCCGTTACTTCTTGCTGCGCGTGATGCAGATTCTCAACCAGCAGGGCTAGCGGAGAGACATATCATGAGAGTTCTACTACAACGCGTGAGCGCCGGATCGGTGGCCGTGGAGGGGGTAGTCAACGGGGAGATTGAACAGGGATTCGTGGCGCTGGTCGGGGTCGCTGACGCCGATACACGAGAAGTGGCGGAGCGACTGGCAAAGAAGACCGCCAACTTGCGCGTTTTCTCGGACGACGACGGCAAGATGAATCTGTCGCTCCTCGACGTCAACGGAGGCGCGTTGGTTGTTTCGCAATTCACACTGTATGCCGATGCGCGCAAGGGCCGTCGACCCAGCTATATTGACGCCGCTCCTCCACAGCAGGCCGAACCGCTGGTGTCGCATTTTGCCCAATGCTTGCAAGCCGCTGGCGTGAAGCGCGTTGAACACGGGGTCTTCGGCGCGCTGATGCAAGTCGAAATCCACAATGACGGTCCAGTCACCATCATGCTCGACAGCGACCTGCTGTAGGTCGCGCCCAAATTACAATCAAAAAGCGGCTCTTTCCGAGCCGCTTTCCATTTCCTGATTCGTACTGCGCCGCGCAGGAATCTTACTCATCGTCCTCGCGCAGGGGCAGAACATTTGGCCAGACCGAGGCATGGTGCTCGTAGGCATCAATGCCGATTCTGTCGGCTTCCGGATCGACGTGCAAGATATTGGCGGCTTTCAAAGCGCCGAACATCACGAAGCTGGCGATTGTCGTCCAAATCGCCACCACGGCGACACCCACAACCTGCGCGCCAAGCGTCTCCATGCTGCCGCCGTCGAAGAGGCTTGGCGCCCCGAGCGCGGACGAGCCAACAATGCCAATCATGAGTGTGCCAAACGCGCCACAGGCGCCATGCACCGAGAACGCGCCAACGGCATCGTCAATCTTCATATTCTCGACGACACCAATTGATATTACCAACACAACGCCCGCCAGCGCGCCGATGACAATAGCGCTTACCGGCGTTACCGAGGCACAGCCGGCGGTAATCGCCACCAGACCAGCCAGCGAGCCATTCAGGATAAAACTGACATTCCAGTGCTTGGTGATGAAATAGGTATGGAACATAGCGCCAAGCGCGCCGGCGGCTGCGGCAAGCGTGGTATTCACCGCGACCAAACCCATAGTATTCGGGTCGCTCGCGCCCAGCGTCGAGCCGACGTTAAAGCCATACCAGCCGAACCAAAGTATGAATGTTCCCAAGGCGGCAATACCTAAGTTGGAGGCTGCCGGGGGACGCCCAAAGACACGACCGGCGCGGGGACCAACCATGTACGCGCCGACCAGGGCGACGATGCCGCCGGTCATGTGTACGATAGTCGATCCAGCAAAATCAATGAAGTCTTGCGCGGCGAGCCAGCCGCCGCCCCAGGTCCAGAAGACGACTACCGGATAGATGACAGCGCCCAGAATCGCGCTGTAAATCAGTTTTCCGACAAAGTTCGTGCGCTCCGCCATCGCCCCCGTGGCGATGGTCGCGGCCGCGCCCGCGAAAGCGAATTGGAAGAAGAAACCCGCCAATAAAGCGCCGTCGCCGTCGCCCGTCCCGTCAGCGCCGCCAAGCATAAGCGGGATGTTCGCCGGCGTCAAGCCGCCGCCATCCATCCCGGCATCATAGGTGCCGTAGGCGATGCCATAGCCAACGATGAAAAAGACAATGCCGGTAACACAGGCGTCCATGAAGTTTTCGGCGAGTGAATTGACCACCCCCGTTTCACGGATCATACCGCCTTCCAGCATGGCGAAGCCCGCCTGCATGAAGAAAACCAGGAAACCCGCCAGCAGAATCCAGGTAATGTCCAGATTAGATTGGACTGTCGCGGCCGCCGCCATGGCATCGTCGATCGTCATTTCCATCATTTCTTCGGCGGCGGCGTCCTCTGCGGGAGGGTCGTCTTGCGCGATGGCATCAAAGCCGAAGCTGTACAAAACCGCCAAACCTATCAAGATTGACAATAGCCGATAAAGCATCTTGCGCTTATTCATGCGCATCCCCCCACGCAATTGAACTCAACATCTACCGATCTTACGTTGAACAGTCTATCGCAGACCTGACATTTGCAGTCACCGCAAATCTATCTCAATTCTGAGCAATACTTTTGGTAATTTTTCACAATCGGGCGCATGATTCCCGAACGTTCCCGTGTCATCATCTGTAATACTATCGCAAACTGCGGGTAGTTGACAAGCGTTTCAGCTATCGATTCTGAGTTTCTTGTCAGAAATGACTATAAAACCAGGCGGGGTCTTCGCCCATGCGCGATGTTTTGGCAAATATCGGCCGGGTTTCCCGTCTCGGCGGTCCGCGACGGAGCAAATGACCGCGCGCGGCCCAAGCCAAGAAGTATGCCTTTGTACGTTTTTGACAGTGGATTCGCATCTGCGAATCGAAGACGAAAAACGCCTCACGATAAAGCGTCGTGCCTGATGGCTTTGAGACGTTTCATGACATCGTTGCATCCGCGTCCGAAGTAATCGTAGAGCAGCCGATACTCGGAGTAGAGTTTGTCGTACACCAACTGATTCTCCGGGATTGGCGTCACGACCTCTTCTTTGAGCTTGCCCATATGCGCGGCGGCCGCGCGTATATCCGGGTAAATGCCCGCCGCCACCGCGGCGTGCATGGCCGATCCCAACGCAGGCGCCTGCGCAGAACCGGAAAGCTTGAACGTCCTTCCTGTTATATCGGCATAGATCTGCCGCAGCAACGCGTTTTTCTCCGGCAATCCACCGGCCGCAACCAATTCTTTGACTTCGACGCCTTTCGCTTCAAAGGCTTCGATTATTTCCCGCGTGCCAAATGCCGTCGCTTCAATGAGCGCCCGATAAATCTCAGGCGCTCGCGTCGCCAGCGTCATGCCCAGGATCATGCCGTTCAGATCAACATCGACCAAGGTGCTGCGGTTGCCGTTCCACCAGTCCAGCGCGATCAACCCGTGTTCGCCAACTCGCTGCTTCGCGGCTTCCCGTTCCAGGTACTCGTGTATGCCAATGCCCGCGCCTGCGGCTGCCTCGTGGTACTCCGGTGGCACGGCATTGTCGACGAACCAGGCGAAGATGTCGCCAACGGCGCTTTGACCGGCCTCGTAGCCGTACAATCCGGGAATGACACCCCCCTTGACAACGCCGCACATGCCGTCGACTTCTTTCAAGTCGGCGCCAGACAAAATATGGCAGGTGGAGGTGCCCATCACCATCACCATGACGCCTGGCTCTGTGGCTTTGACCGCCGGCGCAGTCGCGTGGGCGTCTACATTGGCCACCGCAACCGCGATCCCAGCCGGCAATCCCATCATCTGCGCCATTTCGGCGGTTAAGTCGCCGGCCCTTTCACCCAACTCAGCGAATTCTCGGCCGATTTTCTCGTCGACCACGTTTTCGAAGGCCGGTTCCAGCGCTTTGAAATAGGCTTTGGAGGGAAAGTCGCCATCTTGCACCAACGCCTTATACCCGGCTGTGCAGGTGTTGCGCGTTTCGACACCGGTCAATTGCCAGATCACCCAATCAGCCGCTTCTACGAACTTGTCGATTTGGGCATAAATGTCGGGCCGTTCCTGAACAATCTGCAGCAGCTTGCTGAAGAACCACTCGGACGAGATCTTGCCACCGTAACGCGGCAGCCAGTTTTCGCCCATTTGCCTTGCGGTTTCATTGATCTGGTCGGCCTGGCGCTGAGCGGCATGATGCTTCCATAACTTGATATAAGCATGAGGCTCGTCCTTTAGCTCGGCCAGGAAACAGAGCGGCGTGCCATCGGCTTTGGTCGGCATGGGCGAGCTCGCGGTGAAGTCAATGCCGATCCCCTTGACATCGGCGGGATCGACGCCGCCCTGCGCCAGCACCGCCGGAATCGTGTTTGCAAATACATCAATATAGTCTTGCGGATGCTGCAGCGCCCAGTCCGGCGGCAATCGCTTGCCGGACGGCAACGTTTCATCCATGACCGCGTGCGGATATTCAAACACCGCCTCGGCGATCTCTCCGCCATCGCGCGTATCAACCAGAACCGCACGCCCGGACAACGTTCCGAAATCAAGCCCAATGGTATACATGTAGCAACCTCTTCATCTTTCGCCTTAATCTGCGGCGTATATTGTCACAAATCTATCAATTATGTGCAAACTTAATCCGATTCTTATCAACTTGCGATTATCAACTGGAGGCTTTATCCGCTAGAATCTCATTTAGATAAACCGCGTTGCCCATGCGACGAGAAGACTTGTTATTTTCTGTGAGCGCGGCATTCCTGCGTACGATTCGCCGGTTGCGCCCCGAGCGCTTTAATGGATTGATTAGAACTTATCATAACAGTTATCACCGGATTCTGAATTCGAGGTAAGCGCCAATGCATGAAGGTCGATTCCCGCCGGGTCCCCCGGATGTCGGCAGCAGTCCAATCGAACAGTACCTGACGTATCGCAAGTTCCTGGCGGATCCGCTCAAGCGCGTCACGGAATGGGTCGCTGCCTACGGCGATGTCATGCACTACAAGTCGGGCCATCGCCATCAGTACATGATTGCCAATCCCGATATGATCCGCGAAATCCTGGTTCGGCAATCCCATATCTTCATCAAAGGACCCGATTATACCAACGAAAAAACCGGCTTGGCGCGCTTCATGGGCAAGGGGCTGGTCACCAGCAATGGCGAATTTTGGAAGCGCCAGAGGCGGCTGGTTGCGCCTGCCTTTCACACACAACGAATCGCAGCATATGCCGATACCATGGTGAATTATACCTTGGAGCGCGTGGGGCGATGGCAAGACGGCGACGTACGCGATGTCGACGAAGAAATGATGCAACTAACGCTGATGATTGTCGGACGGACCCTGTTTGACGCTGATGCCTCTACCACAGTCAACCAGGTGAAATCTGCGGTTGAAGTCGTGCAGAAGGCCAGCAACACGGCCAACCTGCTACCGGCATGGGCGCCAACCCCCCTGCGCATCCGCTCGCGCCGCGCCAATGCCGTCCTGGACAAGATCGTCTACGGATTCATCGATCAACGTCGTTCCACTGGGGAAGACCGCGGCGATCTTCTCTCCATGCTGCTCTTGTCCGAAGACGAAGACGGCGATCGCATGACCGACCTGCAAGTGCGGGACGAAGCGGTTACTCTGTTCCTCGCCGGCCACGAAACGACCGCGAACGCGCTTAACTGGACCTGGTGGCTGTTGGCGCAATACCCGCAAGTCGAGCAGCGACTCCACGACGAGTTGGACAGCGCACTGGCGGGGAAACCGCCAACGCTGGAGGATTTGCGCCGCCTTCCTTACACCGATATGGTCGTGAAGGAATCCATGCGCCTGATGCCCCCCGTTTGGTCGATCGGTCGCGTGAATCGCCAGGCGACGGAAGTCTTGGGTTATAGCTTCCCGGAATGGTCGGGCGCGCAGATCCTGATCTATAGCGTCCATCGCCACCCCGATATCTGGGAGCAGCCAAACGAATTCATACCCGAACGCTGGGCTGAAGAACGAAACAGCCAGATCCCAAAATACGCTTACATACCGTTCGGCGGCGGTCCGCGCATTTGCATCGGCAACAGTTTCGCCACGATGGAAGCCAACTTGCTGCTGGCGACGATTGCCCAGCGTTTCCAGTTGCGTTTGATCGAAGGTGTGGAGATCGTGCCGCGGCCATTTATCACCATGTTCCCGCGCGACGGCCTGCCTATGCGGCTGGAAACACGCCAGGCACAGTTTAAGCAAGAGCCAGCCACTAGCCCGACAAACCGGTAGCGTGTCAAAGTCGGTTGAAATAAAGAATAACAGTCACCTGACAACTGGTAGGGGCGACTCGGTGGACGCTGTTGAAATACACCCCCGGTAGTGATCATATAGATCTGGACACATTTTCCCCAGAATTCCGGGAGGGTTTTGGTTTGTGACAGGAAAATGCTGGACAGGACCAGCGTGCTTGCAAGAGAGCAGGTAAGCGACTGACGCCAGGCGGCATATCCGCCGGGCTTACTGTGGCAGGTCTGGTTTGATTTGTGTTTGAACTTTGTCCGACTTTGTCCGTTTTCCGGACAAACGAAACTCTTTTTCGGACAATGCGCCAATTGCCTTGGCAGATCGGGCTGCCTGCGCAGTCCTTGTGGCATGAGACGAGCAGCTTCAAGCGCGACCCGGCCTGATATTGGCACAGAGCCGTTGGGCGCGAACTGGCGGAAAGATTTGACAGGCTCAGACAAAATAGTAGGCCAGCTTGTGGCATGAGCGCCGCGGTAAACATAATCAGCCCCTTCATTTCCCCCCGCGAAACCCGCATTAAGAGAGCTGAAGTCACCCTAAAATCCTTTGACATTAGGGGAAGATATGAGCGGCTTGGCAGCGTAAAACCTTTGTGCTCACTGGCTTTCGGGGATTTTGGATTCTCCCTGAAGCAGATTTTACCGGTCAAGCGTTTTTTCTCTTGCGACTGGGTTGTTCCGGGATGCAGCAAGTGGTACGAGCATAGCGGAAAGGGCAAAGCAAAGGGCGACTATATAGTCGCCCTTTGCCC
>JAPOOU010000208.1 GCA_026713245.1 Chloroflexota bacterium
AATTCGGACATATCCACGCTGGAATCTAGCAGCCGCAACTTATTGCGCTTGCTTTTGTCTTCCACCTGCAAAAACAGGTAAACGCCGACCAGGAAAAGCCCGGCCATCAGTACGAGATTAAGCGCGAGAAAAATAAGCAAAGGCATGCTTTTACCCTAGCAAGTGACATCTTTGCCGTCGGCGCCGAAGGTACGCAGACGCTTTTCGCTATCGGCGTAAGGCGCGACGCTCTCGGGCGCATAATGGAATTGCATCGCCCAGCGCGTCTTGTCCGAGCGGCTTGGCGGACTGCCATGATGCAGCAGACAGTGGAAAAGCAGACAGTCGCCCGGTTGCATGGGTACGGCGGCGCTGCGGCCGACCTGCACATCGGTATCGCAGATTTGCCAGTCGCGCCGCGACCAGTGGACGACAGGTCCTTCTCGATGGCTGCCGGGGATGATCATCATGCAGCCGTTTTCCGGCACGGCTTCGTCGAGCGCGATCCAGGCGCCGACGATGGTCGTGTCCTTCGGATAATTGAAATAGGCCAGGTCCTGGTGCCAGGGCTTTTCGCGCCCGATGCGCGGTGGCTTGATCATCGCCATATCCTGCGTCAGAACCGGCGTCTCGCCGATGAGCCGCTTCAGCGCGCTCAGCAAGCCCGCATCCGCGGCAACCGCGCGCAAGCGCCGATCGAACTGCACGATCGGCATCAACTTGCGCACACTGTTCAGGCGCTCTTCATCGCCCAACTCATGGAAGCCTCCGGCGGCGGCGGATTCGATCATGATATTGTCGGTGTCGCGCCGCAGGATCAAATCGCGCAAACCAATTCTCGCGGCGGCAATGTCGGATTGCGAGATCGCATTGCGGATCACTAAAAAGCCTGATTCCTGGAACCGTAAGATATCATCGTCACTGACTTTATCGACGCCGCCGATGCCGCCTGTGATCTGTCGCTTGAATTCATACAAGCGGGCCGGTGGCGCGACGCCGCCATAACTGTCTACGCTCATTTTCTGCATCCTTATGTCGACGCTATTATAACAAGCGCGTCACTCTTGACGAATCTGCCGTCGCAGATGTTCTTCAATGCTTTCCGCCACTTGCAGCCAGTGATCGGTATCGAGCAAGGCGATCTCATCATCCGTCCAAAAGGTGAAGGCAATTTCCCGCGCTTGGGCAGATTCGGGGTCTTGCCGCGCTAAAATCCAGTGTTCCATGCGTCGTCCATAATAATGCTCCACTAATTCCGCCATGATCGCGTTGACCGTCGCGCTGACCAAATAACCGATGCGCGGCGGAAGCGGACCCGGCTGCAACGCATGAGCCAGGTCGGACAGCGCCTTCATATAATTCGCCGCCCCCGGGTATTCGAAGTCGCGCAGCGCTTGTGGCGGCAGCTTTGAGGGCGCAGTGCCGGTATTGACCATTTGCGTAAGGATCTGCCGCGCGAATCCCGCATCCGGGTAGTAGTGCTCGAAGGTCTCCAGGAAGGCTTGTGCCCGCTCGACAACGACCGCCACGGCCAGATAGAACTCCATCTCCATAAAAAGCGTCTTCAAGAGGAACTGGCACTGTTCGGGATCGCGTTTCTCGGCAGCCTGTCGCAGGCTTTGCAATGTCACATTTGACATCATACTAGGATCAGTGAATGATTCATTGCGGCGGCTTTGTCACTTGACAAAAGTCTGACACCCCACCCTGTCTTGAATGAGATTCTCAAGACTGGACTGAATAGAAACAGCTAAAGAATCGACAACTTGCACATCATCAGGGAATACATCAACGAATGTTTTCTGCTGATTGACTTGTTCTGTCCTGATTAGAATGAGAAACGCCGCTTCCTTTTTCCTCCCCGCGCGCTGCAATTTCTTGGCGGCATCTGTCAAGTCCTCTCCAGTTCTTTGGACTCGCAAAACAATAGGTTTCCCATTGACGAAATGATCATAAATTGCATCTATGCCACTGTTGCGCTGCACAAGCTTAACCGGCAATGCACTGAGAATATCAACGACATTTTCAGGGAGATTCTTATACGCGTCACGACCGACCTGGAGAAGCTTGGATTCTGAGCGAATAGGATTTTGAATACGCTGATTAGACAACTCGACTGCTTCGCTAGACGAATCTATGCCGACAAAATTACGATTCAGGAGTTTGGCGGCGACCAAAGTGGTACCACTTCCACAGAAGGGATCGAGAATGAGTTCGTCTTCATTTGAAGCCAGGAGTATGATTCGCTCAAGTAATTGGAGCGGCTTTTGAGTCGGATAGCCGCAGCGTTCTCTGGCTTTGGGATTTAGATAAGGGATTTCCCAAGTATCCGACATGGGGACACCCTTCTTGGGACCGTTCAATACAGTTCTACCTTTAGAATCTGTCACATATACGGATTTGCCATGTTGATCTCGTTCCCTTCTTTGCAGAATCTGATCCAGGTTGGTTGTTTCGGAGTAATCTTGATACATCTCATTGAATGTATAGTTCGCCGTCTTCGCGTACATGAATATGGTTTGGTGTGATCCCAGCAAAGATCTTGTTGAAGTAGACCAGCGGCGGTAGGTCCAAATGATTTCGGACACGAAACGTTTGTACCCAAATACCTCGTCTAATAGGACACGAATACGATGGGACGCGTTGCGATCACAGTGAAAAAAGATCGTACTGTTTTCTTTCATAACCCGACGAATTTCGTATAGGCGAAGAGACAGAAAGTCCAGATAACTTTCGATAGAGTCCCAGTTGTCGATAAAGCTATATTCGCGCAAAGCTCTGGATTTCAGGGTTAGTTTCGACTGTGTAAAGAAAGGCGGATCAAGATAAACAAGATCTACATAGTTTGCTGGGAATTTTTTCAACACGAAAAGACAGTCGCCATGCAGGATCTGATTGTTCATTTCGAATTCTCAGTTGCAATCTCTTCAAGAATGGTCAACAGATTGATGTCAGTTAAAGCTTCAAGATGTTCCCATGCCGCGTCTCCATAATAATATGCTCCTCCGTTCGCTTTATACAGATCTTCCAACGCCGCCTGAATTCTCATAGCTTGCGTACGGTTGGGATAGTAATACATCAATCTTATAGGTACGAAACCGGCTCCCGCCACTGCGCGTATTCGGGTATGTTCCTTGGTAATGTGATCCCCGTCAGTTCTAGCGTCACGCCACTTTATTTCGTAAGCTTGATTATCGATGAGGCAATCAATTTCAAACGTTTTAGGCCTAGAGCCAATGGTATTTGGTATCCTCATTGGTTCAACGCCCGGGAACTTTGTATCCAAACAAATCTTTGTCGCATGTTCCAAGAATGTACCTGCGTATCGATACAGAAAACGTCCTTTATTCTGATAAATATCGATAGCCTCGCCCTCTTCAACCGATACCCCCAGAACTCGATAGATCAGGAAATGAGATTTATCGTCTGACACCATTTCTGCGACACGATCCTGAACTCGCGTTTCCAAAACTGCGGCATATTTTGCGGCAATTGCTCTGATCTGCTGATCAACAGTCAACGTGTTTTCCTAACTCAAAACATTCTACATCAACCAATCATATCAGAGTTTCCCAAGCAAAAGATCTAAGGAAGATCGCGATTGTCCGGAATTGCTCCGTTGATTTGGTCAAAAATGATTCTCGTGACACTTTTAGTGTCACGAAGGAGTTACCCGCAAAACCCTGTTATAATCGTGTCTAAATCGTCCGAATAGCCCAAGGAATCCATCATGGCGATAGCAAGTCCAGAGTTGCGGGTCGACAAGGTTGCCGAATACCTCGGCGACGAAGCCGATTATCTCTTGAACCACCGTTCCACCACCATTCCCAAGCAAAACCTGGCGCTGCCGGGTCCGGACTTCGCCGAGCGCGTCTGGATGGATAGCGATCGGGTTCCGCAAGTGATCCGCAGTTTGCAGCAGATCTACGATAACGGTCGCCTTGCCGGCACGGGATATGTCTCGATCTTGCCCGTTGACCAGGGCATCGAGCATTCGGCGGGCGCCTCCTTTGCGCCTAACCCCGCCTACTTCGATCCGGCAAAGATTATCGAATTGGCTCTGGAAGGCGGCTGTAATGCCGTCGCATCAACCTTTGGCGTTCTGGGTATGACCGCGCGTAGATTTGCCCATCGTATCCCCTATATCGTCAAGATCAATCACAATGAACTGGTTACCTATCCCAATTCGCACGAGCAGATCATGTTCGGGACGGTCAAGCAAGCATGGGATATGGGCGCTGTCGCAATCGGCGCCACCGTCTATTTCGGCTCGGAGGACTCCAACCGCCAGATGATCGAAGTCGCGGATGCATTTCATTATGCTCACGAATTGGGCTTGGCAACCATCCTCTGGTGTTATATGCGCAATCCAGCCTTCACGCGCAACGGCGCCAACCACGAATCCAGCGCCGATCTCACCGGGCAAGCCAATCACCTGGGCGTGACGCTGAGCGCCGATATCGTCAAACAGAAGTTGCCCACACAGAACGGCGGTTACAAGGCGCTTAACAGTGGAGATTCCTCCTACGGCAAGCTCGATGAACGAATCTACAGCGAACTCAGCAGTGATCATCCCATCGACCTGACCCGCTACCAGGTCGCCAACGGTTACATGGGCAAGATCGGCTTGATTAGCTCCGGCGGCGCAAGCGGCGTCAACGATTTCGCCGAGGCGGTCAAGACAGCGGTAATAAATAAGCGCGCCGGAGGCATGGGCTTGATCAGTGGTCGCAAAGCCTTCCAGCGCCCTATGGCAGAAGGCGCTCGCCTGCTAAACGCGATTCAAGATGTCTATCTGAACGAGGATGTGACGATCGCCTAAGTTTCTTGTCCTACGTCAAGCCTAACGCTTGCATCGCTCCTGCCACCACGACGCGATCCATGTCGAAAGTCGACGCCAATTGCCCGGCGACATCCCCGTCCAGGTAATGATTTTGACGTTGCCCGTCGACGAAGACCTGCAAATGCCAGGGCGAATCGTCGCTGTTGAAGCGCCAGAGTTGATCGTCGATCACTTTGTGAATGACGACCTCGTTCAAAAACTGACCGCCGTCGCGGCGATAGTCGTGAACCGTGATCGCGCGGTAATCGGCATCCGATACCGGTTCGTCGACAAGGTTGAAAACATAGTCGCGCGGATGCGGTCGACGCCAAATCGTGTAGCGATTGACGACTGTAGCTCGAACTTCATAACGAAAAAAGGGACTTTCGACCGCCTCCGAACCGCATTCGGGCAACGGCAAAACCGCGTGCAGCGGGTAGCCGACATCCACCAGATGCTTGCGTCCGTCAAGCCAAATGATGATAGCGCTGTGGCAGCCGATCGCTGCTCCCATGTCGTTGATAGTCAAGTACCCGTCATAACCAAGGCGTCGCAGCAAGCTAAAGAAAGCGTAATTGCTCTCGTAGCAAGTGCCCCCCGTACCCCGTTCGAGCGCGCTCTCCCAGAAGGCCTCGGCAAAGACCGGACAATCATCCCGCGATTCCTTTTCTGCCCGGCGGACGATGCGCGAAGCGCTTTCCCAAGGTACGATTCGCGTATACCTGTCGAGCAAGCGTCGTAGCGTACTTTCAGTTGCATGCGGACGATCCGGCATGCCAAAGCGCTGCAGGACACGCTTTGCCAGACTCTTGTCGAGCGAAGGTACTTTAGTCATCGGACGTCGATCCATATCAACAAGATGATCCTATTATAGCGCCTGGACATTGCAAGTTCCCAAACCTGATTTCGGGTAGTGTATCCTTTTCGGTTGAACATAGAAAGTATCTCCGAGGGGCGCGCAGGTCGCCCAAAATCACCGCCTGCAATCACGTCAAAACCTGTACCCCCAGCAGTGGCTCGCCCTCCCGCCCGAAACCGCCACCGGCGGTCAGTGCCTACGCGACCTATCATGTCGCCCGAAGTCACAAGTCGCAGCGGCAGCACGCGACCAGATTGGTCACCCATACAAGGCTCGCTTTTGTTGCGCGACTTGCTTGCACGTACTTCTGGCGGACAAAACGAAGCCAAATACACGCCCGACAGCAAGAAAATGACGCCATTTTGCCTACCAAACCACAACATAAAGACAAGCCATGTAGGGGCGACAGGCGGTCAGTGTCGGCGGTCAGTGTCTACGCGACCTCTGTGGCCAAAACACCCTGTACCAACCCCGCCAACGCGCCAACCCCGCCAGCCCGCGACTCTGTGCCGAAACCGTGAACATTTTGTCGCCCTTTGCTAGAACATTTATGCTACTGTCCCTTTACGACCCAAGCAAAAAAAGG
>JAPOOU010000191.1 GCA_026713245.1 Chloroflexota bacterium
ATGCCGGCCGCGCGCGCCCAAAGATAGTAGGGCGTGACGAAAACAATTGGCGGCATCATGTTTATGAACAACAGCCAAACCAGAATGCCGCCGCCGACCCAGCGCGACCAGTTCAACCGCGAGATGGAATAGGCCGCCAGCGAGCCGATGAAACCGCAGATGATCGCCACGCTCGACGAGACGATGAGACTGTTGCGCGTCAACTCCGCGAAATTGCTGCGGCTGCCGGTGAATATCTCTTCGTAATTCGCTGTCTTCGCCGTGAAGAAAAAGGCGCCGCTGTAAATGTCCGCCGTGCTCTTCAACGAAGTCTGCACGATATAAAAGACGGGAAAGAGGATGATGAAGACGACGATGAGCAAGATCAGATTCAGGCTGATTTTGGAAACGCTGCGCTGTCTCATCCCAGGCGCCTCCTCACGACACGGCTCGCCCAGAGATAGAAGGCGACAAAGACAGTCATGAAGGCCGCCACCAGCAGCGAAAGAAATGCGGCATAACCAAGACGGAACTGCTCGCTGAAGACCTTGTAAATGTGCATGCTGATCACCTGCGTCGCCGTGCCCGGCCCGCCCGAAGTCAGCACGAAGATCTGATCGAAGACTTTGAAGGCCAGGATGGTGCGCAGGAGCATCGCCACCAAGATGGTGGGCGCCATCACCGGCAGGATAACATGGCGGATCATGCGATATTCGTTAGCGCCATCGACCCGCGCCGCTTCCAGCAGCTGGGGCGGAATGGACTCGATGCCCGCCAGCATGATCAAGAACATAAAACTCGTCCAGTGCCAGACATCGACGATGATGACCGATATCAACGCCAGATCAGGGTCGGCCGTCCAGAGCGGCGGATTCTGCACCCCCAACTCGATCAGAATCGTGGTGAAAAGCCCATAATTGAAGTCGTACATCAGGGACCACATCGTGCCGATGGCCACCGGTGGGATCAGCAGCGGGATGATGACCACGCTGCGGTAGAGGATGGACAAGGTCTTCGTGCGGCTGATTGCCAAGGCCAGGGTGAAGCCGGTCATCGTCTCGATGAGCACCACAGCGACGACAAAGACCAGGGTATTCTTGATGGCGATGCCTACGATGGGATCCTTCGCCAGATTGTCCAACTGGCCGAGACCAATAAACTCCGATACCAGTTTGCCCTCGACGAATTCCAGCTCGGACACGCTCATCTGCAAGAGCTGTGCAATCGGCAATACGGTGAAGATAATCAGGACGATGAGCAACGGCGCCAGGGACCAATATTTGAAGCTGCCCTGACCAAATAATAGCGTCCGGATGTCCCCGGTCTTTTTCAATGAAACTGGCGCCATATCCACTCCGTTTTTCATCTCTTGCCGGGCTCGAGGGCGCCGCTACAGGCTCCGTTTTTCAGGCTGTACAGACAGAACACTGGCGCGACGAAGGAATTGATCGCCCACTGAATGCGAGCAGTCAATTCCTCCGTAAACTATGCTGCCGGCGCTAGGAAACGGTGTAGCCGGCGTCCTCCATAACTGTGCGGATCTCCCCTGCCATCAGCGCGACCGCTTCTTCGGCGCTGATCTCGTCGACATAGGCCTGAGCCAAGCGCGTCGAGACGCTATCGCGGATCAAGGGCGTCTCGGGCAAGCGCGTCTCCGGATGCAGGAAGGGTGTGCTTTCGGCAAATGCGCTCGTCCACCAGCCGACAACCTCGTCTGTCGCCAGCTCCTCATAGGTATCCTGACGTACCGGAATAGCGCCGGCTTTGGCATAAGCCAACTGATTGTCTTTGGTCGTCAGCCATTTGACGAACTCCAGACCGGCCGCGGCGCGCTCCGTCGGCAAGTTGCCCGGATGTGACATTACCCACATACCGGTCCGCGGCGAGCGCGCTTCGGCAGTGACGCCGGGTACAACCGTGGCGCCCATATTGCCGCCGACGATGGAGATCTCCGGGTTGTCATAATTGGGCGCCGCGGCGCCAACCATGTGGACCTGCGCCAGTCGGCCGCTGGCCATCAGCGCCAGCAAATCGCCCTGACCAAGATCGGCATAATTCTGCGGCGCCCAGGTCCGGCCCAGCTTCAGCCAGCGCTGCACCGCTTCCAAGCCCTCGGGTCGCTCGAAGCCGACTGACCAACTGCCATCGTCTTCCAGCCGGACATATTCCGCGTCATAGGAATCGACATAAGCGCCGAATTCCCACCAGATGGGGTTGGCGCGATTGGCATTGCCGAACATGCGCGGGGGGTTGCCCAATTGCTCGGCGATCGCTTCCATCTCGTCGAAGGTCTTTGGCGGCTCGATGCCCGCTTGTTCAAACAAATCGCGGCGATAGTAGTAGAGTTGGATATTGCCGTTGATCGGGATGCCGAGGATGGTGCCATTCGGTCCGTTGACGCCCAGGTCACTGTCCCATCGCGCGGCGTCGCCATAGCTGATGATGTTGTCATTCAGCGCATAATCGGCGTCGATATCCAGGATGGGTTTCAACAAACCCGAACTGTAGAAGAAGGGAATGTTCTGCTCGGTAATGGCGACCGCATCGTATTCGCTCTCCGAGGCCTGCGTCGCATTCCGGGTTTTGTCGAGCATGCCCGGGAAGGGGGTGACATCGAGGTTGACCTCGTTGCCGGTGGTTTCGGTGTAGAGCTCCACCATGGCGGCAAAACCGGGGAACCAGGGCGAGTCATTGATCAGGACGGTGATTGGCGGCTGGCTCATCACATCCTGCGCCAGCGCCCTGATGCCGTTGTTCAGCAGCGGGTTCGCCGCCAGTCCAGCCGATAGCGCGCCCATCGCCTTTAGGAAATCACGCCGCGAATAATTGCCGATTTTCTTGTTCATGATTTGCTCCAATCCATTAAATGACAATGCTGCCACTGCAAAACATGAGCCACCTCTGCCTCCAGCCTCCTTTCCCGGCAGCAAGCGAATGCGAGCCAAAGACTCGTCAACTCATCACCGTATAAGCTACAACATTTGTGCGATTTTTACAAAACGACTGTCGACGGCGCAGAGCAATCGCGTCAGATTATTTTTCAACACCGAGAGCGCAGCAGTAAGTCCAAGTAAGTCGCGCAACGAAAAGTGAGCCTTGTAGCCGCTCGGCGCGTAATCGGCGAAAAGGTCCCAGGAATGCCGCGCTCACGCAAAATCGTAAGCCTTCCCGTCGCTTGAGCGACGCGGTTTACGTAACAGGGGCGACCAATCTGGTCGCCCGCCGCGGCCGCAACTTGTGGTTTCGGGCGACATGCTATGTCGCCCCTACAGATCGTTGCTTTAGCGAGAATTGCATTACTTTATTGGCTCTACGGAGGACACAGAGTTTAAGTTTTTTCGGGGCAGAACTCCTATAGAATCGACATACAAATGGGTGAAAACACTTATTATGGGTTCAAAATTGAAGTGCAGTCTCACAGTATTTATAAATGAAAGGCTTTTCTCGGTGTCCTACTTTCACAACCCATCTTGAAAAAATAGCGGAAAATTGCGATATCCGTCCATTTATGCTAAATTTCGGATACGGTGCGCGATCCCCTGTGTGTCCTTGGCAGAAAGTATGCCCAACCGAGTTTGGGACGGAGGCGAACTGACGAGCCGCTTGGCACTTAATTGATG
>JAPOOU010000260.1 GCA_026713245.1 Chloroflexota bacterium
CCGCTCGCTGTATTCGACAACGGATTCGCCCTCGAGGCCGTCGATTTGCCGGAAAGCGCCGGACTTGGCGAGACCCTGAGCATAAACTTCGCCTGGCGCAGCGAGGCCGAGGGCCGCGAAGACTATGTGCAGTTTCTGCACTTGGGTCACGAGGAGACCGGCGCCTGGTTTGTATATGACCAGCAACCCTTGGGTCCGCGCTTGCCGGCGCGCTTGTGGTACCGTGGGCTTGCCGACAGCGAAACATGGCGCGTGCCGCTGCCGCCGGATCTTTCGCCCGGGCAGTATAATGTTTTCACCGGCATTTATCGCGCGAGCGACCGGGAACGCGTGCCGGCCAGCGACTCAACGGGCGAACGCTGGCTGGACGCCCGTGTGCGGCTGGGCACACTGACAATCGAGTGAAAGTAGTCCCTGCGGGCTGGACCTGAACACATTTAGGAATGCAAATAACCAGGCGATGCGCGCCAGAAAGAAAATGGGCAGACGACAATGTCTTATGGTACCGAGCTGCTGATTTCTGAAGACACAATCATCCGCGCCGTTCTCATTTTGGTATATGTTCCGGTCTGCGCGCTCGTTTACTGGCGACTGATTCCTCGCCTGTCGCTAGCGTACAAGCGTCTGGCTGGCCTTTGCCTCGCGGCACAGGTATTTGTGATAGTCGCGGCGCTGCTCTACCGACCAAAATCGGGATTTGAGGTATGGCTTTGGAATATGGAACAGGAGTGGAACATCCCGTCCACGCTTACATCGACGCAATTGGCTTTGGTCGGTGGCATCGCTTTCCTGACAGTCTGGCTTTCCAAGAAGCGCCCCGCTTGGGAGCGCCTCTACCTGGCGAGCATCGGTCTGATATTCCCCTATCTCGCTTTGGATGAATACTTCAAACTACACGAACATGGCCAACTGGCAATTCCATACAGCGCACTCGGCGCAATAATTGTAATCGCAACAATCGTGGTGGCTTTGCGCTCGCCACGACAGAAATTGATATGGCACGGTAGTCTGCTAGCGGGGGTCGCGATAGGCGTGATGGGCGGGATTATCATCGACAGGATGCCGCCCCTTTGCGGCAGATTCGTATTCCTGCCCCTGGATGGATGTCTGCAACTATCGTTTTGGGAAGAATCCCTTGAGCTCCTTGGCATCTGGGTTGCAATTGTCGCCTTGCTTGGTCATCTGTCTGACGCGGTCCCAAAGCCAAAGCCGAAAATACAAGGGCTTCTCTATATGGCGCCGGCACTTTGGATTCTCTTGCTGCTTCTAGCTCCCCTGGTTCTTCAGCTTGAGTTTCGATTTCTGGCGCAGCGGGCCGATGTACAGTTCGAATCAGGCGTGGCTTTGCGCGGATACCGTATCGACCACGAAGGCGACTCTGTCCGTATTCGGCTATATGCAACTGCTCGGCCACGCGACTATATCGGCCGTGGCGTCAGCCTGGGCTACTCTGTTCACATGGTGGACCAGGAAAGCGGGGAGTCTATCGCCAGCCTCAATGAGGTCGCGCATATTCCACAGGATGCCTGGCTCTTCGGTCCTGCCTACGCGCCACTATTTCACAATGGCTTGGAGCTGCCGTTCCCACCAGGAACGCCGACCAACCGCGCGTATTGGATCCTGCTGACGATTTGGCGCGAAAAGGTCAACAGACATGATTTTCAGCAGATTATCGCCAGCGATCGTCAAGTGCTGAGTAATACCCAAGTAGTCTTGGCGGAAATTGTACTGCCCAAAGCCGCAAGCGCATCCTCGACAGCGCCGCTGGCGGTTTTCGACAACGGACTCAGCCTTGACGACGTAAATCTGCCTGGGAGTATTAAAGCCGGTAAGACGCTCAATGTCGCATTCCTTTGGCGCAGCGACAGCGACAGCCAAGAGGACTACGTGCAGTTTCTGCACATGGGTCACGAGGAGACCGGCGCCTGGTTTGTATATGACCAGCAACCCCTGGGTCCGCGCTTGCCGGCGCGCTTGTGGTACCGTGGGCTTGCCGACAGCGAAACATGGCGCGTGCCGCTGCCGCCGGATCTCGCGCCCGGGCAATATAATGTTTTCACCGGCATCTATCGCGCGCGCGACGGGGTGCGCGTGCCGGCCACCGACGCTGAAGGAGCGCCTTTTGTCGATGCCCGCGTAGCACTGGGAAGTCTGATTGTAGAGTGACGAGGGGAGTTTGGCGCTGATGGAGAGTGCTACACTTTACGTAACGGTCGAAACGCTTACTCGCATCATCTTCCCAGTGTTGTACGCGCTTGCCGGTTTGTTCGTCTACCGCTGGCTTTGGCCCCAAATGTCAAAAGTGGCGCGACGCCTGGCGAGCGTGATGCTGGCTGCGCAGGCGCTGACAATCTTCAATGCCCTGTACATTGAATCATCCTCGAGCTTTTATACCTGGCTGTGGCATCTTCACAGAGAATGGAATGTGGCCGCTGCGCTCGCTTCGACGCAATTGGCGCTGGTCGGGGGAGTTGCGCTGTTCTGCGCCTGGCTTTCCCGGCCACGCATGGCGTTGCAGCGCCTGTACTATGTCGGGGTCGGTTTGGTCTTCCTGTTTCTGGCCAGCGATGAGTTCTTCACACTGCACGAGTATAGAATATCTTGGGATTTCTACATTGAGTTGGGCGCGGCGGTTGTGGCGGGGACGCTGGTTGCGGCGGCGCGCTCGCCCCGGAATTCCCGAAAATGGCACGCCTGCCTGCTGGCGGGGCTGGCACTAAGCGCACTGGGCGCAATCCATGTCGAACGGTTTGGCAGCCTCTGCGGCGATTTTGGCTTGCTCTACATCGGCGAGTGCCCGCGTAGCACCGTCTGGGAGTTGGAAGAAATCCTCGAGTTCCTGGGCGTCTGGCTCGCGCTGGTCGCGTTACTCGGCCATTTTTCAGAGGCGTCGCCACCTTCAAGGCGCGTAATCAGGGGGCTGTATTTGATGCCAGCGCTTTGGATCGTCTTTATTGTGCCGACCGCGCCCATTTGGCCAATTGCGCGCCAGGTTGGCGGAGAGCCCGCAGCTGTAGCGTTCGAGTCGGGCACTGGTATGCATTCCTACCACATCGACAAGAGAGCGAGCAATTTTACCGTCCGTCTCTATTTGTCTCCAGAGCGCTGGGACTACAACGGCCTGGGATACTCCATTCACCTCGTCGACCAGATCACTGGGGAATCTATCGTCAGCCGCAATACACATGCCTATCGTCGACTCGAATTCTATCTGGCGCCGGGGCACGAGCCGATTTATAGACAGTGGAAGCGCATTCGGTTTCCTCCAGGCACGCCGACCAACCACGCCTTGCGGGTTGTGCTGACGCTTTGGCACAAAGAGGATGACAAAATCGTTTACGACCAGGTGCTCTCCAGTGATCTCAAACTCCTGGGCGAAGCACAAGTACTGTTGGGCGAGCTAGTCCTGCCGGACGATACGCCGAGGCCGACGACAGCGCCTCTCGCCCAGTTCGACACCGGCTTCTCGCTGGGCGCGGTGGAGCTGCCCGAAAGCGCCCGACCCGGCGAGAATCTGGTTATTCCATTTGCCTGGCGCAGCGACGAAAATGGCCGCGAAGACTATGTGCAATACCTACATTTGCGTCACCTAGACAGCGGCGCCTGGTTCGTCTACGACCAACAACCCTTAGGAGCGCGCTTGCCCACCCGGCTCTGGTACCGCGGCCTCGCCGACAGCGAAACCTGGCGCGTGCCGCTCCCGGCCGATCTCGCGCCCGGTCGATATCAAGTCTTCACCGGGCTTTATCGTACGCGGGACCAGGAACGGGCGCCGGCCAGCGACTCGGATGGAAGCCGGTTTACCGATGCCCGCGTGCCCCTGGGCCATCTGATCATCAAGGCAAGCTAATCCGAGCCCGGCTGGCGATATCCCGTGAAGTTCGCGGGACACCGGCGCTGACAGCGGGGGTAAGTCGGGCGATGGAGGAACGGCGGCGATGAATAGCGGCGAGTTGCTAGTTTCCAACGCGTCATTCATACGCATCTTTATAGTGATCGCCTATGTTCCGCTCTGTTTGGTGAGCGCCAGGCTGCTGTTCCCGGGGATGTCGCGGCCAGCCAAAAGCCTGGGGATTGGCATGCTGGCTCTGCAGATACTGGTGGTGGCGCTGTCAGAAATTATCCAGCCGGCTTCCGTCTTCGAGGGGAGGCTCTGGGCTTTGGATCGGGAATTTAACATCCCGTCGACATTCTCGTCGGCGCAATTGGCGCTGGCCGGTGGTCTGGCGCTATTGACATCCTTTCTCGCTCGGGCGCGACCGGCTTTGTTTCGTCTTTACCTGGCCGGGCTCGGTTTGTCATTCCTGTACCTGGCGCTAGACGAGTTTTTCGCCTGGAAAGACCTCGGATCTTCCAGAGCCTGGAAAATAAACGTTTCCATACTTGGCGCGGCGACTGTACTGGCAACGACGGCGTTGGCGCTGCGTTCATCACGACGCGCAAGGATATGGCACATATGCCTGCTTACGGGCCTTGCACTGGTTGCAATTGCTGCTGTAGTCGTTGATGATTTGCCGCCATTCTGCGGCAACCTGGGTTTTATAGTCCTGGAAGATTGCCTTGACTACCGGATCCCTGAGGAGATCGTCGAATTCCTGGGCATCTGGCTGGCGCTGATCGCCATGCTCGGGCATTTTTCCGATGCGACGCGATCGTCATCGGCGCGTGTCCAGTATATGCCTTACGCATTGCCGTTAGTCTGGATTGTGTTGATCTTCCTTGTTCCGCTCGTCCCCCGCTTTGAAATGCAACTCCTGGCGCAGCCGGCAGCGGTAAGATTCGACAAGCGTATCCAGTTGAAGGGCTATCGCATCGAAAGTGAAGGGCGTGGAACCTTTATTCTCCGGCTTTATGCCAGCGCTATCGCCTGGGACTGGAATCATATCGGTCGTAGAGAAGTAGGGTTTTCCGTTCATCTTGTCGATCAGGCTAGCGGAGAATCCTACATCAGCCGCAACCAGTTAGTGCGCCCGCAGTTTGAAATCTTGATATTCGGCGGTCAATATGAGCCCATTTACCGCGAGTATGCAGCGCTTGAAATTCCGCCAACAACGCCAGCCAACCGCGCGCTTTGGGTCGTGCTAACGTTCTGGCGCGAGAATGACGGCGTCTATGAACACATGAAGGTCCTCTCCAGCGATCGCAAACTCTTGAGCGAAACGCAAGTCGTCCTGGGCGAACTAGTCTTGCCGGCCGCTGCGCCGGCCCCGTCGACCGCCCCGCTCGCTAAATTTGCCAACGGATTCGCGCTCGACGCAGTTGACTTGCCCGAACGCGCCCAACCCGGGGAGAACCTTGTTATTCCATTTACCTGGCGCAGCAGCGAAAATGGCCGCGAAGACTACGCGCAGTATCTACATTTGGGGCGCGTAGGGAGCGGCGACTGGTTTGTCTACGATCAAGAACCGCTGGGTCCGCGCTTGCCCACCCGGCTCTGGTACAGCGGGCTCGCCGACAGCGAAACTTGGCGGGTGGCGCTCCCGGCCGATCTCGCGCCCGGTCGTTATCAAGTCTTCACCGGGCTCTATCGTATGAGCGATCTGGAGCGGTTGGCTGTGACTGACGCTGAGGGGACACCGTTTGTCGATGCGCGTGTGCCCTTGGGATACGTGACTATTCGAAGCGTACCGCCATAGTGGATAATGGAAACCATGGGTGGTCCTGATTTGCTGGGTTCAGGCGAGTCATTGAATCGCGTCTTCCTCCTCCTGCTTTACGTCCCGGTTTGCCTGATCGCTTATCGGTGGCTGATCCCTCGCCTGTCGCCCGCCTCCAGACGGGTGGCGACTGGCTTTCTGCTAGCGCAAATACTCGTGGTCGTGCTGTCGCTGGAAATCCGACCCGCTTCGGTTATTGAAGAGTGGCTGTGGAAGCTGGACCATGCCAGGAATATCCCTTCGAGCCTTGCTTCCGCACAACTTGCGCTGATCGGCGCCGTGGCGCTGACGACGGCTTGGCTTGCGAGGGAGCGCTCCGCATGGCAGCGTCGTTATCTGATCGGGATCGGACTGGTGTTCCCGTATATTGGGCTGGACGATTTTTTCGACTGGCAATTGCTAAATAATAGCGCGATAAAAGAACCATATATTCTCTTCGGCGCGGCAGTTGTGTTGGCAACAATCGTGGTCGCCATGCGCTCGCCCGCGCGCGCGCGAATCTGGCATTTATGCCTGCTCGCTGGTCTCTGTCTCACCGCGATGGGCGGCATCGTGCTGGATAGTTTTCCTGAATACTGCGATCCCGTTGGAGTCGCTCGCGCCGGCGACTGTCTGTCGTTCCGCTTCCTGGAAGAAACGCTCGAGTTTGCGGGCAACTGGCTGGCACTGGTCGCCATGCTCGGGCATTTTTCCGACGCAGCGCCAAGGCCGCGGCCCCGTATCCGACATTTCCTATACACGTTGCCGATTCTTGCAACCCTCCTGTTTTCCGCCAATTCATGGCTGCCGGGAATTGCGGTCCGGCTGCTGGACGAGCCCGCGTCGGTTCAATCCGCAGCCAGCGCGCCCCGGGAGGCTGGCAATGGCGAACAGCAATTACTGGATGAAACCGGGGTCGAAATGGGCGAACCCGCCAAGCCGGCCTCGTCCTCCACGCGCCCGAGTATGGCGTCAGACGACAGCAGCGAGTTCGCAGTTTCAAACGAGAAATTGATCTTCGCCTTTCTCTTCGCGCTTTATGTCCCGGTTGGGCTAGTCAGTTACTGGAGACTGATGCCACATCTGGCGGCGCCCTGCGCTCGGCTGGCAGGCGCCATGCTGGCGGCGCAGATAATCGTGATCACACTGTCGATCGGCCTCCGGCCGGCATCGAAATTCGAGATATGGCTCTGGAGTCTGAATCAAGAATGGAATATTCCCAGTACCCTGGCATCCGCGCAATTGACCTTGGTCGCGGTCGTAGCGCTGTTGACGGCCTGGCTTGCCAAGGCGCGATCCGCTCCGGTGCGTCTCTACCTGGGCGCGATTGCTCTGGTTTTCTTGTTTCTAGCCTGGGATGAGTACGTTGGCTTTCACGAAGATATCGCAAACTGGCAGGGATACTACGCCGCGCTCGGCGCGGTGCTGGCAGTGGCAACGGCGACTATAGCCTTCCGCTCGCCGCGGCGCGCGCGGATGTGGCACCTGTGCCTGCTGACCGGTTTGGCGATGAGCGCCATAGGCGGCATATTGCTACATGGGCAGCGGCCGATATGCGACCGTTTGGGCTTTCTGCCGCTCTACGGTTGCCTTTGGCCTCATAACTACGAAGAATCTCTTGAGTTTCTGGGCGTCTGGCTGGTGTTGCTTGCGGTGCTTGGCCATTTGTCACTGTCAGTTCCGACGCTGAAGCCCCGCGTCCGGCGCGCCCTTTATGCCTTGCCAGCGCTTTGGATACTCTTGCTTGTCCACAATGCTTTTATTCCGCGTCTGGAGCTCCGGCTCTTGGCGCAGCCCGCCTCCGTCCAGTTCGAGTCAGGACTGCGCTTGCACGGCTACCGCGTTGATAGCAAAGACGGCGCCTACGTCCTCCGGCTTTATCCGTCCGCCAAGCGGGGCGATTATGTCGGGAAGGGCTTTTCGGCGCACCTGGTCGACCAAGCTAGCGGCGACTCCGTCGCCAGCCGTGACCGGCATGTGAGCCGTCAGGCTGGCTTGCTCGCCGCTCCTGGCTATAGCCATGTTTATCGACAGTGGCTGGAGGTTGCAATCCCGCCGCAGACAGCGGCCAATCGCGCCCTTTCGCTGGTACTGACGCTCTGGCATGATATCGACGGCGAGTTTCTGCATCAGAAGGTCCTCTCCAGCGATCTCAACCTCCTGAGCGAGACACAAGTAATGCTGGGCGAACTGGTCTTGCCGGCCAAATCGCCGGCGCCGGCGACCGCGCCTCTCGCCAAGTTCGAAAACGGATTCGCGCTCGTCGCGGTGGACCTGCCCCAAAACGCGCGACCGGGAGAGAATCTGGTTATTCCATTTGCCTGGGGTAGCAGCGAAAATGGCCGCGAAGACCATGTGCAATTTCTGCATTTGGGGCGAGTAGAGAGTGACGACTGGTTTGTCTACGATCAAGAACCGCTGGGGCCGCGTTTGCCGACCCGTCTTTGGTACAGCGGGCTCGTCGACAGCGAAACCTGGCAGGCGCCGCTCCCGGCAGATCTGACGCCGGGCCTGTATCAAGTTTTCACGGGCCTCTATCGCAGTCGTGATGGGGAAAGGGTAGCGGCGACTGACGCGGATGGCAGCCCCTTTGTCGACGCGCGCGTGCCGCTGGGCACGCTTGTCATAAAAGAATAAGCCGTCGCGCGCGGTTGCGCGGCAACTAAAATGGAGTTGGGAAGGAATGTCACGATGAGCGAAATGCTTGCGGCGGTCATACACGAGCACGGCGACCGGGATGTCGTCCAGTTGGAGCGCTTGCCCATCCCGCAGCCAGCGGCGGGCGAAGCGCGTCTAAAGGTGCATGCCTGCGCGCTCAATTGGCTGGATGTGGGCATCCGCAAGGGACCCCAGTTCGGCGCGATCCCGCTGCCTATGACGACGGGCGTCGATATCAGCGGCGAACTGGACTCGGTCGGCGCGGACGTGTCCGGCTGGGGTGCAGGCGACGAAGCAACGGTGTACTCGCTTGTCACTTGCGGCGACTGCGAATTCTGTCGGCAGGGAGAGGTGACCGTTTGCCCGCAGCATCGGATCATCGGCGAGCACATCAACGGCGGCTTGGCGGAGTACGTCGTCGTGCCGGCCCGCAATCTGATCCCAAAACCGAAGAATCTCAATCATATTGAGGTGGCGGCGCTGCCAGTCGTCGCCGGTACCGCCTGGCGCATGTTGATTACCGTGGCCGGCTTGAGCGCCGGGGAGACCGTCTTCATCCCGGGCGCGGGCGGCGGCGTTGCCAGCCTGGGTATCCAAATCGCCAAGTATGCCGGCGCCCGGGTGATCGCCAGCACCTCAACAGCCGACAAGTCTCGCAAAGCGCTGGAACTGGGCGCGGACCACGTCGTCAACTATCACGACGAAGACTGGGTTGAACAGGTAATCGACGCCAGTAACGGGCGCGGCGTCGATGTCGTTCAGGACAACGTCGGCGGCAAGACCTGGGCCGATTCATTGCGGACCCTGGCGCGCAATGGCCGCATGGTGGTCTGCGGGTCGCATTCCAGTCGGCAATTGGAACTGGCGATAGCCCAAATCTACCACCGCCAGCTGAGCATCCTCGGCGCCAACGGCGCCACCTACAACGAGCTGGTCACCGTGCTTGATTTGGCTAACCGGGGCCTGCTGCGTCCGGTGATCGACACCGTTCTTCCCCTGTCACAAATCCGCGAAGGTCATCGCATTCTTGAAGAGCACGATCACTTCGGCAAAGTGGTCATGCAGATCACGGCGGACTAGATCGCCCGGTCTCGACTGTCATCGACAACTGTTTTACCCGTTGCTCTTGCGCGCTTCGATCTGCGCGCGCAGCCGCTCCATCAAGTCGACGCCCATCTGTCGGCACAGGTCGATTATATCGATCGGCACCCAGTTTTCGATCAAGTAGTCGCCTTCGCGCTTCCACCAGTCGAAATCGCGCATGGTCATGAGTTTGCCCGTGGCCGGGATGCCAGCATAATCGCCGTTATTGTATGAGAAATAGCTGTCCCATACGCCGCCGCAGGCATATTTGCCTTCGCCGATGAAACCCATGCTGCGCCCGCCGCGATCCATGTCCAGGTGGCGGTCGCCGAAGCCATGCAGCCAATTGCGCTGGTGGAAGTCTTCAAATTCTTCCAGCGTGAAGCAGCCGCCGATGCCGCTTGATCCGTACCATTTCATGTCTTGATGCCAGTATTTGTCCTGCTCCATGCGGCTCATATCGCCGCCGTCGCGGTCGCGCACGTAACGCATCAAGCCCTTGCCCATCGCTTCTACCAGTTGCAGGCTCTTGCGTGATTCCAGCGGGTCTTGCTCCGTCAATAGAATGCCGTCTTTGGCGACTGGACCGGGAACTTTGCCGCCCTCCGCGCCCGGCGCCGGCGGCAGGACCTGAAAACCCGCCTGGCGCATGACGGCAAGAACATCATACTGAACATAACTTTCGGCGATTTTGCCCTCGCGCATCAAATAGAACTGTCCGAACCAGATATTGGTCTTCTTGCCGGTCGCGGGGATGCCCAGCCAATCGTTCACGAAGGCGCCGGTGAGATAGCCGCAGCCGGTGACCCATTCGCCCCCCGGTTCGCCAGCCCATTCGGACAGGCCGCTTTCGATCCCGCCCATAAAGACGTAAGGCGCGCGTTTGAGATCCGGGAAAGAATGCAGCAATGGCAACCAGAAATCCGAAATCAGGCCCTCGACGCCGACAATCCGGTCGATGGGCGCCGATCCGTTCCAGTCGACATCGTCATGCACAACGGCGCGGATCACATCGGGGGCGTTTTCGGCGCCGACGTGATTAAGTTTCTGCCAGAAGTCCCACACAATCTCCTTATTCTGTTGGTTCAACGCATTGGACATGTTCTCTCCTCTTTTCTATTGCTCCCGATCAAGTTTGCTTTTAATGACTGCGCTTCTGCTTCGGCAAGAAGACGCCTGTGAATATCAGGGCGCAACCGAATATCGCCCAAATGGAGAAGCCCGGGACGAAGGTGCCAAACAGATCGCGCGACGCGCCCACAACAACCGGTGAGATGAACATGCCGAAACCGGCGATGGTCAGCGATGCGCCCCAAACCACAGTGATTTTACGCGGCGTCATCCAGGGCAATTGCATCGGCAATGTCAATAACGCCGGCTGATATACCCAGGTGCCGAAGCCCAGCGCAAGGATCGACAGATTGATCGCCAGTGGATCGCGCAACAGGAAGATGCCGAATCCCCCGATGGCGACCATGACGCCCGGCGCCAGAAAGAGCAGGCGTCGATTCTTCACGCGCAGCGCCAAAAAACCGCCCAAGAGCACGGCGAATATGCCCACTGCCGGCAGCAAACCAGTGACATAGCCAGCTTGATCGAGGGCCATGCCACGGAACTCGTGCAAGAAAGTCGGCAGCCAGCTTGTCACCGCGGCGTAATTGACGAATACCAGCGCATCGCCGACTACCAACAGGAAGATCGTGCGATCGCGAAAGACCTCCCAAACCTCGCGCAGGGTGAAGATCGACGCGGCTTCTTGAATGTGCGTCGATCGCGCGCGCCCGTAAAGCTTCCAGGCAAAGGCGCCGCACAAGCCGATGCCGCCGAAGATGCCAAGCACGCCTTCCCAGGAAGTATTCTCCGCCAACGGCGCCGCCAGCGGGATCGAAATGGCGATGCCCAAACTAATCACGATCAACAAGAGCGTGTTAATGACGGGCACCTCATTCGGGCGGAACCATTGCATGATTAACGACGCTGTAGCCGTCATCATCAAACCGGCGCCCATGCCGTATAAAAGCCGCAGCAAGAGCATCAGATAGAAATCCTGCATCAACGGTGAAAGCGCCAGCGCGCCGAGCATGAACCAACTGACGGTGAAGACCCGATTCAATCCGAAACGGTTGATAATCAAGCTGCCCGGAAAGCCGATACAAGCTTTCACCAAGGTGGGCAGCGCCACCAGCAAGCTGGCGCTGGCGCGCGTGATGTCGTAATCATCAATCGCCAGCGGCAGAAGCGGCGTGACCGCGAAGAAGTTCAGCCCAATCGACAAGTGAGCCCAAAGGATCAATACGGCGATGACAAATCGATAGCGCGAATAGGCCCGCGCATCGCTCCCCGGCAGGTCGCTGACGGCGGCGGTCATCGGATGAGAGGTTCTCGCGCCATTTTGTCCGCTAACCCTTGACCGCGCCAACGGTCAAACCCTTGATGATATGCCGCTGCGCGAGCAGAACCAGGATCAGCGCCGGGATCATGGCGACGAAGGAACCAGCCGCCATCTCTCCGTAGCGGATATTGAATTCCTGGACGAAGTTGGCGATGCCTACAGGTATGGTTCGGCCGGCGCTGGTGGTCGTCAGAGACAGTGAAAACAGGAACTCTTTCCAACTGAAGACGAAGACCAGCACCGCCATTGCCGCCAGGCCGGGACGTACGATCGGTATAATCACCAGACGAAAGGCCTGCCACTGCGTACAGCCGTCGATGACCGCCGCTTCTTCCAGTTCTTTCG
>JAPOOU010000141.1 GCA_026713245.1 Chloroflexota bacterium
GAGAAGCAGCGCAGCGACCAGATCATCGCCGCCCTGGTCAACGAGGTGATCTTCCCGCCAGCGCTGAGCGATGCCTGGGTGGGTGCTGACAAGATGTTCAATCGATTCAGCAATTGGGGTCAAAAGCGCTTTTATTCTACGAACAAATGTGCTATACTGATTTCATAGCGACATTGGATGAAGCGTTGCGCCGCGCGGATGGCTTGTGACAGGGCAAATCTAGGCGGCGCATTCACAAACAAACTTGATGTTTGGGAGGAAAAGACGATGCCAATGCAAGGTGGTGGCGGCGGCAAGCCAGAAAAACCAGAATCTGAAAACGTGTGGAAGTTCCCGTGGCTGATACCGCAGCCTCCGCCAGAACCAATCCCTGATCGACCCCCGGCGCCAATAGAACCGCCTTCGCCGCCGGAACCGGAGCCTGTGACGGGACCACCGGCTTTTGACACGGGCCCATCCCCTTATCTCACACCCGAAGTCACAAGCTATGCTCGGCCACCGTCAAGCAAAGAAGAAGCGGACAGACGTAAGAAACGTATAGAGAGGGCGAGGAAGCGATGGGAGAACGCAAAGCAGCGAGCACGCACTGCGCCAACTCCCCCGGTTATTGACAAGATACCGGATATTGAAGAAGTACAAGATGACTATGACCCCGAGAGATTAGTCGATGATGTAGGTTCAGATCGTTTGTATGCCTACAGCAACCTCGAATTCCTCCGTGTAAGACAAGATATGGAAAACCGTCCCCTGACGTTTAGACGTTGCTTTGAGCAGGCTGAATCGCCGCGGATGGCTTTGGAGTTCATATATGCCGAACCTCCGGACTGTAGCGACGGGGAGTTAGCGGAGCTTCAGCGGGAATCTGAGCGCCAATCAGAACTCCGTTTGGGAATGGGAGGGGATTCAGAGGGTACAACTGGCGCCGATTCTATTGGTATCGGATCAAAGTATGGAATTCTACAAGAATACGAGGAGTCATTGGAATCAAAGTACGGATTTCAAATCGAATGGGCCAGGGGGTCTTACGATACGAACAGGCTGCGGCAATTGCAGAATCTTGACAAATCCATCGCTCACATCGTCAACTACCTTGCAAAGGAAGTATACGACGATGAGCACGCAGCGTTGAAGACGTTTAAGGAGCACTTTGGCCAATCTAAGTTTGGCCAATTGATGATCTACCTTGGGGCAGAAAGTGATCCCGAAGACAAAGGGTATGGTTCTGTGCCCCTACCTTACTATGATAAGGAAGGAAAGCTCATCAACGCTGATGTGGAAGAACTCAAGAAGATGTATCTAGGAAGTGGAGTCGATATCCCGACCATCGTGCATGAGTTCGGACACGTCGTTGACAGAAGCAGGGGCTTCACGGATCACCTTACCGACATAATACCACCGTACTGGATGTCTCGTATAGCCACTGTTAGCAGAGAATACGGCCAAGATTATGGCGACCGGTCTTGGGGGTATTACTCTTTCAACCTGGATGCGACTGTCTATTCGGACATAATCGAGGGATTTGTCGCCAAGCAATTCTTCGAGCAAGAACTTTGGGCGGATCTCTTCATGACAGCAGTTCTTGATCCCGCAGTATCTGGTGAGACATTCATAGTCCAGTCTATAAGGGATGAGGATATTAATATCTTCAAAGTCTTTGACGATCCGGATGTCCTCTTTAAGTGTGGCATAGACGCTCCGTGTATTGATCGAGTGGTAGAATGGAAAGATACAGACGAGGCAGAAGCCGCTCAATGGTATCTGCCCATAGTTTTCCGTGAGCTATTGTCTGGATAAAAAGGAGAACGCAAATGAGAAGGCTGACTTTATGCTTGGCAGCCATCTGCGTGATATGGGTATGCCATATCACATCCGCGCAAGACCGAGGTTTTGCATCAGCGATCGAGTGGAGTCCTGACGGCGAGACGATCGCGATAGCCAGCACAAAGGGGCTGTGGTTCTTTGACGCCCAATTTAATGAATTGGGCTACGTTGAAATCGAGCAAGGCAAGTATGACATGTCGCCGAGATCCTTGAGCTGGAACGCCACCGGTGATCTTGTCGCTATTGGATTTCCAATGTATGTAGAAGTCGATAAACAGATACAGGTTATAGATGTAGACAAGCTTGAGGTCATAACTGAAATTGTGAATCATCTGCTATGGACCCAGGTTGAATGGCATCCTACAGATAATCTACTTGCTGCTGGCTCATGGTCTGGTGAAGCTCATGTTTGGGATGCGCTAACTGGCAAAGCGCTTTTCGAATTCGAGGAGAGCGCTGAACGACATATCAACGGTTATACCCGAACTCGGAACTCAACTTTGGCCGTCTGCTGGTTTACGGAAAGCGTCATCGCAATTGTAACTCTGTACGAAACGTATCTCGTTGATGTTGAACTCAATAAGACCCTGCAATCGTTCGATATCAGAACTGTCTCCAATCCAGTAGATTGCACCGGGGATTACAAAATCTTTGCGGGGTCTCACGAGATTGTAGATCTCAAAACCGGTACCTCTGTAGCAATCCCTAACCGTAACGAGATAAATCGTGCGGAAAGCCTGTTTCCTGATGTTAAAAGTTCGGTGATCAACGAACAAGATGGGGAGTTTTCACCCGATGGGAGCAAGTACCTCATTATCGAGGAAGGATGTTTACTTCATATACATGACGGCAATGATGGAAAATCATTGACGTCAGTGAGAGGTGGAATGTACTTCGTACAAGAACCATACACGCCTTTTGCAGATTCACTGGCCTGGCATCCTGACGGCAGCCGGTTTGCGGCAGTCGGGCAATTCGGCGGTATCCGCATTTGGGACGGCGAGACTTATGACTTGCTGCAACGATTTGACGGTTTTGAAGCGGGCTATGGGGAAATTAGTTTCAGACTCAATTTTTACAGCGAGGAAAGCTTAAACCAGATTGAGGCTTTCAAAAAGAAGTGCATCAAGGCGTTGAATGTGGAGTTGTGAAAACAGGTGTACACGTAGTGGAAGATTTAGGATTTCACAAAAGAGGGGAGATTGAATGAAGGGAACTGAGCTAGACATTGCCTTTGCCCAAATGACAGGCATCACTTATAAGCAAGGAATGCTGTGTTCACCAACTGATTGAAGAAAGGAACGAATAAATGTCAACAAGCTGGACAATCGCGATCGATTGGGATCGCAACGGAGACTTTAGCGGGGAACACGATGATATCACTCAGCGTGTTCTGTATGCCGAGTGGTCTGTGGGGATGCAGCGTCCCTACCAACTGACAGCAGATGGTTCGACTTTGGTGATGCGTCTAAATAACAAGGACAGGCGCTACTCACCGGAAAACAGCGCCGGGCCTCTCACGGATAAACTTGTGCCATTGCGCCCGGTACGGATTCAATCGAATGACGGGACGACGACGCGCACGCATTGGTCGGGCTGGATCGCAGCGATTCTCCCTGCTGGCGGGAAGTATGGCGCTCGTGAGGTGGACATTATCGCCCATGGCGCCATGCAATTCCTGAAAGCCACCGAGACCAAGATCGAGCTGCAAGAAAACCAGCGCAGTGACCAGATCATCGCCGCCCTGGTCAACGAGGTGATCTTCCCGCCCGCGCTGGCAGATGCCTGGGTGCTGGGCGATCCGGACTACAGCAAGCTCGGAGTATCGACCACGCTCGCTAATCTGGAAGCTTACAGCAACTACGAAGAGGGCGTGCTGACGATGAACATGGCGGGCGACAACTGGGTGCGCCAGGGCGGCTACTCGGATCAGATCAAGGACACCTTCGATGTCTACCGCGGCATCCGCGACGTCACCGCCGCCGAGCGCGGCAAGTTCTTCTTCGACCGCGAGGGCAAGGCGGTCTTCTGGAATCGGCATCATATCCTGGACAAGGACGATATTGACGCCACCCTCGACGATGCCATGACCGACATGAAGTATACCTTCGCCAGCTTGGATCAGACCAAGAACGAGATCATCGTCACTTGTCACCCGCGCACGGTGGCGGCGGAGCCGACGACCTTGTGGGAGCTCAAGAACGCTGTGATCCGCGTGGCGCCGGGCGCAACGCGCGAGGTCTACGTCAAGTACAAAGACGAGAAGGACAAGCGCATCGGCGGAAAGGATGTGACGGTGGAGGGCCTGGAATACCTGCAGGGGACCTGCGCGGTCGAAGTCGAGGCCAAAGCCAACGGCGCCAACCTGGTCTTCAAGAACGAGAGCGATGATACCGAAGCCGTGGTGGAGAAATGTCTGGTCAAGGGGCGCAAGATCGTGGATGAGGGTCAGATGGACGCCCGGGCCATCGACCAGACCAGCATCACCTACTTCGGTCGGCGCGCGATGAATATCAACCTGCCCTCGATTGATGATCTCGATCAGGCGCAATTGATCGCCGACTTCGAGCGCGACCGACGCAAGACGCCTTTCGGACTGGCGCAGACGATCACCCTGCAGAGCCATGCCGAGAATGGCGGGTCGCGTCATGCCGACCAGCTGGCGCAGACGATTGGCAGCTTGGTTCAGCTGCGGGAGACGCAGACCGATCATGAGGGGATCTATTTGATTATGGGCGAGGCGCAGGAACTGGCGCGCGGCGGCAAGCGCTGGACGACCACCTGGTACCTGGAGCCGCAGGTCGAGACCCTGCCCTGGAAACTGGGAGACAGCAGCCGCAGCCAACTGGATATGAGCGCTTATCTGGCGTATTAGCGATCGGTTCCGCGAGATGAGGCGGCTTGTGACAGGGCGAGCCTCATCTCGCTGATTCGCAAATCAACTTGATGTTTATCGAGGACTAGCATTCCGTAATTTGCAATGTTGGCGTGGCGCGCGTTTTATCGACCGATGCGCATGGAACAGGACAACTGTGGATCTCAACGATTTGCCGGATGAAGTCAAACTCCCGATTATGGTAGCGCTCGGCGGCAGCATTGTCGCTGTGTTTAATCATTTTACCGATGTGTTCAAGCGCAGTTCTCGCAAAGCTGACATCAGCGTCGACAAGATCGAAGCCGAGCATCAACTCGATGTCGGGCAGGCAGAGCTCATTCATCGCATGGTCGATCAGCACCTGCTGCAAGAGAACAGCGTCTTTCGCATTATGGAAGAGGAGGTGAGGGAAAACAAAAAGACGATTCGCAAGCTGCTGGAAGAGCGCATCGCCATGAAAGCGGAGCTCGTCGCTCTGCACACCGAAAATCAGGCGCTCAAGGGTCGTATTGCCGAACTAGAAAGACTCAATCACAAGGAGAGGAAAATTGGATAAGAGCAACGCAGCGCCACGCAGGCTTTTGCAATCACGACGATTCTGGTCGGCGATCATCAGCATCGTCACCTTACTGATCGCCGCCACCCGACCGGAACTCGAAGAACATCTCAATGTATTGGCGCCCACCATCACGACGATCTGCGTCACCCTGGTCGGCGGCTATATCATTGAAGATCGCGAGCTCGCCAAGAACACCGCGTCGCCTGCGGACGAGGGAAGCGATGAATCTGACGCCGCGTGAGCAGGAACAACTCAAGCTGGCGCTGGCGCGGATTGCCGAACATAACAGAACGCTAATCAATGTCATTGACACGACGTTGAAGGGCATGCATGCCGCCCGAGAAACCCTGGAGGCGATGAGACAGGACAGTCTCATTGCCTCCACGGCCATCGAAAAGATGACCGCCGCGCACACTGTCCAGGATGACAATTCGGCGGTCAAAGCCGAAGCCGGCGCGCCACGCGGAGATAGCGCCGAAAGCGGAGCGGGGGGACCGGTCAGCGTAGTATCGCGTATCGAGAGTTTCCTCGACTTCGCGATCGCCATCATCAGCGCCTGGCAAGGCAATAGCTGGGGTGTCATCGATCCCGACCCGCTGGCATACGGCCTTTTCGGCTTCAGGGGCAAGCGGCTCCAGAAGGTCCTGGATAATTACTGCGACCGGTCTAATGAAGCGCTTCCGAATCAGCCTCTATCGCTGTCCTGGTTTGCTGAAAAGGCGAACGATCGGCACATGCGCGCCGCTCAATTTCAGGTCGCGCGCGACTTCCTTCAGACTGTCATGAGATTGTCGATTGAACCCAGGGGAATCCGTTCCCCACTGGGCAAGCTCATGATCATGGATGCCGCGGTCGATCATGGCTTGACTCATGAAATCCTGAAACGCACCGAGGTCGATTTAGGGCTTGATGTCATCAAAGCCGATGGTCGATACGTCAAACCTTTCCTGCCCGCGCTCTTCAATGACGATGTTCTATACTTCCAGCACTTCGCGCGAGAGCGCATGAAGGAAGGCGAAGCGCGGAGGGCGGATCTGCCTCAACATATTCAGGAACGCTTGCGAGAGCGCTACGAGTGGTTTGAAAAGCTCGCCTTTGAGCGGGACATGACCTTTGCGAAGCAAGCCGGTGGCGTCGTCGATCTGGGAGCCACCAATATCCCGGTGCCTTTGCCCGAAGAGCTATTGCGTCCTCGAGCTGAGCCGCAAACGATGCCCTCCAGACAGAAAGCCGGCGCCGGGCAATTGCCCTATGGATCGCCCGTGGACCCGGCTGCCAGAGCCGTTTTGCCACCGGGTTGGTGTTCCGCAATCGACCACGGAGAAATCTACCAACATACTAAATTCAAAGGCCAAATGCACACCGGGTTGGACATCAACCGCTGTGATGACGTCGATGAAGGCTTGCCCGTCTATTCAATTGCGGACGGGCTGATCATCTTCGCCGGCGTCGGCGCCGGTTCCTGGGGGAACCTGGTAGTCATCAGACACCCTGACGGCATGTGGTCTCGCTATGGGCACTTGAAGAACATCGCGGCGAGCATAGGGAAAGGCGAAAACTGTAGCAGGGGAGCGCTTCTCGGTACAATCGGACGCGGACACAGACAGCAGTTTAACGCCCATTTGCACTTCGACATGTGCAAGACATCTCTATGGCGTGGCAATCCCTCTTGGTGGTCAGCCAATAATCCAGCGGAAATCAAAAGGAATTACGTCGATCCGGCCGAATTCATTTCGGAGAGAGGCTGGTGGCTGCTGTAAATCCCTTCGATTTCGATCGATTTGGTCGGGCGACTCACCGAGTCGCCCGACGTTCATTCCTTTTCTGATCGTCGGGCGGTCTATCGGATGGCCCCTTCCGGATGTCTGGTGGTTGTTGTTCTCTATTTCGACCGATTTCGATACAGTACGCTGTCCCGACTGATTCGACTTGTTTTGCGGCAGCATGTATCCTATCAGTGCGCCTTCTTGCTCGAAGCGCGCAGGGTCAAGTATTGGGCGGAAGAAAACTGGGCCCCCAGGCGCCGACCCTCTATTAGACAGGAGCGCGATGAATGGTTGAATTGACGACGCGGGTCGACGGACTCCGGGCAGAGATTGAAGAAGTGAAAAGCAGCACACTGTGGTGGTCGCTGACCGGTTTGTTCCTGGCGGCTATCACCCTCTACGGGGTCGCGGCGGCATTTCCTGATCCACTTCTCACAGCCTTGCCTGGCGTCATTCTGCTGCTATTGGCAGCCGTTGTCTGGCTGCTTCTGCAGACGTCCCATTATTTGCTCGCCTCCTGGGCGCTGATAATGAGCTGCTTCGCCGTGAATTTGATGCTGATAGTCTGGAGTGGCCTGGCGGAAGCGGTAATCTTCCTGGCTTTGCCGGTGGGCATGACGGCCGTGTTGATCGGTCTGCCCGGCAGCATCGCCAGCGCTATTGCCTGCACCTTGATGCTGGTTTCCGGCTTCACTGCTTCGCCGGTGGTTGAGCCAGTCCTGCGCTATGTGGCCATCATCCATATTTGGGGAATCGTTTGGCTGGTCTGGCTGACATCGCGCCCGCTGCTCTTGGCCAGACAATGGTTCGAAGCGAGTTTCAGACAGAGCCGGGAGGCGCTCGAGGCGAGCCGCAATTATCAATTCCAACTCCGGCAAGCATTGGATGATCTGACAGACGCCCATCTCCAGCTTACTCAATTGAACCGCCTCGCCCATGATCTGCGCCGACAAGCGGAAGAAGCGCGTCGCTCGAAAGAGCAATTCGTCGCTAACGTGAGCCACGAACTGCGCACGCCGCTGAACATGATCATTGGTTTCAGCGAAATGGCGATGAACTCGCCCGAAACCTACGGTCGCAATGTCCCGCAGTCCTTGCTGGCGGACCTGGAGATCGTATTGCGCAACAGCCGCCATCTGTCGAGTTTGATTGACGATGTCCTGGACCTCAGCCAGATTGACGCCGGCCAAATGTCCTTGATGAAGGAACCGGTGACGCTCGCCGAGATCGTCACCGCGGCCGAGACAGCCGTGCGCCCGCTCTTCGATTCGAAGGGCTTGTCCCTGCAATCGGATATACCGAAGGATATACCGCTACTCCACTGCGATCGCATTCGTATCAGACAGGTCTTGCTCAACCTGCTGAGCAATGCCGGACGTTTTACCGAGCAGGGCGGCGTGCGGGTGGCGGCGAGGCAGGAAGGCGATCAAGTGATCGTCAGTGTCGCCGATACCGGTCCCGGGATAAAGGCTGAGGAAATGGACGAGGTCTTCAAACCGTTTCAGCAATTGGACGGTTCCATCCACAGTCACTGGGGCGGCAGCGGATTGGGATTGAGCATCAGCAAGCACTTTGTGGAATTGCACAAGGGACGGATGTGGCTGGAGAGCGAGCCGGGGCAGGGCGCTACATTCTTGTTCCGTCTGCCGATCGCAGAGGCCATCCCGCCCGACGATGACGAGTTGATGCGCTGGTTTTCGCCTTATTCAACCTACGTCGAACGGCCCCACATACCGTCATTGCCCAAGCCGAAGGGTCGTCCGCGCCTGGTCATCTTCGAAGAGAGCGGGGGGCTACATCGTTTGCTTTCCCGCTACCTGTACAATGTCGAATTGATACCGGAGGCTAGCCTGGAGGAGGCGATAGCCGAGATGGAACGCCTGCCGGCGCAAGCATTGCTGATCAACGCGGCGTCTGTGGGCGAAGATCTGTTGCGGATCGAGAGAGAGATCGCGCTGCCATATGGATTGCCGGCTGTTGTCTGCTCTGTGCCGGGGCTAGGCGATGCCGCCGAATCCCTGGGCGTGGAGGACTACCTGATCAAACCGATCGCGCGCGATGAACTTCTGGCCGCTCTGGATCGCCTCAAGTTGGATGGAAAGACCATACTGGTAGTAGATGACGAGCCGGATGTCCTGCGGCTCTTCCGACGGATGTTGGCGTCGGCGGGCAGGGACTACCGCGTGCTGCGGGCGACCAGCGCGCAACAAGCTCGCCGTCTTCTGCGCGAACAGAGACCCAATGTCGTCCTGACTGATCTGATCATGCCAGATATGGACGGCTTTCAGTTGATCGCCGAGATGCAGGGAGACCCTGCGCTGCGGGATATTCCCATCGTGGTCACATCGGCGCGCGATCCCTCCGGCCAGCCCATCGTGAGCAAGTCGCTGGCGGTCATACGAAGCGACGGCATCGCGGCGCCCCGGCTCTTGGCGGCGATCGAAGCCCTGGTCAAAACCTTATCCGTACAGCCGGTCAACCTGGGCATCGAGAACGGACAAGAGTTGCCGCTGGCTGAGCGGCTTGCTCAAGAAACCGGCGGCGCCCAGGCTTAGCGCCAGATCTCGCTGCGGCAAAATGGTGCAGACGATTACGGGCCGGTCGCCGAGACGAGGATGCGCGCGGAAGCGCCCCAGCAATTCCCAGCCATCGACATCCGGCAGCATCACATCGAGCAATATGATGTCGGGCATGGTCTCTTCGGCTAAAGCCAGCGACCGTTCGGGGGCGCTTTCGGCCAGCACACGATAGCGTGTATCGGCCGTGTAACGCTGAAGCAGCAGCAATGTATCGGGATTGTCATCGATCGCCAGCACGGTAATTCGCTTGTCAGTCGGCAGAGCGAGGCGGAATACACAGACTTGATCGCCTGCCAGATCCGCATCGTGATGAAGCGATCCGCCGGAGAAACTGACCAGCTCGCGCGCCACGCGCAAGCGCTCCGCCCCCATCTCCGCCGCCGCCGCCGCGAGCGAACCATGGCCGGTGACTGACAGGGACACGTGCCGGTCGCCCGGTTGATGCGCGGCGCGGACGACGAGCCGTCCCTCCTTCATCCAATCCAGCGCGGTCGTGATGACATTCAAGAGCGCCTGCCGTGTGGGAACGAGTTGCAGCGCCAGCCGCGGCAGCCCTTCGCTCGGCACATAATCGAGGGCAATCCTTGATGAGCGGAGCATCGGTTCGACGGTCTCCAGCGCCGATTCAATCAGCGCGTCAAGCGCAATCGATTCGCTGGCGAAAGCGGCCTGCGACCAAGCCAACTCGTCTTCACGACCGGGCGCCTGCGGTCTCGGCGCGCTCTGTGGCTCGGCGCTTTCCGGCTTGTATCGTTCCCAGATCTTATCCCCTAGCACAGCCAGCGCTAGTTTCTCCTGCCGGCGCAACTGGCGTACGCTCAAACCCAGATCGTTGGCGACCTCGAATTGCGTGAGCTGTTCCGTATAGCGACCGTACAGGAGCTGATAATAGCGCCAGGACCGTGATTGAGTCGGCACGTCCTCGCCTGGCCGCAGTGATTCGATGGCTGCAAGCAGGGCGCTCCGCAGCGCGACGATGGCATCCGCCCGGTCACCCAGTCCAAGCAGAGCAACCAGACGGCTGCCCTGCAGGCCAGCCGGATCGTACAGGTTGCTCAGCGCTTTGCGCAATGCATCCTCGAAGTCGCTGCGGCTGATCGTCTCGCTCATGCCGGGCAATCGCCTCAAACTGGGAATCCACTATGACGATACTAAATCCGCCCGAACTTAGCCACTTTCGCTTGCGAGACAGCGGCTTGATGAAGAAAACCGTAGCGGCGTCACTTGAATCGCCCGCCTTTGCAAATTCGAGATTACCGGTCCGCCCGCGCCCATATGCTCAGATGTATAATAATGTGATTCAAGAGTCGCCCCTACACCTGTTTACGTTAACCACGTCGCTCATGCGACGGGAAGGCTTACGATTTTGCCTGATCGCGACATTCCTGGGACCTTTTCGCTGCCGCCGAGCGGCTACCCGCTATCTGGAAAACCGTAGGGGCGACACTTGTGTCGCCCGCTGTTCAACCACAGGGTTCTCGATTTGAATCAGCGCTACCCAACCCGTCGACCGATGCGCTTGCGCGACTACGACTACCGTCGATCAGGCGTCTACTTCGTCACTATATGCACGTATCAGCACGTGAGCCTCTTCGGAAACATTTTCGACGGTGACCTTGTGCTGAACGAATTAGGCGAGATCGTGAATTCTGAATGGCTACATGTTGCGCAGGCGCGTACCAATGTGCTGCTAGATAACTATGTGATAATGCCAAATCACCTACATGGCATTGTCATCATCGATAACGAAAACGACCGAGTTGATTGCACACGTGATTTAGCCGCAAATGGCAAGCGCGCTAGCACACTACAGCCCGGTTCCTTGGGCGCAATTGTCGGACACTTCAAAGCCGCTGTCTCCCGGCGAGCCAAACCTATGGGATTGGACGGCGGCCGGAAAATTTGGCAGCGCAATTACTACGAGCACATCATCCGCAACGAGAAATCACTTAAGGAAATACGCAAGTACATCCTGGAAAATCCAGCGAGATGGTCTGAGGATGATTTGTACGATGGATAAGTACAGTTCGGGCGACCCAAGGGTCGCCCCTACAGATTCGCCCGGGGAGGGGTTGGAATAACAACGTCCGCCCGATGTCCGCTGGATGTCCCATTTCTTCACTAAACGGCTCTTGAGCGCGCTATAGTTGAAAATGAGTCGAGCGTATTTTCGCAAGGTCGGCTTGCATATATATTAATAAGGAGAAGAAAGATGAATTGCATTAACGTATTGCGCGCGGGGGCTAGATTAATCGCTCTCCTGTTGGTGGTCGCCCTTTTGGGCACGGCATTCGGCCAAGATGACACCGTGACAATCGTCTATTGGGACGAACCCCAAAGCCCCGGGGCCGAGGTGGTCATCAATCAGATCATCGAGAATTTTGAAGCGGCCAACCCGGGCGTTGACGTCGTGCGCGAAGTGATCGGCTGGGAAGTCCTGCGCGATATCGCCAAAACATCGATAGAGGCGGGCGAAGGTCCCGACATCATGTATTACGATGCCGGTCCCGGTTATATGGGCATTCTGGCCACCGCCGGTCTGCTCTATCCGCTGGACGACGCCTATGCCATGTACGGCTGGGATGATCGCCTCGTTCCCACATCGCGCGCCTTCACCACCTTCGACGGTCACGTCTATGGCGTGGGCCACGAGCTCGAGGGCGGCGGCTTGTACTGGAACAAGACCATCTTCGCCGAAGAAGGCTTGGAGCCGCCGGCGAACATGGACGAGCTGCTGGCGCTCTGCGGCACCTTCCGCGAGCGCGGCTATGATGTGCCGATGGCGGCCGGCTGGGCTGATATCAACGGCATGGCGTTGACGCACAACTGGTATCCGATTCTGCAGAACCTGGTTGGTCCGGATTTGGTCGCGGCGGCGATCTCCGGCGAGCATCCCTGGACGGATCCCGGCTTCGTTGATGCGATGAACATCGTCGCCGGCGAAATGGTCGATGCAGGCTGCTTCAGCGATGACGCCGGCAGCTTGGGTTTCCTGGAAGGCAATATGCTCTTCTACTCGTCGCAGGCGCCGATGATGCAGATGAGCACCTGGGCCATGCAATTCCTGACCTTCCAGTACCTGATTGTCGATGACATCGGCTTTATGGCTTACCCGCCCTTTGAAGGCACGCCGGGCGCTTTCAAGATGAGCCTTGGCGGTACCTGGGTTGTGGTCGGGGACACCGAGCATCCGGATGAGACGCTGGCGCTGCTGGATTACTTCGTATCAGAAGAGGCGCTGCCGCTCTGGATTGAAGCCAACCTGCTGCCCGTGCTTAGCGGCATCGACTACAGCCAGTTCGAATTGGCGCCGGTCTACGCCGATTTCACCACCCTCGTCTCGAATTGGACGGGTCCGGTCGGTTATCACGTCGACATCCTGACGCCGGCCCATTTCACCACCGTGATGTGGGAAGGCTTGCCCGAGGTCGCGGCCGGTCGGCGGACGGCGGAGGAACATGCCGCCAATATGCAAGCCGAGATGGACAAAGCCATCGAAGAAGGCACCAACTTCGATATTACGGGATAAACCCGAATAAACGCGCGTAGGGGCGACCAATCTGGTCGCCCGCAAACGTCCGCCTTATGTCCGCTGGATGTCCCAATTCTTCACTAAACCGCTTTTCAGCGCGCTATAGTTGAAAATGAGCCGAGCGCATTTTCGCAGGGTCGGCTTGCATGTATATCAATAAGGAGAAGAAAGATGAATAACTTAACCATTTTGCGGGGGGGGGCTAGATTAATTGCTCTCCTGCTAGTCTTCGCCCTTTTGGGCACGGCATACGGCCAAGACGACAAGGTGCAAATCCTGTATTGGGATGAGGCTCGGAGCCCGGTGGCCGACGTGGCCATCGAGCAGATCATCGCAAATTTTGAAGAAGCCAACCCTGACATCGATGTCGTCCGAGAAGTAATCGCTTGGGAAGTCCTCGGCGATATCGCCAAGTCCTCCATCGAGGCGGGCGAAGGTCCGGACATCATGACCTACGACGCCGGTCCTGCTTATGCTGGAATCCTGGCCAACGCGGGTCTGCTCCTGCCGCTTGATGAAGCCTATGCGGCCAATAACTGGGACGAGCGTCTCGTCTCGATTTCCCGCGCCTGGACGACCTTCGGCGGTCATGTCTATGGCGTCGGCCACGAGCTTGAGGCGCAGGGCTTGTACTGGAACAAGCGGATCTTCGCCGAGGAAGAACTGGAAGTGCCGGCGACCTTTGCCGAGCTGGTGGAGTTGTGCGGGACACTCCGCGAACGCGGCTATGAAGCTCCGATGGCGCTAGGCTGGGGGAATCCGCACGCATTTTCACTGGCGCACAATTGGTACAACATCCTGGCCAACTATGTACCGGTTGAGACGGTAGCGGCGGCGATTTCCGGCGAGCATCCCTTTAGCGATCCGGAGATTGTGGCCTCGATTGAACTTGTCACCACTGATATGGTTGACGCCGGCTGCTATCACGATGACGCTTACGCCATCGGCTTCCTGGATGGCAACAACATGCATTACGCCGGCGAATCGCCCTTAATGCTGATGAGCACCTGGGCCATGCAATTCTTCACTGATGAGATCACCGATGAGTTTGGTTTCATGATCTTGCCGCCCATTGAAGTTAGACCGCAGGGGATGATTCACCTGATGGGCTCCGGCTGGTTCATCCCGGCCGACACCGACCACCCGGAAGAGACCATACGCTTCCTGGATTATCTGGTATCTCCGGAAACGATCCAACTCTGGCTCGACGCGGGTACGCTCCCGGCACAGGCCGGCGTCGACTACAGCCCTTACGAAATGCGTCCGGTCTACCGCGATTTCACCACCCTGGTCGCGACCTGGGACGGTCCCCTGGCTTACCATCTCGATGTGCTGACGCCGGCGAATTGGAACACCTTCGTGTTTGAAAGCATTGGCGAGATACCGGCTGGCCGCATGACTGCCCAGGAATTTGCCGAACAGATGGATGTCGAGATGCAGAAAGCTGTCGAGGAAGGCAGACACGCGGATCTCACGGGATAGCTAGGGCTATCTTCTGAAGGGGCGACCAATCTGGTCGCCCGCGCCCGCGATGTCAGATGTAGGATTCGGGCGACATAATATGTCGCCCCTACAAATACCGTTTATGTTGGAAACCGTAGGGGCGACCCACCGGGTCGCCCGTAATACAAGACCTAGTACATGGAACAAGGGAACGTGATCAGCACCATCCGCCAATTCTTCGCCAACCGCAAGCTGCGCGATTATTCCACCGCCTATGCCTTTGTCCTGCCGGCGCTGGCGATGTATGTCTTTTTCGTCGTTTATCCCTTCTTCTACACCATCTACCTCAGCCTCACCAAATGGGATGGCGCCAAGCCGGTCAAGGAGTTCGTCGGCCTCCTGAATTATCAAGAACTCGTCGCTGATTCGCGGCTTTGGAGCGCGCTGAGTCACAATTTAATCTGGATCATCCTGGGCACGGTGACGCCGGTCGCCATCGGCTTGTTCCTGGGCGTGCTGCTCTGGCGCGGCGTGCGCGGCATGGTCTTCTTCCGCACCGTCTACTTCTTGCCGGTCGTGCTGGCGCCGGTCGCCGTCGGCATCATCTGGAAGTGGATGTACAACCCGCGCTTCGGCCCCATCAATGTGACGCTGAAGGCGCTCGGCCTGGACTTCCTGGCGAAGGGCTGGATGGGCGATCCCTATGTGGCGCTGCCGGCTTTGATCTTCGCCGGCGTTTGGGGCTATTTCGGCTTCTGCTTCGTCGTCATCATGGCCGGCTTGCAGAATATCGACATGGACCAGATCGACGCCGCGCTGGTTGATGGCGCCAACGGCGTACAAAGGCTGTGGTACATTATCATTCCCGGGCTGCGGCACGTGCTGACCATGATCACCACCTTCACACTCATCCTGGGCGTCAACGTCTTTGATATCGTCTGGATCACCACCCGCGGCGGTCCCGGCCGCGCCACTCACGTCATCGCCACCTTCACCTATACCACCGCCTTCCGCGAGAGTTACGTCGGTTATGGCGCCGCGCTGGCGATTGTGATGGGCCTGGTGTCGCTGGTCTTGTCATTCATCTTTATCTCCATTCGCGAGCGCGGGGGAGATTAGGCGGCTTCTATGTCGAATCAGGCAGATGCGAGCTATCAGTTCATCCGCCAGCCCCGGCGTCCGATGAGTTACCGGATCTCGAGAGCGATTCTCTATGGTGTGCTGATCCTCTTTGCCCTCTACGTGCTGGTGCCCTTTATGTGGGTCATCTTCACCGCGCTCAAGTCGAACTTTGAGATCGCCCAGGACCCGCTGGGGCTGCCGCCGAATTGGCGCTTTGAGAACATCGTCACCGCCTGGAGCGTGGGCAAGTTCGGCCGCTACTTCGTCAACAGCGTGATTGTGACTGTGCCCATTGTCATGCTGGTGGTCAGCCTGTCTTGCCTGGCAGGCTACGGCTTGGCGCGCCTCAAAATGCCGGGGCGTTCGCTTATCTTTTATTTCTTCCTGGTCGGGCTGATGGTCCCCTTCACGGCGATCATGATCCCGCTTTTTTATATCTTGCGCGATATCGGCGTGCTGGGCACCTATTGGGCGATGATCCTGCCGCAGACGGCGATCTCGCTGCCCTTCGGCATCTTCTTCATGCGCGCCTTTTTCTCCGGGCTGCCCTACGATCTGACGGACGCGGCCAAGATCGACGGCTGCAACGATTTCGGCGTCTTTCGGCGGATCATGCTGCCGCTGGCGGGACCGGCCGTTGCCGCCCTGGTCGTCTTCACCTTCATGGGCTCCTGGAACGCCTTCCTGCTGCCCCTGATTTATTTGCAGTCCGACAAACTGCGACCGATCATGACCGGCATGATGTTCTTCACCACCCGCTGGGGCGTCGATTACAGCATGTCCATGGCCGGCACGCTCATCGTCATGGCGCCGATTATGGCGGTCTATCTGGTCTTCCAGCGCCAATTCATCCAGGGTCTCACGGCCGGCGCGGTTCAAGGATAACGATTATTAAACTCTCTGCGCATCAAACCCTGCTCCCGGGCGCTGATCTCTCCGAGCGCTTCCAGCGCGCCGCAGAATGCGGCTTGGACGGTATCGAGTTGGCTTTCGGACGAACAGCGCGCGGATACGACCTGCACGCCGAAATCGACAAAGCCATGGCTGCCAGTGGCTTGCCCGTCGGCAGCATCTGCGGGACTTACGAAGGACCCATCATCCATCCAGATCCGGGCGTGTGCGCAAACCGGCTGGCCGACTTCATCCGCACGTTGGAGTTCGCCAGCGAAATCGGCGCGCGCGGTGTCATCCTCGTGCCGATCTTCTCTCCCAAGTTCCAGCCCGAGATGTCGCCGCCCATGCCAGATCTGTCGCCGGTCGCCGATGAAGATACGCTGATCACGCAGCTTCTGCTTGCCATGTTAGCTGACGCCAGGGAGCGCGCAGCAGATGGCAGCGCAGCGGTTTTCCTCGAGCCATTGAACCGCTACGAAGCAGACTATCTGAACACGGTGGGCAAAGCGGCTGATTTATGTCGCGCCGCCAATCATCCGCGCATCCAACTGATGGCTGACCTGTTTCACATGAACATTGAAGAAGCCGATATCCCGGATTCGCTTCGCGCTGTCGCGCCGCATCTGGGGCATGTGCACCTGGCGGATAGCCAGCGCTGGCTGCCCGGCCACGGCCATACCGATTTCGTTAGCGCTTTCCGCGCTTTGCGCGAGATCGACTTTGACGGCTGGCTGGCGCTGGAATGCATGCCGACGCCCGGCGATCCGTTAGAAAACATGCGGGCTTGCGTCGCGTATCTACGAAGCTGTTGGGAGCGTGCAATTCCAGGAGAATAACCTTGACCGTAGGGGCGACCCTTGGGTCGCCCGATATTCAGCCAAACTTGTCCGCCCGACGTCCGCTGGATGTCCCAATTCTTCACTAAACGGCTATTGAGCGCGATATAGTTGAAAATGAGCCGATCGGATTTTCGCAAGGTCGGCTTACAGCTATTCATAAAGGAGAAGAAAGATGAATTACTTAACCATATTGCGCGGGGGGGGGGGGAAAA
>JAPOOU010000263.1 GCA_026713245.1 Chloroflexota bacterium
CGATCCACTGTCGGCAAGCCGCGGTGGCTGTCCATTTGGGTGTCGCCGTGCCCGGGAAAGTGCTTGAGCGTTGCCACCGCGCCATTTTCTTGCAAGCCGCGCACAGCGGCGCTTGTCATGGCGGCGACCAGATCCGGATCTTCGCCGAAGGAGCGCATTTCGATGATCGAATTGTAAGGATTGGAATTACAATCGCAGGCCGGTCCCAGCACCGTATTCAAACCGACAGACGATGTCTCCTTTGCGATGACGCTATACATGTCATAGGCGTACTGCGGATCCCCGGTCGCGCCGATGGCCATATTGCCGGGTCCCATGGCGCTTTCGGCAGTCATGACCGACCAGGTTCCCTCTTGATCGACGCCCAGCAGCAGCGGAATGCCGAGGCGGGTGCCCCGCGCGTATGATTGCAGCGTATCCGTCATGTCGATGGCCGCGCGGGCGTTGGGCACGTTTTCATCGCCGATGTAAGCCGCGCCCACCAGGTGTTCCGCCATCAGGATGCGGGCGGCGTCAAGTTGATCGGCGGCGAATGCCAGCATGAACATCTGCCCGACTTTTTCTTGAATCGTCATGGATTGCAGTGTGGATTGGATGTTCATGAGTTGCCCCCGCATGAAGTTCGCATGGATCATTTTAACCACAGAAAGCGCGGCGGGCACAGAGAAAGATCGGTCCAGGGGCGCGCTATTAGCTCGCGCGCCGGTTTCATAGTATACGCCTTCGGGCGACCTGGCAGGTCACATAGACACCGACCGCCGGTCGCTCCTGTTTGCGTAAACCGCGCCGCTTATACGACGAGACGGCTTACGATTTTGCGTGAGCGCGACATTCCTGTGACCTTTTCGCTGCCGCCGAGCGGCTACAGATTTCGCTTTGGTCGCGGGTAGGGGCGACGCAAGCGCCGCCCCTTCGCAAGTCACGCTGGATGGGCGGCTTTAGCCACAAGCGCCTTCAGTGCGTACATAGTCTGCGCTGACCCAGCCCAGGTTGCCTTGGAAATCCACCTTGAAGGAGCCAGCCGTCCTGGCGATAGCGTCCAGTTTGGTCCCCGACTGGATGATATCGTAGCGTTGGCCGCCGGGGGCGTCGCGGAAGCTGAGATGTTCCCGCGCGGTCACCTGGCACTCGGACAGTGACGTGATCTCGTTACCGGCAGCGTCGAAGCCCGAGGCCTTGTCCAAAGTGGAGGCCATGAGCAAGACGGTGCCCGGTTGGTTGATCCAGCCGCAGACCATGCCAGAAACGTCATATGTCGCGAGTTGCGTGATCGTCGGAGGAATGCTTGATTCGTCGAAGAAGATCAGCGACCCGCCGGAGCGGAAGCAGATCTGCGCGCCCATCGTCAGTTCGCCCGATAGCCTGACCGCATCCAGATAGCCAGCCAGCAAGCCCAAGCCGCTGGTATCAAGCGGCTGGCACTCGATGCCGCTGTTCACCGCCATGATATAGATGCTATCGGATACCGCCCGGCAAGACTCGGGGGGGGGCGTCGTCGAGGGCGGCACGACCACCGGTTCCATATTTTGCGCGCGCGCCGCCGTAAACCAGGGATCTTCATCCAGCGCTTGCGCCGGCGGACGTAGTGGCGCTGTGCCATCCATTAGCTCCCGCAAGTATTCGTAAGCCAGGTCGCCAAAGTCGCCGCAGAGAGCCGCGCTGGCTTCGACCGCGGCCTGGAAATGAACGCCTGCCCAGACGCGGGCTTGGCCGCAATTCCGCGCGAAGTCCGTCCAGGTCGCGAAGCTCAGCGCCAGATCCTGCGCGGGGGTGATGCCGGGTTCAACGCGCGAAGAACCGGCTGGAAAGGCGATTGTCCAGTTCAGATCGTCGCTGCCGGTGAAGCGCCGTACCGCCTGCGCCTGCGCATAGCAGCCGCAGGTCGAGCCGGAGGGGTACTCGGGATGATCGGCTTCCGGCAAGTAGCTGCGCCACTGGCTGGCGGGGATCTCAAGTGTGCCGGCGCCCGGTCCGCCCCAGGCGGTGACCGGCTCGTCCCCATAAATATGTCGGATGGCGCTGAAGGGACGGACGGCGTCGTAGCGGGCTTTCTCTTGCCAGGTGACGATGGAGCCGTCCATGGCCGCCGCTGTTTTCAAGAAGTAGCCGCGCGCGGTATCGGCCGGCGACCAGTTGTTCTCCTGCGCCAGATGCCTGAAGGACAAGCCCAGCGAGAGGATCTTGTTATTGAAGAGTTCCGCTTTCAGCTTCTGCTCGTCGCTCAAATTCGCCGAGACCTCCAGGACAGCGTCCGCTTGCGCCTTGTAGGCGTCCCAGTCTTCGGGGTCGCTGGCGGTCGGCGGCGCCACGCGGAACTCGCGCGGGTCGAAAGCCCCCACAGGCTCGGTGTTCGCCAACTGCGGCGTGACGAAATGCTGCACGGTGTAAACGCCCACGCCCTGTAACCTGACACTCGGCTGCCAGCGCGACGGGTCCCGCAAGACATAGGCCGAATTCACCGGCATGTAACCGGTGTTGTCCTGGTAATTCCCAAGCTGGTTCATGCCATCGCGCAGCCGGCCGGCTACTGCGCCCCGGCCCGCCAGGTTGCCAATGCCGACGGGCGTCGACTCGTCGCCGCTCTCGTCATCGGGGTTTAAGCCGTAATCTCTTAGCATATCCCGCCAAACCGGCGCGCGTTGCGGCAGCAGGCCGAGCAGCGTTTGATACGCCGCATGCAGCATGGCGATATTGATGTTGCGCTCAGTTACTTCATTTTCCGGCTGCCGGGGGATGCGCGTGTACATGCCAACCGCGGTCTCGTGATAAGGCGCTGCCGCGTCCATCATGCCCAGCGAGACAACCATGTTGATTCGATTGATCAGCGTGGCGTCGCCGAGCGATGGCGAAACATCCATGATGATGATGGGATAGAGCCTGGGCAGGACGATATCGATTAGCGGGTTGACTTGATCCAACTTGACGGGCGATAGCTCCGAGCCAGACAGGTTCTGCGCTTGCAGCGCGCTGCCGGTCAGCACCGCCACTAATAACAGCAGACCCAGTCCTGTTCGCAATAAATTCAATAGCTTGTTCATATGCCTCCTCCAATCTTCTCATGTTTGCACAGGCACTTTGCGCCGGGCGGCCTTTCCGCTCTGGGCAATTTGCGCTCATGACGCCGGCTTCGCCCTACGGCAAACGCGCCGCCCGCCACTGCTACTACGAATAACTCCTTCGGCATTAGTGTAGCTGGCATTCCTAAGCGCAGAATGACGGCATGCCCGCGCAAAGCCGACGATTGGCTGACGCAGGTCTTCGGCCGCAAGCCTCATCCCGAGGCCTCAGGCGGACCCAAGCAGCGACGGTTGTGAAAAAACTGGGCAGTTAGCGGGAGAGCGAAGCGTCTGGCTTCGCCGCGCGCGGGGTCAAGCGGCGGGCGATCAATTGCCGTGATAGTAGACGCGCTTGGCGGAAGTGCGGAAGATCAGGAAGGTCAGAACCAGAATGACCAGAAACAGGATCCAAGCCATGGCCGAAGCATAACCCATCTTGAAGTAGGCGAATGCGTTATTAAAGAGGTAGAGCGAATAAAAGAGCGTCGCATCGCCGGGTCCGCCCTCGGTGATGACATAAGCCTCGGTAAAGTACTGGAAGGCGCCGATCAAGCCGACGATGGTGTTGAACAGGATGATTGGGCTTATCATGGGCACGGTCACATGGCGAAATTTGCGCCACAAGCTGGCGCCATCCAGCGACGCTACATCGTACAGTTCTTGCGGCACATCTTGCAGGGCGGCGAGGTAGATGAGCATCATCCAGCCGGTGCCCCACATGCTCATCATGATCAGCGCCGGTTTCGCCCACTGCGGATCGGCGAACCAACTGATTACAGGCAAGCCAAGCTCGGACATAATGACGCTGACGGCGCCGTACTGCGGATGCAGCAGCCAAGTCCAGACGATGCTGGTGGCGACCAGGGGCAAGATGCTGGGCAAGTAGAAGATCGTGCGGAAGACGGACAAACCCTTGACTTTCTGGTTCAGCAAAACGGCCAGCGCCAGCGCCAGCATATTGCCCAGCGGTACCGCGAACACGACAAAGTACAGGGTATTTGTGAGCGCCTTTATGAAGAGCGGATCAAAGTAAAGCAGCTTCTCGTAGTTGAACAGTCCGATGAATCTCGGCGATGAAATCGGCGAGTAACGGGTCAAGCTGTAATAGAAGGAGGCGATAATGGGATAGAGGTTGAGCGCCAGGAAGCCCACGATCCAGGGCGAGATGAAGACCAGTCCGACGCCTATTTTGCGCAGTTCGCGGCGATTGCGCGGCGACAGCATAGGTGAATCCGGTTTCGGTTTCCGCTGTGTCGCCTTGACCGGTGCGCTACGTGGATCGGCTGCGCTCAAGGTCTACCCTTTCAAGCCCGTCAGCGAAATGCCCTGGATGAACACGCGCTGCATAAAGAAGAAGATCAGAATGATCGGCGCGACCGCCATAGTCGATGCCGCCATCAGAATGCTGAAATCGGTTATGCCCTGCGAATTATGATAAAGCGCCAGCCCCAGCGACATCGGATAGAGCGAACGATCGTTGAGGTAAATCAGGGGGCCGATGAAGTCGTTCCAGGACCAGATGAACTGAAAGAGCCCCACCGTCGCCAGCGCCGGCTTGCAGAGCGGCAAGATGACGCGCGTCAGCAAAACCCATTCGGAGCCGCCATCGATGCGGGTGGCCTCGGACAGTTCTTTGGGAATGCCGAGCATGAATTGGCGCAGCATGAAGATGAAGAAGGGATGACCGAGCCAGGCGGGCACGATCAGCGGCAGCCAGGTGTTGACCCAGCCGATTTTGCTGAAGCTGACAAATAGCGGAATCATCACAACGTGGTAAGGCAGCATCAGCGTGGAGAGGACGAGCACGAAGACGGCGTCTCGGCCTTTCCACTCGACGCGGGAGAAGCCGTAAGCGACCAGGCTGTTGGAGATGAGCGCGCCGATGACCGCGGCCACGCCGATCTGCAGCGAGTTGCCCAGGTACTGCAAGAATGGCTGCTCTTCCAGGGCATTGGGATAATTGTCGAACTCGAGCGGGCTGGGAATCCAGACCGGCGGGTCGAGCAAAAGTTGGTCGATGGGTTTGAGCGAGGTGGTTATCATCCAAAAGAGCGGCAGGATGAATGCGGCCGACAAGACGACCAGCAGGACGAAGGAGACGATGTTGTTTATGCTTGCGCGTTTGATGCCGACATTAAGACTCATTCAGCCGCTCACCTAAATATGCGACAGTTTCAACCACAGCAAGAGACTTCTACGCGCGACCAATAGCCCCCTCCCTGAAGCTTCGGGTCGCGTAGACACTGACCTTCGGGAGGGGGTTGGGGGTGGGGTTGACTTAGAACTGGCGGTATTCGTTTTCGACGGCGGTCTGCACAGCGTCGAGCGCTTCTTGTGCCGATTTCTCCAGCCGCAACGCTTGATCGGTTTCCGAGCCGAGCCGGTCCATGTAAAAATTAGCGACCGGGATCATCGGCGTCGTCAATCCGCGCGGGCTGCCCATGGTTTCAAAGAAGCTGCGGTAGTCGGGATGGTCGTCGAAGAGGGCGGCGATGCGGTCCACTTCGAGCGCGGCCAGCGAACCGGTGGTCGTGGTCGGCGTATCCTTCCAGGCGGCGACAGTCGCCATGACGTTATGATCGGTGATGCCGGACCAGAACTTGGCGAATTCGTAGCCGGCAGCCGGGTTGGCTGCTCCGGACGGGATGATCTGGTAATTGCCCCAGATCCAGGAACCCCAACCAGTGCTGTCTTCTTCGCCCGCGACCGGCGGCAGGTGCGTCAAACCCCAGCGGAAGCCGTCAGCGGCGAAGCGATGGAAGTCGCCCAGTTTCCAGGGGCCGATGAGTTGCATCGCTAGCCGGCCAGCGATGAAGGGGTCTTGCGTGCCGCCGCGTTCGCCCGACAGACCAGATTGGAAGCGCTGCAAGCGATCAACGCCATAGCGCTCGCTGTAAGACATCATCCATTCGAGAGCGCGCACATTGCCGGGATGGTTGGCGGTGATGGCGTCATTCTCGGCATCGTATAGTTGACCGCCAAAGTTGCCGAACCAGGCGCGGTGGTGACTGGCGTGCGAGCCGAGGTGAAGCAGGCCGACGCGATCCAGATCGCCATCGTCGTCTTCGACAGTGAGTTGCTGCGCCATTTCATCCAGTTCTTCGATCGTGTTTGGTCCCACTTCGGGGTCCAAGCCAGCTTCTTCAAATTGGTTCTTGTTCCAGGCCAGGTCGTAGACGCCGAAGCCGCTGGGCGTGGCGTAAAGCGTGCCGTCGACGACTCCGCCCGCCCAGGCTGCTGGCGTCAGGAATTCTTGAAAGGCGGCCACATCTTCCGGCGGTCCCAGGTCTGAGTACGGTGTAATGCCACCCAGCGCTGCCAAACCCGGAATCTCATTCGAGCCAAAGAAGGTAACAACGTCCGGCGGGTTGCCTGCTGAAATGGCGGCGGTCAAGCGCACGAGGAAGTCGCTGTAAGGGACAACCAGCGGCTCGACGCGAATAGCGTCCTGATGTTCATGGAATTGGTCGACGATGTCCTGAACGTAGTTTTCCCACTGTTCCGTCCAGCCATGCCAGTAGGTGATGGTGACGGGATCTTGCGCCATCACGCTGGAGACGGGCAGCGCGCCCAATGCCACGGCGCCGGTGCCGCCGGCCATCGCCTTCAGCATGTCGCGGCGTGATAAGCCGCTTTTCTTGTTTTCAGACATGAAAATCCTCCTAGTTAAGATACATTTTGGCAAGCACCACTTGCCACTACTGCGGTCTTTAGCTTTCTCGTTTATCCTCACCTCCTGTGAGATAGATATACGCCGGGTGACACAGGCGGGCGACCTGATAGGTCGTCCCTACGGTAGCCGGGCGTGGCGCGGATGGGATGTGGCACTCAGGATTATTTGAAGTCATCGAAGGACCAGTGGTTATTCCAGCGGACGTCGATCTCTTCTTTTACGCGTTGGTAGCGGATGTCGGTTGAGAGGCGAATGCGGCCCTCGGGCGATGCGTTGGCGGTGGCGGCGTGGGTGGTGTAGGCGCCATGCACGACCATGTCGCCGGCTTCGTATTCGGCCATGAGCCAGCGCGTGTCAAGGCGGTTGGCCAGCGAAGGCAAGTCTTTGGTCAGCCAGCCGTGTTGCCCCATATTCTTGTTGTAGGCGTTGATACGCTCTTCCGGCGGCATCTCGGCATTGAGTTTGCTGAACTCGGCTTCTTTGCGGCGGCCGAAGTGGTGCGAGTTTTCCAGGTAGACCAGCCCGCCCATCTCGGGCGGAGTATCTCCGATAGGGATCCAACTGGTGCAGACGGCATCGGTGCCGGCGCGGAGGTAGACCAGATCATAATGCGCGCCGGTCGTGCTAACATCGCCGGGCGAGACATGGCGGATGAGCTTGCGTTTGTGCAGGTAGACGGCGCCCTCGAAGAAGGCTTCGTAGAATTGACAGATGGGTTTGGCGAGGCAGAAGGCTTCGTAAGCCGCCCAGCGATGGGTTTCCATTTGCAGCTTTCGGATCAAGTTCTTGTTCTCGTCCGCGCCGTCGTAGATGCCTTCGCCCGGATCGATATGGCTGCGGACTAGGCCGGTATCGCGGAAGGCGGCGAAATAGCGGCGGCGGAAGTCGAGGACGTCGTCGCGGTCGAGGATGCCTTTCAGCCAGAGATAGCCCTGTTCGTTGAATTGATCTCGCAGCGATTTCATGGACGCGCCGGGCTCGGACGGCGTCAGCCAGCCGAGGCGGTCTGGCGCCGATGAGAGGGTATACCCGTTGCTTGTCAAAGGTTCCTGTAAGTTGGTAGATTGTTGCATAAGTCAAAGTCTCTATTTCCCTTAGCGAGCATTGTACCGCGGGAGGGGGGCAGAATACAAACAATGTTGCAGGGAATATCGCATTTTCCTATGCTATAATCCGGGCCGATATGAGCAAGCAGACGCAATGGTCCCAGGACCGCATGTACACAGTCGATGACGAATGGCGCCTGCGCCGGGAGACCGGGTCAGGGCTTGATGCTTATCCACCGAATCTGAAGCTGGATGCCGGCTGGCATGGCTGATTCACGCGCCCTCATTGATTTGTCCATCAGCGAAGCGGCCTCCGCCCTGCGGCAGGGCGAAACGACATCGCTCGCCCTTACCCAGGCCACGCTCGCGCGCATTGAAGAGACCGAACCGACGCTACAGGCCTACGCTATCGTGCCAGCGGATTTGGCGCTGGCGGCCGCCGAACGCGCCGACCGGGAACTCGCCGCCGGCCGCGATCGCGGTCCCTTGCACGGCATCCCCGTCGGCGTCAAAGACAATTGCTATAGCAAGGGCATCCTGACCGAGGTTGGGTCGAAAGCGTTGGCGGGCTTCGTGCCGGACGTCGACGCCGCCGTCGTGAGCAAGCTCTACGCGGCTGGCGCGGTCTTGATCGGCAAAACGCGCTGCCACGAATTCTCCTGCGGCGGCAGCGAACCACCGACGCGCACCCCCTGGGATCTCAATCGCTTCCCCGGCGGCAGCAGCATCGGCTCCGGGGTGGCGCTGACCGCGCGCTCGGCCTTCGCGACTATCGGCACCGACACCGGCGGATCAATTCGCATTCCGGCCTCGATCAACAATCTAGTCGGCATGAAAGCGACTTACGGGCGCGTCAGCGCTTATGGCGTGGTGCCGCTGGCTTGGTCGCTCGATCATGTCGGACCGCTGACACGGAGCGTGCGCGACAATGCGCTGATGCTGGGCGCGATCGCCGGGCACGATCCCAAAGACGCCAATTCCGCCCGCGTGGACGCGCCGGACTTCTCGGCGGACATTGAGGACGGCGTGCGGGGCGCGCGCATCGGCATCGAGCGCGCCTACTTCTTGTACTCCGGCGTGACCGACGAGGTGCGCGCCGCCACCCTAAGCGTCATCGACGACCTAGCGGGCATGGGCGCTGAAATCATCGAGATCAGCTTGCCCGAACTGGCGTTCACGCGTGAGACCTTGATGACCATCCGGATGGTGGAATCGGCCAGCTATCACCGCCGTCAGATACGGGAAAAGGGCCATCTGTATAGCCCTGGCACGCGCGCCACTTTGCAGATGGGCGAGCTTCTGTCGGCGACGCAATATCTCACCGCATTGCGCGCCCGCGAGCGCTTTCGTTCAGCCATGATGGCGCTGTTCCGGCGCGAAAAACTGGCGGCCCTGATCTCGCCGACGATTCCCGTACCAGCCCCGATGCTGACAGATCTGCGAAAGCCTCGCCAAGACCTGGACAACGGGGAGACGCCAACCGATGGATTCATTCATCATGTCTATCCCGCCAACTTGAGCGGTCAGCCGGCGATCAGCGCGCCCGGCGGCTTCACGCGCGCTGGCCTGCCGATAGGTTATCAGTTGACGGGACGTCCCTTTGACGAGGCGACGCTGTACCGCATCGCCTACGCCTACGAGCAGACGCAGGACTGGCGCCGGCGTCAGCCGCCTCATGTTTATGGCTGAGGCTGGCGGCGCTGTCTTGCCCGGTTTCGCGCTGCCATTGCGGCATTTATTACCCGACTAGACACAGATTTCATCATTTCACCGCGCCCATGGTCAAGCCGCGCACCAGATAGCGCTGGAAGAAAAGCGCCATCAAAAACGGCGGCAGCATGGTCACGACAGCCGCGGCCGACATGTCCTCCCAAGCCACCTCGTATTGCCCGATGAAGAGCGTGAGCACAATGGTCAGCGGCTGCGAATCGTTGCTGCGGCTGAAGATCAGCGGGATTAGGAAGTTATTCCAGGACCACAGCATTGCCACCAGGAAGACCGCCACCATGCCCGGGCGCGCCAGGGGCAGGATGATGCTGTAGAGCAAGCGCCAGCGATCAGCGCCATCGACGCGGGCGGCGTCCTGGATCTCTTCCGGGATATCGCGCACGAAGGTAGTCATCATCCACACGGACAACGGCAGCAGCAGGGTGACGAATATCAGTATCAGTCCAATGAGAGTATCGATCAAATCCAACCGCGACATGAGGAAAAACAGGGCGATCAAGGAAACCCATATCGGCAGCGGCAGCATCAGCATGATCAGGAGGAAGATGAGATTCTTGCCGCGGAAATTCATACGCGCGAAGACATATCCGGCGCCGGTGGCGAGGATGGTGACGATAGCGGATGAGCCGAAGCTGATGATGACGCTGTTGCGCAAACCGGACGTCATGAGCTCCGCGGTGGGCGAGAAGCCGCCGCTGCGGAACTTGGCGCCTGTGGTGAAGATGGTGCGGTAGGAATCGAGCGTCGGCTGGGTGGGGAACCAGATTTTGTAGGGCGCGGCGTAGAGTTCCTGGCGGGTGGAAATACTGCTGACAGCCACCCAGTAGATCGGCGCCAGCGCCCATATCAGCACGACGGCGCAAAGCCCGTAAATCACCGTCAGGCGTAGCCGCTCCTGCGCGCGCAGGCTCAGGTTCATTTGTCGTGCACCCCTTGATTGTAGACGCGCAGGACGAAGATCAAGCCGACGGCCAGGGACATTAGCAGAACGATGTACGAAAATGCAGCGCCCAGGCCGACGCGCAGATCGCGAAAGACCAGTTCGTAGTTGTAAAGCATGAGCGTTTTGGTGAAGGGATTGATGGCGCCGCCTGCCGATCCGCCCGCGGTCAGTGTCCAGACGACATCGAATATCTGGAAAGCGGCGATGAACTCCACCACCAGGGCGATGCCGAAAGAGGGCAGCAGCAGCGGGAAGGTAATGTAGCGCAGGCGCGACCGGGCGTTGGCGCCATCGACCTTGGCGGCGTCGTAGAGATCGTCAGGAATGCTCTGCAAACCGGCCAGCAAGATGATGGTGGGGAAGGCGTAGCGCGTCCAGGTCTGCACGACGGCGACCCAGAGTATCTGGGTTTCCGGCGCCCGCAGCCAGTATCGATACTCGTCAATCAAGCCGACCTGATAGAGAAAGCCGTTGAGCGCCCCGTATTCGCCATTGAGCAGCCAGCCCCAGAGGAAGCCGTTGACCACCGGCGGCAGCATCCAGGGCAGGATGGCCAACGTGCGCATGATGCCGCGGCCCGGAAAGCGTTGATTGAGCAGCGTGGCGATGCCAAAGGCGACGATCATTTCCAGCGGCAGCGTCAGGCCGACGACTACGAAACTGCGCCCGGTGACTTCCCAGAATTCGTCGTCTTCCACGAGTTTGACGTAGTTGTCTGCGGCGATGAATTTCGGTGGACGTCGGACGCGCAGGTTCTCGTTGGTCAGGCTGGTCTGGAAGGTATCGACGGCGGGGTAATAGATGAAGAGCGCGACCATCAGGACGATGGGCAGGAGGATGATGAAGATGAAGCGGTTGTCGGCGGAGAAGATCTTGCGTTCCATAGCCCTTGCCCCCATGCTTGGCCCCTTCCCCCCAAAATGAGGGAAGGGGAGCTACGAATTGACGATGTCGTCAAAGTCGAACCAAGCCCCTCCCTCCTTGTGTAGAAAGGGCTTGGGGGGTGGGGGCTCTACTCGTACTCGTCTTTGAGCTCGTTCCAGGCTTCGGCCAGGGAATCGATGACGGCGTCGGAGTCCATGCCGGTCTGCATGGCTTCCAGGATCGTCTCGCTGACCGACGCCGCCCAGGGACCCCACCAGAGCGTGAAGCGCGGCAGCTCATGCACGTGCATGCCCTGTGCGACAATTTCATCGTAACCCTGGATCACGCCCTCTTCGTTGAGCGCGGCAGCCACCGATGGGCGCGAGGGATAGAGACCATAGGCATTGTAGATGGCGGTCTGGGTACCTTCGCTAATATACCATTTGATGAACTCCCAGGCAGCGTCGGCGTTCTCGCTATCGAGCGCGATGCCGAGTCCGGCATGGAAGGTCCAGGTATTGCCCTCTTCCGGCAGGACGAGATACTCGGAATCCGGCGCCTGCGCGGAGCTGTCGGGATTGTTGGCCACGGCCAGCGATCCTTGCCAAGCTTGATGGAAGACGCCGACGCCGCTCCAGAACAGACCGTGCTGGTTGATGCTGCCGGCCAGGATCTCGGGGCTGATCAGCTCGTCATCGAAGAAGGTTTTGAGCAAAGCCATGGCTTCGCGGCCCTTGCTGCCTTCATCGGCGAAGACGGGATTAAGATCTTCGTCAAACATGGGATCGCCCATGCTGAGCGCCATCAGCCACCAGGACCAGTTGATGGCGCCAAAGGCGATTGGATGGTCGTCGACGCCCGCTTCACGGATGGCGACCGCTTGCTCGTGCAGCTCTGCCCACGTGGTCGGCGCCGCGTCGATGCCGGCCTCCGCCAGGCTGGCCGCGTTGTAATCCATCATGACCAGCTGCTGGTATGTGGGCACAACGAACAGTTCGTCATCAAGCGTCCAGAAACTCATGTGATCCAGATCGTCTAGTGGCAGATCGCCTCGGGCGACGAAGTCGTTCAAGCCCATGAGGTTGCCGGTGGCGACGATATTGGATGGACCTTCCTCGGTGACAAAGATGACATCGGCCGGCGCTTGCCCGGCAGCCGCGGAAACTTGCACACGGCTGAAGAGATCGGCTAGCTGCACGGACTGAATTTCGACCGTGATGCCGCTCTCCGCCATGAAGGCGTTCAGCGCTTCTTCATCGGGCGGTACGCCCCAGGGCGGCGTCAGGAACGAGATCGTCGTATCCTGCGCCTGCGCCGCGAAGCCCATGCTCAGGAGGAACAGCAGGACAAGAAGTATGCAAATACGTTTTGAAACCTTCATTAGGTGTCTCCTTCTCAAAATGAATTTGGCGATCGCAATCGCGTGTGGACGCCCAAGATGCTCTGTATAGCTGCCACCCATAGTCGCATCATTATGCGTCCAAACTATCTTGCATTATATCGGTTATTACATTGCGGCGCAAAACTGCTCGTGCCTTGGCAGTGGTGAAATCCAGGGACATGAGCCTTTGCAGGCTGCTGTATCGGCTATTCTAAGCGCCGAGAACGCGGAGGGCACAGAAAGTTTTTCACGGATAGTTTGGCGCCAGCGCATCGTTGATGTTTCCCGCGCCCGCATCGCGAATCACGCGCCGCTATAGGGCTAATCGTCAAACGCGAAGGCGCGGATCAACTCAATCTCGGCTTGATCGTAGGGGCTGCCGTCAGCGTGGAAAATATCATGCTGCCAGGTCTTGCTGTCGGGCGTATTCAGTTCGCGGCGCCAATCGAGATAGGTCTGCGTCCGCCCGGCCACCAGGCCCCAGTTGTACCAGCCGATGCGCTCCCGCGAGAAGACCGGCAGTATCAGCTCGACGGTTTGCCCGACGACCCGCCGCAGCCATTCAGTGCATAGTACGGGTCTGCCGTAAGCCTGACAGCGCTGAATAACCGCTTCGACGCCGGTCTCGCCATAATGGTGAAACGAGGTGACATCCGATAGTTCCAGTATGCGTTCCTCCATCTCGTATTGGTCGTGCAGGCGAAAGATAGAGGTGGTCAGCGGCTGCCGCGCGCCCGCTTCGCGCGCCCATTGAAATGCCGCTTCCACCAGCGGCAAGCTGCGCTCGCCCATCTCGCTATTGCCGGGCTCATTATACAGATCCCAAATTTGAACCCGCTCGTCACTGGCGAAGCTGCCGACGATATCGACGACATATTCCTTTAGCTCGGGCCAGACGGAGCGGTCGCTCACCCGCTGCAAGCCGGGGCTGGGCGTCCAGCCGCTGTTGTGCGTGTAGGGAATGGGCTCATCTTGCTTGCCCAAGTACGGCTCCTTGCCGGCGAAAGCGCAGTCGTCGAAGAGGATGAACATCGCTTTGATGCCGCAACTGCCGGCGATATCCAGAAACTGATCGATGCGCCCTTTCAGACCATCAGGATCATCCTGCCAGACGAGGAATTGATGGAATACGCGCACAGCGTTGAATCCCGCCGCGGCCGCCCAGGCCAATTCCTCGGCGATGGTCTCGGCGTCGAAGCTCTCCGCCTGCCACATCTCGGTGGAATTGACGGCAGTGCGCGGCAAGTAATTGCAGCCGCGGATGGGGTCAATCCCGGCGTACCACTGATTGGCTTTTTCAGGACTCCACTGGTTGGTCATTCTTTATTCTCCACTAGATGATTAGGTAGATTCTGCAGGCAGGATGCTCGCGAGCGTACCGGCGCAAGTCCCATCAGCGTCCAGGATATTCAGACGTATGCGACTTGTCCTGTCGCCAAGCCGCGCAACCGTATCGATGTTGAGCGTGGCCAAGGGGGATGCCGGTCCTAGATCAACTCTGCTGACGACATTCCCAGCTTCGTCGAGGCAGGCCAGCTCTGCGCGACCAGCCAGGAAGCAGCCAAAGACGCCCTGGATGCGCGCCCAGCCAGCTTGAATCTCCGCTGTCAGCGGCTGATGTACGCAACCTACATCGGTCACATCAACTATTGGCGCCGGGCAATAGGCCGCCGACCAGGTCACGCCATGACCGGCGACTTGGCCGGGACCCAGCGTGAACAGCGGACTGAGGACTTCCGCTTCCAGGATATAGCCCGGTGAACTGATCGGAATCGGCGAGGGCGCGCCGGGCGCTTCCGTCCAGCATTCCACAGTGGCGCCCCTGTCGGGATACTCGGCATCGGCCTGGTAAGGGAATTGCATGCAAAGAACGAATCCTGATTGCCGATCAGCGAAGGCGATCCAGCCGTCCGGGCTGTGCACGCTGATTTTGCCGACAATGCCTTGATACTGCACCGCCAGCAGCCCGCTGTGCGCATCCAGCTGATATTGCCGATTGTCATCGCCAAACATGATCTCGTAGGGACGTTCCCGTTTAGGATCTGTCGGCACATACAGCCAGCAGTCGTCGTTGAGTTCGCCATCAATTGTGCTGCACGCCATCTGCGCCACATCCCAGATCGACCAGCGAATTGTCCGTTCCGAGATGTTCTCGAATGACAGATCAAGCCGCAAGCGCGACGAGCCTCGTGCGAGGCTGATCTGGCGGCGGATGCGCAGACCGGAGCGCTGGTCCGGCGGGCTGGTCATCAGGACGGACGCGCTGGCGTCGTCTTGGCGCGTTTCGGATTCGTATTGCCCCGAATCGAGGACGGGATCGGGCGGCCCTGGCCATTGACCCTCGCCATCCCAGCCTTGTGGCGCGGGCCAGGTCTTGCCCCCGCCGTAGTTCTTCCAGTTGGCGATCGTGCCGTCGCCGGCGTGCTCTTCGTAGCTGAATCGCGCTCCGAGCAAATCGGGATTCATGAAGAGGTATTCCTGCGGACCGAGGCTGAACTGCATCAATCGTCCGCCGATTTCCGGCACGCAAACGGCATAGATCAAACTATTGCTCAAATGGACGGCGTCCCAGCCCTTGAAGGGAATTTCTTCGACGAATGGTAGATAGCGCATCCGCTGGACTCGTGGTGACCTAGCCTTGCAGGCCGGTGGTGGAGATGCCGCGGACGAAATAGCGCTGCAGCAGCAGGAAGAAGATCACGGCCGGTATGGTGGCCGCGGCCGCCGACGCCATGATGACGCCGAAGCGCATGGAGAGCCCGGCCCCGACAAAGACCGCCAAGCCGACCGGCACGGTGCGGGTGGCGTCCGTATTGCTGATGATGAGCGGCCAGAAGAAATCGTTCCAGCTGCGGACGAAGGTGAAGATGGCGACAGTGGCGATAACCGGTTTGCTCAGCGGAATGAAGATGCGCCAGAGCAGGCCCAATCGGCTGCAGCCGTCCAATCGCGCGGCTTCCTCCAGCTCGACCGGGATGCTAAGGAAGAATTGCGTCATCAAAAAGACGCCAAAAGCGTTGGCGGCGGCCGGCACGGCGATGCTGAAATAGGTGTTGGCGAGCTTGAACTTGATCATGCCCAGGAAGAGCGGCACCAGCAGAATCTCGCCCGGCAGCAGGAAGGTCGACAAGATGATCAGCAGCAGTATCCTACGCCCGCGGAAGCGCATGCGCGCCAGCGGGTAAGCAGCCAGGATATTGGTGGCGAGGGTCAGCGCGGTGGTGATGGTCGCCACGATCAGGCTGTTGCGAAACCAGGCCAGCATGGGAAAGCCCTCAAAGAGGCCCGAGTAGAACATGAGGGTCGGTTCGTTTGGCCACCAGGTGGGCGGATAGCTGAATATCTCGGTATCCGGCTTGATTGAGCTGACGAACATCCAGACGAAGGGCGCGCCCCAGATGATGGCGACGAAGATCATGATGGCATAGAGCGCCAGTCGTCCAAAATTGAGGGATCCGTCGCGGTAGACGCTGTCGGTGCGCCAGGATTCGCTCATGTCATATCACTTTCATCGCGCGCAGCTGAAAGACGGTGAAGCTGAGCGTAATCAGCATCAGGATGACGCCGGCGGCCGATGCCAAGCCCATATTGAAGTTCACGAATGCGGTCTCATAAATGAATTGGGCGACGGTGAAAGTCGCGCCTTGCGGTCCGCCGCGGGTCATGACAAAAACTTGCCCGAAGACGCGCCAGCAAGCGATGACCGTCAGCGGGATGACGAAGGCGTTGACCGGCATCAGCATCGGGATGGTGACATAGCGCAGCTCTTGCCAGCGGCCGGCGCCGTCGATCTTGGCCGCCTCGTACAGGTCTTCGGGGATATCCTGCAAGCCCGCCAGGTAAATGATCATATTGCCGTTAACCGTCCACCAGATGGTGGTGATGGCGATGGCCGGCATCGCCCAGTCCGGTTCACCCAGCCAGTTGATCGGCGGATTGACGCCTAACAAGCCCAGGTAATAATTTAGCAATCCCGAGCTGCGCTCCAGGATCCATTGAAAGATGATGCCGACCGCCGCCACGCTGACCACGTGTGGCAGGAAGACGATGGCGCGGGCGATATTGCGGCCGCGCAGCTTTTGATGCACCAAAAGCGCCAGCAGAAAGCCCAGCACGATCAGGGGAATGGCCGCCAGGATGACGAAATAAAGCGTATTCTCCAGCGACTCAATGAAAAGATCGCTGTTAATTAGCTTGTCGTAATTTTTCAGCCCGATCCATTTAGGCTGGCCGATGATGCCCCACTTGGTAAAACTGGCGTAGACGCCGACCGCAGCCGGCAGCAGCAGGAAGACGATGAAGAGGAACAAATAGGGCGTCATGAATGCGTAGGCGATCAAGTCATTCTTGATGCTTATCCAGGGTGATGTGGCGCGTTTATCTTTTGGTGGCGCGGGACTGCTCAAAATACTGGTTCCACTGTTAAGTAGTCTTGTGTGGGCGATTGACAGCGGGTGTCTACGCCGCTTATCAATTCGCCCGAATATTCATTACAGTTTAGACGGGCGACCCATTGGGTCGCCCCTACATTTTGCCATCGATCGTAAGCGGAGGGCGACACAAACGTCGCCCTCTACAGCGTTGCGCGTAGTCCAGGCTACTCGTCCAGCAGCAGCTCGTCGATGCCCGCTTTCATGTCGGCCAAGGCTTCCTCGACGCTCTTGTCGCCAGCCTGTGCCGCCTCGAGATTGCGCAGGAGCGGCGACTGACCGCCGAAGGAGAAGACAGATGTGTACTTCTCGATGGCCGGCTCCATCACGGCTATGGACAGCGATTCGACGAAGGGCGCATAGTATTTGGCAAATTCATGATCGGTCCAGTAGGGGTCTGCCAGCGCCACCGGCAATACCGGGACGATGCCGACTTTGATGCCCGGCTCGGCGTAGTTTTCCAAGAACCACTTGATGACCTTCATGCCATTGAGGTAATTCTCGTCGCTGTCTTGGCGCGTCAATGCCAGGCAGTGGGTATTGGTCCAGGTGGCGGGCACATCGCCGAAGGTTGGCATCACGGCTGTGCCGATGTTCTTGCCCTCCCTTATATATGAATTGACCATCCAAGGTCCAACCATAACCATGCCCGCGCGCTCGCTCTGGAAAGAGCTGATGTCGCCGACACCCGAGCCGAGGCTCGAAACTCCGCTTGCCTGCAAATCCACCAGGTACTGCAGCGCTTTATGGGCTGCTTCGCTATCGACCGCCGCAAGACCGTCTTCACCGAGCCAGCTGCCGCCAAATTGATAGAGCAAAGTGTGGAAGAACCAGCGACCGAGGGAGCCGCCTAATGGCTGGTCTAGGCCATACTGCGTCACCACGCCGTCGTCATCGGTGATCGTCATCGCTTCCGCCCATGCCATGAACTCTTCGCCCGTCGTTGGCGGTCTGTCCGGATCCAAACCAGCCGCTTCGACCAGGTCGACGTTGTAATACAGGTTCATCGGATGCAGGTCGCCCGGCAGGCAGTAGAACTGGCCGTCGATTTTGCTCAGTTCGATGATGTTCTGCGGCACGCCGGTGAGGTCTACTCCGACGGCAGCCATCAGGTCATCCACCGGCAGCAGGACGCCTTTGCGGACGTATTCGGTCACCTCCGTGTTATGGAACATCACCACATCGGGCGGGTTGCCGGCGGCGGCCGTGAGCGTAAGCTGCGTGAACAAATCGTCCCAACCCAGCGCGGTAGGCTCGATGACCAGGCTGTCTTCGTTATCCATATTGAAGCGGTCGAAGACGGTGTTGAGCATCTCGGTATTGTCGGCGCCGGTCCAGCCGTGCATGAGCGTTACCGGGGTCTGCGCCAGCGCTGCGCCCGGCAGCAGAAGCAGCGCGACCAGGGCGACAATGAGAATCTTTAGATACGAATGCTTTTTCATTTCTGACTCCTTTATTGAACAGTACTTGTTTGACAAAAGTCCAGTTTTCCCGATAATACCTCCTTCCGCTTTAGTTCTCCACTTTTGCGGCGGAACCCGCCGCATCGACCCGACGATGGACGGTCGCGCCCAGATGATTGGGATCACGCGAAAGAACGTCGTCGAAGTAGCGCGCAGCCCGCCCATGATTGCCCAAGCCGAGATGCCCCAGGGCGATCAGATACAGGCAGTGAATGTGATTGCGCAGTGACAGATCGTCCTCGAACACCAGAAAGTTCGGCAAGGAAACCGCGAAGTAATCCATCGAGACCTCGTCATGCAGGTGCGCTTCGCCATACGCAATCAGGCGCTCAAGAATGGATCGCGCCAGATAATGCTCGCCCAGCTTCTCCCGCGCCAAGCCTTGGAAATAGATGCTTTCAGGGGCTTGGTCGTTGTAGTATCTCGGCGATGCCGGCTCAAATGACCCCATTGCGGCAGCCTCGTAGTACTGCCGGGCGGTTGTCGCATCGCCGCGCAATTCGTAGGCTAGTCCCAGGTAATAGAAGACATCGTTCTCCGGCGCCGTCAGCAGCTTGCCTTCGCCCAGATTGTGCGGGTAAGAGCGGGCGCGCGTCAGGCAGACGATGGCGCGGTCGTATTCGCCATGACGAATATGTTCCCGCGCCATCTGAATGAGGCTGGTCACGTACTGGCCCGTGACCTTTCCTTCGCCGCCTTCCCAGGGATGGAAGACGCGCTTCATAATGATATCCAGCGCTTCAGCCGGACGCCCCAGCAGATTGAGCAAGGTCGCCATCTCGATAGTCAGGTCGTCGCGCCGGTCGACGCAAGCGTGATGCTCCTTTAGGAATGCCAACCGCTCCGCCGGCGCCTTTCCGATCTTCACGTATAGCTGGTCCAACTCGAAGAGGATGCGAGCGTCCGATTGGTTCAGCGCGAAGGCGCGCTCATAGTGGCGCAGCGCGCGCTCGCTGTCGCCGCGCTTGTTCATCAGCGCCAGCCCCAGGTTGCGATGCGCGGTCGGGAACTGCGGGTCCAGCTCGATTGCCCGCTCCCAACAAGCATTGGCGTCATCGTATTGGCGGCGCGCGTACCAGAAGTTTCCCAGATAGTAGGGCGCGCGCGCGTCGTCGGGGTTCAATCGCATCGCCGTTTCCAGCGCCGCGACGCACTCGATGCGGTTCGGGAAGCAATAGTCCGGCGACGATTGGGCCGCCACCTGAAATGAAAGCAACGCCATCGCTTCGTCGCCGTATTGGTCGTAACACCAACCCAGGTAGTACATCGCCATCGGGTCGTCGACTGGCGCTTCGTTCAGAAGTTCAATCACCTCATCGAACAGGCCGGCATGGACGTATTCCAGGGCGAGTTCAATATAGTTCTGCGCTCGTCCGCCCATCAACTCGCGATATTCGCTATCGCCCGTCAACAGATATAGCTCATAGGCCGCGCCAAAGTCCAGCCGGTCCAATGTCAAGTGGTAAACGGCATGCCTGAGCGCGTAATCTTCCGCCCCATCTCGGCGCAGCAGCGCGACTGTCAGATGCCGCGCCTGGTGATGGCGCCGGTTGTAATCCAGCGCCAGCTCGGCAAGATCGATCGCGTCTGTATAGTGCTGGCGGCGGCAGGCTAATCTAGCCAATTCGAAATACGCCGCGCTCGCCCAAGCCGCGTTCCAAACTGATTTGTAGAAAGCGTCGACAGCTTCCTGGAAGCGACCCTGAAACTTGAGCGAGAGCCCCAAATTGTAGTGAGCTTCGCCGTCGTAGGGATTGGGATTGCGCCGCGTCAGACTCTCGACGGCGCAGCGGAAATAGCTTTCCGCCTCGGCGAATTTGCCGCGCCGCAATAGCAGCAAGCCCAGCGCGTTGTTGCAGCGGCTGTCAAGCGGATCGCGCCGCAGCGCCTCCAAATAGTAGGGTTCGGGCCGGCAGGTTGCGTGGCGATATTGCTCCAGGTGCAGGCCATTGAGAAAAAGTTCGTCGTTGGATTCGATTTCGCATGGCGGCTTGGCGGCGCTGGCCGGCGCCGGGATATCCGCCCGCTCATCGCGTTCCGGACTGTAGCTGACTAGCGTATCGCCCTCGGCTATCACGCTTAAGCTGAGTTCCTGTGGAGCAGTCGCGGCAGGTAGCGCGATCGTCTCGTAGTGGCTGCGCTCCGGCGAAAGCGTCATCTCGCGTTGGAGGAGTACGACATCTCCCGCCCTGAGTTCGATCGTAATCGTTCGCGCCGATGTGAGATAAACGCCGATAGTCGCTAGGCCGTCGTCGACATCGAGATTGATCAGCGCGTCTTTGCTGGCGTTCTTTGCTGGACCGATGTCCTTGTAGGGCATGAAGACTTGCTGAAAACGCTTTTCCTCCCCGGGTTGCAGCCAACTGAAGTCGGGCTGGTTGTCCGTGAAAGCGCCGCACATCAACTCGATATAAGGCCCGTCCTCGTCGGTCAGTTGACGATCCCAGGCGCGGCCGAAATCGCCATTGCCCCAGGTCCATTGTTTTTTGCCCGGCACAATATGATGATTGGCCACGTGCATCATGCCGGCGCCGCGGCCGTGATCGTAACTGCCGAGAAAATCATAATTGGAGTGGAAAGCCATGTAGGACGTCGGCACCGGGATATTCTTGTAGCGAGAGATATCGGTCCCCGGCGCATAGTCGTATTTGTAGTAGCTGCCGGTGGCGACGGGGAAATCACTGCTATCGCGTTTCCCGTGGTCCATCACTGCTCGCACATCGGGCGGGAAAACGGACTGATAATCATCGTTGACATGCACCGCCGGATTGGCCCACCAGAGGAAGGTCTGTGGGACGGGACTTCGATTGTAGAGTTGCACGTCGAGTTCGAGATAGGCGCGCTCGGGATAAAGCGTGAAGCCGACCATGCCCTTGCCCCGGAACATGCGCTCGATCTCGCTGAACCAGACAGTTGCGCTGCCGTCGGCATGCTCATCGATGCGATAATCAACTGGCTGGAAGGTGCTGGGACGATGATGCTGCGGCCAGTTAAACTCGATGCCCCCGGAAATCCAGGGTCCGGTCAAACCGACCAGCGCAGGTTTGATGACGCGGTTGTAATAGACAAAGTGGAAGCCGTTGGTCTTGTCCCGCGCCATCTGCACGCGGCCGCCAAGCTCCGGCAGCAGCATAATCTCCAGGTATTTGTTCTCCAGGAAAATCGCCGTATAGGTCTTGTCAGTCTTGTTATCGGAGACGCTTTCGACGATGGGATGGGGATAGATGACGCCGCTGCTGCCCTGGTAAACGCGGTTTTCCAGGAACATTGGGTTCTTGTCCGGTTCGCCCGCAGCGTAAGTGGGTATGACCTTGTCCTCAACGCGAACCTGAACATCGCCGCTATCTGAAAACAAACGATGTCTCCACAACTATAACTAGCAGGTTTATCAAAAGCGTAACACGGCGTCTCATGCGCTCGCAATAGACTATAAACTCGATTGATGGACTATATTCTCTTTTTGTGTCATAGTTGGGGCATGGCAAATGGGAGGGCGAGGCGACACATGCAGCCGATACGCTTGAAAGACGGGTTCCAGGGGGAAATCATGTATGTTGTCCCGCGTCCTATTCTGGATAAGGCGCGCTCGCATCCGCTGGTCAGCCCGCTGACGCCAACCGACATCGGTTGGTTCCCATCGGCGCGTTACCATTACCGCGAGCGTCCGGCCGGCGCGCCTGAACATATTCTGATTGTCTGCGCCGAGGGACGAGGCTGGCTGCAAGTGGACGGCGTCCGGCACGCTGTTGGCGCGAACGAAGCCGTCATTATCCCTGCGCGCCAGGCGCATATCTATGGCGCCGTGAATGACGATCCCTGGTCGATACATTGGGTCCATTTCCTGGGAACGGTTGGCGACTATTACGTCAGCCAATTGAAAAAAGGCGCATATACGCTATCGATCGATGTCAATATGCGAGAGTCGCTGGAATCGCTGTTCGCCGCTTGCCGCGACGCCTTCGTGGCCAATTTTCTTTTGCAGCGCATGATCTACGCTTCACAGGCGCTTCATCATTTGCTCGGTCATCTTTTCTACGAAAACCGTGCCTTCTCGCCGCTGCTGCGCAGCAGCCACTTCCGCAGCATCGATCACACGCTTTCGTATCTGCACGACAACGTCAGCGAGAAACTATGCCTGGATGACATGGTTCAGCACTCGGGTTTGTCAAAATCGCATTTCATTCGGGTTTTCAAAGAACAGACAGGCTTCTCGCCGATGGACTATTTTATCCAGCTCAAGATGCAGCAGGCTTGTATGCTGCTGGCTTTCCGACAAGACAGCGTCAGTCAAATCGGCCTGGAGCTGGGCTACGAAGATCAATACTACTTTTCCCGGGCTTTCCGGAAAGCTATTGGCATGTCGCCCAAGCAATACCGGCAGACCAACTACAACTGAGGTGAGACGAACGCATCAAGCTAGGGCAATCGAATCAAAATCAATCACTGTCGAATGTCACATTAATCTGGAAAATGCAGGGACGTCTCGTGAGACGCCAGTGTAATATGATCTACGATTTTCGACCGTTTCAGCGGGCCGCGCAGGGCACGTAGACACAGCCCTTCGACACTGACCGGCAAAAGCCCCGGCATTGTTTGGTAGTGTATCCTTTTCGGTTGAAACATGGAAAGTATCTCCGAGGCGCGCGCAGGTCGCCCGAAATCACGTCAAAACCTGTACGGGCAGCGGCGGCTCGCCCGCCCGCAACCGCGACCATATAGTCGCCCTTTTCTCCCC
>JAPOOU010000264.1 GCA_026713245.1 Chloroflexota bacterium
AAGAAGAAATATAGCGTCGAAGGTTATCTGGACAGTCTTACAGAACTAGAACTTGTCGCTACAGTCGCAAGTCTGCGCGAATACTCTAATATGCTCGACTCATAGACACGGTAAGTCCATTCAAACGCCGCGATCCGCTGTAATTCCATATCTGCGCAAAAGGCAAAACTCTTCATGACCAAGCAAACCCCCCCCGCCGGCGTCGACATCCGCGGCCAGATCCAACACGAATACCAAACCATCCTCAGTCCCCAAGCCATCGACTTCCTCGCCGGCCTGGCGCCGGTACTTGCCCGAGTTCCTTCCGGAGACCGCCGCAGTCAAGCGAATACGCCTGCTGTCATCCACTTCCTGGACGCTCACAGTCCGCACGCTCGCGCCGCCGATCGACAGCCCCCATCAGACACCAGCGCTCGGCCCGTCCCTGTAAGAGGGCAAGCCGAGTCTTCCGCCCTGCCAAAACGAAACAGCGCAACCTGGAATATGTTCTTCCGTAACGCAACCGAGACTGCCGATGACGCGCGAAATCCCCGCTGGCTTTTGAGATCGGCCCACTCCCGAAAATGTGATTTCACATCATGCCTGTGATATAATCCCGGATGCTTCGTTCGCCTATCTAGAATTGGAGATAAACACATGAGCAACCATCGGATTATCATGCTCTTGCTTGCGCTATTGGTACTGGGATTGCTTGGGCCCGTGGCTGTCGCCCAGGATACGGCAACCCTGACTGTCTCGATCTGGGGTTTTAACCTGGATGTTCTCGAAGAGAATGTCTTTGCGCCCTTTGAGGAGTTGCACAACGTCGAAATCGTTCTGGATACCGGCAACAATTCGGATCGCTTGGCGCGGCTGCAAGCCCAGGGCGAAAGCACCGATGTGGACGTGGTGCACTTTGCCACACAGTTCACACATATAGCCAGTCAAGCCGACTTGCTCCAGTCCTACAACCCCGACATGCTCGAGAACCTGGACGAACTGTACGATTGGGCGCAAGACCCGCTGGGCAATCAGGCCGGGGTCGGCTACACAGTCAATAGCCTCAGTCTGATTTACCGCTCCGACCTGATTGAAGCGGAAATTACATCCTGGGCCGACCTGCTGCGGGACGATGTGGCCGGCTTTGTCAGTATTCCAGAGATGTCCACCACCTTTGGCCCAGCCACGCTCATCATGATTGACCGCGCCCTGGCGATGCAAGATATGGAAGAGGGTGAGGAGCCGGCGGAAATCAATTACGACGCGGATCTGGCCTGGGAAGCCTTGCCCCAACTGGCCGATAATCTGGTGACAACCTACATTCGCAGTTCAGAACTGACGACCCTGGTACAAGAAGAAGAAGTGCGGATCGCGCCTTATGCCAGTTTTGCCATCGGCAACCTGATCAATACGGGTCATGACCTAAGCACAGTCGTTCCTGATGAAGGCATCGTTGGCCAGACGAACATGATCAGCATTACAGCAGCCACCGATAAGGTGGATCTGGCGCATGCCTATATCGACTGGTTCATCTCGCACGATGTCCAGCTAGCCGAAGCGCTTGACCTGATCGATTCGCCCGTCAACGCCACGGTCGAGTTGCCGGAAGACACTTGCGCTCTGCTTACCTGCGGCGAAATGCTTGATACCATGATTGTGCTGAATCAGGCCGAAGTGACGGATCGCCTGGAAGATTGGTTAGAGCGTTGGAACGAAGTCATGGTGCGCTAGCGCCACAGTTCAGCGCTTAGACGATATTTTGCTTAGGGGGCCTTTGCGCCCCCTATTTTTAACCATGATACGACGACCCAATCAGACCCGTACGATCATCTTGCTGGTCTCTCCAGCATTTATTTTTGTACTGGTATTCTTCGTCCTGCCTTTGATTTTCCTGCTCTCACAAAGCGTCCTTTCGGAAGATGGCGGCTTTACGCTGTCAGGCTATCTCGACTTTTTCCAGAGTCGCGTGTCACGGATTGTCTATCTGCGCACACTCAAGCTCGGTCTCATCGTCACCGGCATTTGCGTGTTGATGGCCTATCCGGCCGCGTTTGTGCTGGCGCGGATGCCTGCCCGCCGCCGTTCATTCCTGATGTCGCTGGTCATTCTCCCCTTGATGACCAACGCAGTAGCGCGCACCTTCGCCTGGCTGATTATTCTGGGCCGGCGCGGCATGATCAACCAGACGCTCTTGTCG
>JAPOOU010000226.1 GCA_026713245.1 Chloroflexota bacterium
CAGCGCCATATGCCAAGCCCATCACGTTGAGATCCCCCACCTGCCCCACCCCGGGGTGAGCAGGCAAGTGCGGCGCGATAAAAAGCGCGCCGATGATAATCCCGATATTGTTCATGCTGATGGCGACCGCCGGCAGCCAGAAGACAGCGTGCGACTGCAAAATGCCCATCACCAAGCCGCTGATGCTGAAAATGAAGGGGGTCAACATCATCAGACGGATCATTTCGACCGTCAGTTGCTGTTCCTCGGGCGGGCGGCCCGCTGACAAAACGCCGCTGACAATCTGCGGCGCGAAAACGGTCACAATCAGTCCGAATATCGCCGCTGCCATTGCGGCCAGAGTCATGACGGCGCTGGCCATACGCCAGGCCTGTTGTGGATCGCCTTCGCGGATTCTGGCGTAGACGGAAATGAACGAAGACCCAAAGGCGCCGCCCGCCACCAGAACAAAGACCAGCTCGGGAATCTGCTGTGCCGAGTTAAAGCTGTCGTGCGCGGCGTCCGTGCCAAATTGTGAAGCCAGCACCGCTATGCGCAGCAAACCCAATACGCCGCTCGCCAGAAAGCCGAAAAGCATGATTAGCATTTTTTCCATTAGTTGGCGATTGCTCAGCGCATTGCTCGCTCTCATCGCTCCATCCGGCGCTTATAGGGTCAACGTATGCCTTGCGAATTGCCACTAGGCATCGCGGTCGACCTTGCTATAATATCTGCCTTTAGTCAATGGAAAAGTCTCCTGGCGAATCAGAGTTCACGGCGGGATCGGCGATAGAGTCGTCGAAAGATCTGCCTTGGGGAAAAAGCAATATGAGGATGCAACGATGAAAGTTATTCTGCTGCAGGACTTGTACAAGCACGGGGTAGCGGGAGAAGTGGTCAAAGTTGCGGATGGCTTCGCGCGCAACTATTTGATTCCCCGCAAGATGGCCATCCAAGCCAGCGATTCCGCGTTGCGTCGCACGGAGAATGTCCGCAAGAATGTCGAAGCGCGCAAAGCGCAATATAACAATATGCTCAATGATTTGGGACATCAGATCGACGGCGTGGAGTTGATCTTCGGCCGCCGCGCTGCGTCCACGGGTAAGCTCTTTGGTTCGGTGACGACTCAGGAAATCGCCGACGAACTAGATCGCGTGACCAGCGTTGACATCAATAGACGGCGTATCAGCCAGCAGTCGTTACGAGAGATCGGCACGCATCAGGTGCCGGTGCGCCTCGGTACAGAAGTTTCTCCGATGCTGACGATCACTATCGTACCCGAGGACGAATTGAGCGAGTTCCTGGCCGCGCGCGAAAGGGGCGAGAAAGTCACTGCCGAAGATATCATGGTGGACGGTTTCCGCTATGCCACATCGGCAACGGACGAAGAAGCCGAGAACGCTGAAGCATCCGACGAGATGGAAGCCAGCGAGCCGCAAGCCGAGGGTGAGCCGGCAGTAGAAGGTGTCGAAGCCGGAACGTAATCAAGACGACCGCCGCGCCATACAGCCAAATAATGCATCCCGTAGCCCCGCTTGTTCCAGCGAGTAGAGAACGAGCGGGGCTGTTTGATTAAGGGTCACCAGGTCGCATGGATGCCTACTCTCTGGGACAATTCCTGCGCAGTTCACGCGAAGCGAAAGAGATTGAGCTTGCAGAGGTTGTCGCCAAGCTGCGGATACGGCAGCCGATTCTGGAAGCGTTTGAAGCCGGCGACTTTACCGCCAGCGAAATATCCGAAATCCAGGTGCGCGGCATGCTGCGCAACTACGCGCGCTTTCTGGGCTTGGATGAAGACGATGTCTTGCGGCTTTACGACGACGCTCGCTTCGGCAAGAGCCGGCGCAGTCGTTGGCCCTGGCGCAGCGATGGAAAGGCCGACCGGGGCAGCCGCCGCGGCGAGCCGCCGCTGCCCATGCAAGAAATCGATTTCGAACAGAGCCGCAGCTTTCACAGACGGCGACTGTGGAGCATATTCGCGCTGTTTGTCTTATCCGCCGCCGCCATTGGGACGATCGCATTTGTCACGATGGATCTGGTCGGGCCTCAAGGCGCGGCGGAAGTCGCGGACAGCACGGCGATCGCAGACGCGCAGACTACCGCTCGAGCTATCCAAACCCTTGAACCGGCGCCCACGACTGTGCCGACGGTCGCGACGCCAACGCCCGCGCTCCGGTCCCGGTACAGCGGCAACGGCGTCCTCGTCAACATCTTGGTAACGCAGCGCAATTGGATGCGTGTCATCGGCGATGGCGTTGAGCGATTTGCCGGCATCGCTGTGCCGGATACCGTCGCTGAGTACAGCGCCTTGACGGAGATTATCGTAAGCGCCAGCAACGCGAAAGGACTTGACATTGAGTGGAACGGGCAGCAGCAGCCGCGCGCCGGCGGACGCGGCCAGCGCGTGGATATTCGCTTCTCGGCGACGGATATCGCGTTCAGCTTGGGTCCTGGCGGGGCGCCTACGCTCGTCAGCCCGACGACGCGGGCGACAGCTTTCGCCGCTATGACCATTGCCGCGTTGACGCCGAGCGACACGCCGGGTCCCAGCCCGACCCCGACCTTGACGCCTGCGCCGACCGATACCTTGACCATGACGCCTGTGCCGACTTCTAGGTCCAGCATCACGCCGACAGCGAGCGATACGCCAACCGTGACCGACACGCCGACGATCACGTTGACGCCGACTGAGACGGCGATCCTGCCGCCGCGGCTGACACAGGCAGGATCAAAACCCAAGAAACAAGGCGCCTGATGTCTGTTCCGTTTCTGACAGACCTGGGCTATCATGACGGCTTCTGAATGACGGGATAAAAACGTGCAGATTCCAGTTAGTCAGCTACAACGAAACAAGTATTTTCTGCTCAGTCTGGGCTGTTCCAAGAACGCGGTGGATAGCGAGAGCATCGCGCAAATACTGGGGCAGCGCGGCATGAGCGGCACAGGCGATCCGGAATCGGCGGAGGTGATGATCGTCAATACCTGCGGTTTTATCAACTCGGCCAAAGAGGAATCGATCGCAGCCTTGCGCGACCTGGTGGAAATCAGGCGAGCTGATCAAATGGTGATCGCGGCGGGCTGTTTGTCCCAGCGCTATGGTGAGACCCTGGCGCAAGAGGTGCCCGGTTTGGATGGCGTGATCGGCACGCGGCGCTGGATGGATATTTTCGATCTCATCACCCGGCTGCGCGAGCGAAAGCACCCGGAACCGCTCTATCACTTGCCCACCGACGCCAGGGTGGTCGGGTTGGACGAAAAGGGCGTTCTGCGCGCCAGCGTTCAAGGCGCTTACGCCTACTTGAAGATCGCGGATGGCTGCCGCCGACCCTGCGCATTCTGCGCCATTCCGAGGATCAAAGGCACGGCGGTCAGCCGGCCGCTGGAATCAATTGTGGCGGAGGCTGCGCGATTGCAGGACGCAGGCGTGAAAGAGCTGATGCTGATCGCGCAAGACAGCACCGACTATGGCTATGACCTGGGCATGAAAGACGGCCTGGCCCAGCTCTTGGACGCAATTGTCGAGGCTGCGCCCGGGATTCCCTGGCTGCGCATCATGTACGCTTATCCCGGTTATGTCACGCCAGGCCTGATGGAGACGATGGCGAAACACAAACAGGTCCTGCCATACCTAGATATGCCATTGCAGCACGGCCATCGTGAAACGCTAAAGCGCATGAGACGTCCCGCCAAGGTCGAATGGGTCTACGAGACAATTGGCAAGTTGAGAGAACTGATGCCGGACCTGGCGGTGCGCACGACATTCATC
>JAPOOU010000269.1 GCA_026713245.1 Chloroflexota bacterium
GATCCCGTAGGCATAGAGACGCGGTACTTTTTCCTTCAGCAGGTTAAAGGCGTCTCTGACTTCGCGAACAAAGCGAGGGGATCCCTCAATGGCAATCGGGATTCCGGTACTGCATTGATAATACTTGTAGGCTGCATGGCCGCGCTGCCAATCCAAATCGCTATTACACAGCCGGTTCACCCAGCAGCAGTTGTCGACCTGGGATGCGTCCATACCGGCGGGGAGCAATGACGATTGTGTCGGCGACGCGCATTGATCCTTCTGATAGGCTTCGTATCCGCTGCTCCATTGCTCGTCAGTATGGCATTGCCAGCCCGCGTAGCAGCAGTTGTCAATCTGGGAAGCGCCTGTACTCACGGACTGCGTCGATACCTGGGTCCGCGTCGGCGCCGCGCATTGGCCATTTTGAAAAGCCCAGTATCCGTCCGTCCACTGCTGTTCGCTGCCGCATTGACGATCGACGAAACAGCAATTGTCGATAATACCTGTGGTTTGCGGTTGCGTGGCGACGCTTGCCTCAACGCGATTGTGGGCAACCCAACCGGCCATCCACAGTTGCCGGCCGTTCCTGTCGATTTGCAGCCAACCGCCCTGCTCGCCCGCGACTTGCAAGATTGCGCCGGCTCGCGCCTTTGCAACAATGCCGCTCTCGAGACTATTGGCGGCTCTTAAATAAGTATTGCGCGTCACGCGAATGGCATAGCCCTGCGTGGATGCCGCAGTGGTTTGCATTTGCGTCGCGTCGCTTTCCACGCGGCTGTGGCTGACCCAACCCGCCATCCACAGGTCGCGCCCGTCCTGGCTGATTCTCAACCAGCGGTCGGATTGATCAAGGACTTGCAAGACGCTGCCAGCTTTTGCGGTCGTTACGTATCTGCCGTCGAGGCTGGGCGCCGCCCGCAGATTGGTATTGTAGGTCACGCGAATGGCATAGCCTTGCGCGGATGCTGCCCAAGAATATACAAGCAGGATCATTATCGTCAGAAAAGATTTGGCTTTCACTATCGGGCTCCATCGTCAGACTGTAGAATAATAGCCGCATTTAATAGTTAAGACTAAAGAATATACAGGCTATGAGGCAAAAAGACAAATTATCTTGGAAGCGGTAGACTTCAGCGACGATGCCTCTCTTGCCGGGCGTACTCGCGGTAATTTGATCGCCGGGGACAGATGCAGAAGGCGTCGCCAGATTCGACATTGTAAACTGTTTACATTTGACAAGCGATTTGGGACTCGTTATACTCCGGGCAACGTTTCGAAATGGCTCGTCGCCATTGTTTGAGATCACTTCGTTGGGGCCTTCGGCGCTTTCGCAGTTGTCCGGGGCGAACCATGCGGCTTGTAGCTATTATCACGGCAGTGCAAGCTTTTGCAACGATCACCCGCAAATGGGCGGCAAGTCAAGTACGATGCGTGAAATGAACCGATAGATCGATCAAAGTTAAGGAGTGAGGATAGACATGTCTTTACGGATCCGCAGTGTATTTGTAGTTTGTTTGTTGATGTTCTCGCTGATTGGGGGCGTGGTGGGCGCTCAAGATATGGGCGTGGCGAAGATCGGCATCATGGTGCCTCTGACCGGGGCCTTCGGCGCGGACGCGCAGGATGTTGTCCAGGCAGCGCAGATCGCCGTTGATGACCTCAACGAAGCGGGGGGCGTCGCCGGCTACACCCTGGAGTTGGTCATCGCCGATACGGTTGATCAGCGCGCTGACGCCGTGACCACGGCCTTCAACCAACTCAGCAATACCGAAGATCTCAATTTCATCATGACCGCCTACGCCAGCACCTCGAACTTTGAGATTGATCTGATGGCGGAGATTGATATGCCCTATCTGATCTCGGCCAACGCGGCGCAGACCCGCGATATCATCTCGGCGGATCCGGAAGGTTACGGCACGGTATGGTCGCGCGTGCCCTCCTACGACGCTTACGAGACCGCGCTGCCGGAATTGCTCGAAGCTTACAACGAAGCGGGCTTGCTCAGTTTGCGCGATCGCGAAGCCTTCATCATCAGTTCGGACGATCCCTATGGCACCACCATCGCCACTGGCATGAGCGCTCATTTCGAAAGCCTGGGCTGGACGGTCGTCGGTTACGAAACGGTACCCTTCGCATCGGTCACGGACTGGCGCGGTCTGCTGGCGAAGATCCGCGAAAATGAGCCGGATATCGTGATCGTCACCGATTCCGCGCCGCCCAACAACGCGGCATTCATGAACCAGTTCATGGAGAACCCGCCCAATTCCCTGCTCTTCCTGCAGTACGGTCCTTCGGTGCAGGAGTTCCTGGAACTGACCGGCGACAACTCCACGGGCTTGATCTACAACAATCTGGGCGCGGCTATCGATTCCAAGGCGGAAGTGATCGAGATTCGCGATCGCTACGAAGAGATTTACGGGCATCGCGGCGGTTACTTTACCGTCATCGCTTATGATCAGGTGATGATCTACGCGACCTGCATGGAAGAAGTTGGCGACCCGGCCGATCGCGTCGCCATCGGCGAATGTCTCGGCAGCCTGGAGATGGAGACGCTGGCGGGCTTCTTGACCTTCGATCAAGAAACGCACCTGGCAATCCAGGGTCCGGAATACTATCCAATCCAGTTCTACCAGATCTGGGAAGGTGAACGCATCCAAATTGAACCTGACAAATACGCCACTGGCGGATTCCAGGTTCCGCCCTGGATGGACATGGGATAGGACAAGTTTGATGCGCGTCGCGGCCGCCTTGCGGTGGTTTCGGCGCGCGTATTAGCTACAGCCAGCTAGGCGCGCCCTAGTTGGCTGGCGCTTTGATTTGCGCTACTATCCTCTTATAGAAACGCGGCCAAGCGCCGGCTACGTTCGCTTGCCGTCATCGTCCCAGCCTCTTGGGATGGAAAACGAAAGGTCCCATGATTCCGCTCCTCACAGTCGACAAGGCGACAAAAAAATTCGGCGAACTGGTCGCCGTGGATAATGTCAGCTTCGAGGTCAAAGAGGGGGAGATATATGGCATCGCCGGACCCAACGGCGCGGGCAAAACGACGCTCTTTAACCTCATCACGGGTATTCCCTACCGCGCCGACGCTGGCAGCGTCCACTTGCGCGGCGACGATATCACCGGATTGTCCCCGCACGAGATCTATGAGTTGGGCATCGCGCGCACGTTTCAGAAAGAGACCGCGTTTGATACGTTGACAGTGCAGGAAAACGTGCGCATTGGCGCGGTCTTCGGCACGGAATTGCGCCCGGATCAATATGAGGCCGCAGTGGAAAAGGCCCTGGCGGATCTTGACCTGAGCGCGGACCGCGATCGTCTGGCGGGCGAGCTCTCGCTGTATGCCAAGAAGCGCTTGATGATCGCCTCGGCCATCGTCAGCGGTCCCAGTCTCCTTATGCTCGATGAGCCGGCGGGTGGCTTGAATGTGGCGGAATTGAGCGAACTGGAAGAATTGATCCGGCGGCTCAGCCGGGGAGAAATGACCATCATCATCATCGAGCACGTATTGCCGCTGCTTTTCGGCGTATCCAATCGCGTTATGGTGATGGATTTTGGCAAGCGCCTGGCGGAAGGCTCGCCCGAGCAATTGGCCCGTGACGATGTCGTGATTGAGGCTTACCTGGGCGAGCGCGGAAAGGATGCCTTCCATGCTATTTCAGGTTGAGGGTCTCGTTAGCGGATACGGCAAGATTGATGTCGTGCGCTCCTTGTCGCTGCACGTGGACGAGGGCGAACATGTGGGGCTTTTTGGTCCCAACGGGCACGGCAAGACAACCCTGCTGCGCACCGTTTCCGGCTTGATCCCGGCCAAGGCGGGCAAGGTCATCTTCCGCGGAGAGGACATTAGCAATCTCGACGCGCGGTTAATCGTCGAGCGCGGTCTGATCCATGTGCCGCAGGGCAATCAGTTATTTCCACAGATGACCGTGCAGGAGAATCTGACGCTGGGCGCTTACGTCAGGCGCAGTGACAGCCAGAAAGCCCGCAATTTCGATAGAGTGTTTTCGCTCTTCCCGCGACTTAAGGAAAGGCGCTCTCAGCAAGCGCGGACCTTGAGCGGCGGCGAGCGGCAAATGCTGTCAATCGGCGTCGGCTTGATGGGCATGCCCGAGTTGCTGTTGCTGGACGAACCGAGCGTTGGCCTGGCGCCGTTGATCAAGGAAGAATTGGCGCGAGCCATCGCCGAGATCGCCTCGACCGGCGTCAGCATGATCGTGGTTGATCAGGATGTCGAGCTTTTGCTGGGCATTTGCGATCGCTTGTACCTGATCGAAAAAGGCGCCGTCTCGCTGGAGACGGCGGATGTCTCGCAAGTCGATCAAGCCGAGATCCTGGAAATGTACTTCGGAAAGGTAAGCTGATGACGTTGGAAGCGCTTGTCGCGATTATAGCCGGCGGACTGGTTTCCGGGTCATTGTACGCGCTGATGGCGAGCGGTTTATCGCTGGTCTGGGGCACGGTGCGCATGTTCAATTTCGCGCATGGCGCGCTGGTCATGGTCGGGGCATATTCGGCCTGGTACTTTTCCAACCGCGGCGGCATCGCCAAAGCGCTGCAGCCGATCGGCAAGTCCATCGTAGCGAACAGCGAAGATGCGGGAGCGCTTGGTGGCCTGCTCTTGCCGCTGGGGGAGTGGATACTGTCCATTAAAGGCGGATTCGGACTCGTGCTCGGCGTGCCCTTCGCGATCCTTTGCTGCGGCCTGGTCGGCTACATTATGTACGTTCTGCTGGTCAAGCCCTTTGTCGGCAAGCCCGGCGCCGACTTGATCGTCATCATCACCACCATCGCCGGCGCCAGCTTCATGCAGAACGGCGTCCAGGTCATATTTGGTCCCCGCTACAAACAACTGGATCGCATTCTCAAGGGACCGCCATTGCAGATCATGGAAACCGCTATCGGTTTGCAGGAAGTTCTGATCATTGTACTAACGCCACTTACATTGTTTTTGCTGCACTTGTTCTTGAAACATTCAAAGTTGGGACTGGCGATACGCGCTGTGGCGCAAAACGATGACTTCGCCCGCCTGGTCGGCATCAACGTCAGCCAGATCTATCCGCTCACCTTCATCGTGAGTTCGATCCTGGCGGGACTGTGCGGCGTGATGCTGGGCGGCTTGTTCTTCATCTTGCCGACCATGGGCGCGCAAGAACTGCTCTTTGCTTTTGTGGTCGTTGTGTTCGGCGGATTAGGCAGCTTGCCCGGCACCATCGTGGGCGCGTACGTGATTGGCTTCATCCGGGAATCAAGCGCCTACATCTTTTCCTTATATTGGGCGCCGGTTGTGCTTTTCGCTACGCTGATCCTGGTACTTATTTTCCGACCGCGCGGCTTGATGGGCGGTGAAGAATCATGAACCTTCTGGAAAGACTGCGAGAGTATCGCTTGGCGCTGGCGATCATCGGGGTCGCTGTCTTTCTCGCGATACCCTTTGTAATCACGGACAAGCTGCTCATGCACCTGGCGATTTTGGGCATGCTCTACGCCATCGTCGCCTCGAATTGGGACTTGACCCTGGGCTACGCCGGCGTCTTCAACTTCGCGCATCTGGCTTTCTTTGGCATCGGCGCTTATACCAGCGGCATACTGGCCGTCAAGCTAGGCATCTCGCCTTGGCTGGGCATCCCCGCTGGCGGCGCCACAGCGGCGCTGGCCAGCATCATCGTCTCGATTCCCGCGATCCGATTGCGCGGCATTTACGTGGCGCTGCTGACTTTTGCCTGCAGCCAGTTGGTGCTGCTGCTGCTGCTCAGCCAGCCGCTGATTACCGGCGGACAGCAAGGTTTGACCGGCGTGCCGCAATTGCAGATCGGCGAATTCCGATTCCGCGAGAGCAGTTTCGCCCACTTCTATCTGGTCGGGATTCTGCTGCTGTGCTCGACCATTTTCTTGCGGCGGCTGGTGACATCGGACTTCGGCTTGAGTTTGATCGCGCTGCGCGACTTTGAAGAGTACGCGGTTGCCCGCGGCATTCCGCTGGCGCGGCAGCGCTTGCTGGCATTCTTGTTCAGTTCGATTTTTCCCGGCCTGGCGGGCGGCGTCTACGCTCATTTCTTGATTGTGGCCTCGCCCGATATTTTTGGTTTTTCCCTGACGACCCTGCTGCTCAGCATGGTGCTGGTGGGTGGCGTGGCGACCATCTACGGACCGGTCATAGTGGGCGTGGTTATGACTTATGTCAGCGAGTTAATGGCGTCCAGCGCCTTGATGTCGGATGTCTTCGGCATTTCGCGCGGGCCGGTGCGTTTCATGTTCGTGGCCATGCTCATCGTGCTGACGATGCGCTTTTTCCCCGAGGGCGTCTGGGGCCTGATCAAGCGATTCAGCGCCCGCGCGCGGGACGCGCGGAAAGCCGTTGTGGAATAAGGGGCATAGGATCGCAAATTAGATCATGCCGGCGACCCACAGAGTCGCCCCTGGGGATTGCGCGCCGGTGCGGCGGCAGAAAGTGGCGATTACCCGCCAAATTAGCACTGAATGTTGCCTTATAGAGCACAGTTTTGAATGGCGCCCCCTCATCAACAATTGCCTGTGAGGGGCGGGCGAATGGTAGAAAGCGGACAGGACATGCCCGCAGAAGAAGCGCAAGCAAAGAGAGCCATCATCACTGGCGCCGCACGCGGATTGGGCGAGGGCATCGCCCGTCGTCTGGCAAAGGACGGCTGGTCGGTGCTGATGACCGACGCAAATTCAGCGATCCACGATACGGCAGCGGCAATCATCGACGAACTGGAGATCGCGTCAGATCGCGTTGTCGCCGCCGAGCACGATGTAACCAGCGCCGAGGTCACCGAAGCGGTCGTTGCTTTGGGGCTTGCCCGCTTTGGCGGGCTTGATCTGGCTGTCGCCAACGCCGGCATTGGCGGCGTCGAAGTCGACCTGGTCGATCTTGAGGTGGCGGATTTCGAGCAGATCATCAACGTCAACTATCGCGGTGTTTTCTTGACCTGCAAATACGCGGGCCGCGTCATGCGCGAACAAGGCGGCGGCAACATCATCACCGTCAGCTCGATATTCGGGCAGGAACCGTACCCGCGCGTGGCTTCGTATTCGGGCAGCAAAGCCGCCGTCATCGCAATGACTCTGGCTTTCGCGCTGGAAATGGCGCCGCACAATGTCCGCGTCAACACCATTGCGCCCGGTTACATGGCCACCGAGATGCAATGGACGGGCTTGCGGCAGCGCGCGGCGCATGCCGGCATCAGCTTTGGAGAAGAAGTCCAGCGCGTTTGGGATCTGGTGCCGCTGGGGCGCCATGGCAGTCCGGAAGAGATGGGCGCCCTGGTGGCATTCCTGGCATCGGACGAAGCGGCCTACATCACCGGCACGACCCTGGGGCTCGCCGGTGGCGTGGTTCGGCGTTAAGGCATGGCGCCCGTGTATAGCGAACTGGAACGGGGATTGCAGCGCCTCATGCTCGGCGTCCGCGCCGATTGGGCGCTCTATGTTAGATTCACCGGCTCCGGCGAAGAAATCGCCGTTAACGCCGACGCCATGATGGATACCATGAGCGTGATCAAGATTCCGCTGCTGGTGGCGCTGTTCCGCGCTAGTGATACGGGCGCGCTTGACCTGGCTTGCAAATATACGCTCGAAACGCGCTACAAGCGCTTCGGAACGGGTGTGCTGCAGGCGATGGACGACGGTATGGTATTCACTCTACGCGATGCCGCCACACTGATGATCATCGAAAGCGACAATACCGCCACCGATTATTGCTATGAAGCGGTCGGTGGACCCGATGCCGTCAACAAGACCATGCGCCAACTGGGCCTCGATGATATCGATGTTATGGGGGACGGCTTCGACTGGTTTTCGGCATTGGCGGCGTCGATCGACCCGAAATTGGGCGACCTCGACCCGGCGGCTTTGTTCCGCGCCGGTTATCCGGAGATGTCCCCGGCCGAGTGGGAACGGGCGCGCGAGCGCTTCCACTTCGAGACAGGACGTCCTTTCAGCCGCGCCACGGCACGCTGCATCGGCAAGCTGCTGGAAATGATCTGGACGGACGGATGCGCCAGTCCCGAATCTTGCGCCGCGATGCGCAAGATACTGGGCATGCAAATTTCTCGCTCGCGCCTGCCGAAGTACCTGCCGGAAGCCCGCGTTGCGCACAAGACCGGTGACTTCAACCCCTTCATCGCCAATGATGTCGGGGTGATAGAATCTCACGAGGCGGCGCCTATCATCATCAGCGTGTTGGTAGCGGGGCACCGCGGCATTTGGGAAAACCTGGAAGACACCATCGCGCGCATGGCCGAGAAAATCTGGGAGTATGGCATTTACGCCGGGTGATTTCCCGCCGCGGCCGACCGAAGCAGAACTCCAATTATGTCAGTATATTTCGCAAACGAGGCGCAGCAGCAAATCTGTGAAAATCAGCAAAGAAGATAAATTCCAGGGGCGGCGCGCTGTACCGCCCATGAACATGACTTATTATTTGCGGGCGTTTCGGCGAAACGCCCCTACAGATAAGTAAAGATGAGGGCAAGCTGTCATTGCCAGCCCAGTTTCTCTTTGAAGCGACAGTCCCGGTATAATGTACCGGTGTTTATTTCGGGCATAGCGCTCGGACATACATGACGCAGTTGGAACGACATAGAGGAGATACATATGAGTTATGGCAGGAGCAAGTCCGACTTGAATATCAAGGCGGATCAAATCGCCCTGTTGGCGGAGTTGTTTGACGTGGACATGGCGAGTGAAGATCTTGAGGGGCTGGCGGCGGCTTTGTCAAATCAACTGCCGTCGATCGCCGTCCTGGAAGCCTTTGACCTGGAAGACTTTCCGCCGATACTGAGAATGGATGCCGGCTGGAATGACTGATTCAAAGGATCTTATCAATTTGTCCATCAGCGAAGCGGCAGAGGCGCTGCAAACGGGCGCCACGACGTCTGTTGCTTTGACCCAGGCCACGCTCGAGCGCATCAAGCTCACCGAGCCCACCGTGCGCGCCTACGCGGCGGCGCCGGAAGAAGCGGCGCTGGCGCAGGCAGAGGCGGCCGATCAAGAGATCTCCGAAGGCAATGCCCGCGGACCCCTGCACGGCATCCCGATTGGCATCAAGGACATCATTTACACCAAGGGCGTCGCCACCGAGTGCGGCTCGAAAGTCATGGAAGGTTTCGTGCCCGATTTTGACGCGACAGTGGTGCGGAAGCTGGACGAAGCCGGCGCCATCATGATCGGCAAGACTATGCCGCACGAATTCGCCTACGGCGTCAACGAACCGCCGACCCGCTCGCCCTGGGAGCTGAACAGCTACCCCGGCGGCTCCAGCACAGGATCGGGCGTGGCGGTCACCGTCCGCTCGGCATTTGGCGCGCTGGGCACCGATACCGGCGGCTCGATCCGCATTCCGGCGTCGATCAACAATATCGTCGGCTTGAAGCCGACCTACGGGCGCGTCAGCGCCTATGGCGTGATTCCGCTGTCCTGGACGCTGGATCATGTCGGTCCGATGACGAGAACGGTCCTGGATAACGCCTTGATGCTGAACGCGATTGCCGGGCACGACCCCAAGGATCTGACCTCGGCGCGTCAGAAGGCGCCGGATTACAGCGCCGCCATCGACGAGGGCGTTCACGGCATGCGCATCGGCATCGACCGGGACTTTGTCTTGTATCCCGGCGTGATCGATGATGTGCGCGCGGCTACTGAGGCTGTTATCAGCGAGTTGGCGGAAATGGGCGCGGAGATCGTCGAGATCAGCTTGCCCGAATTTGAATTGACGCCAGAAACGCTTTTCACGGTAATGATGGCGGAAGCGAGCGCCTATCACCGCGGGAGACTGCGCGAGAAGGGCGATCTCTACGATCCCGCTACCCGCGCCACACTGAAAATGGGCGAGCTTATCCCGGCCACGCACTACGTCACCGGCCTGCGCGCCCGCGAGCGCTATCGCAGCGCCATGAAGGCGCTCTTCCGCGGCGAGAAGCTCGACGCCTTGATCTCGCCGACCATGCCGCTGCCGGCCCCGCTCCTGACCGATCTGCATCAACCGCGTAAAGACATGGACATCGGCGAGACGCCAATGGTCTCGATCATTCATCACACATTCTCCGCCAATTTGGGCGGGCAGCCGGCGCTGAGCGCGCCCTGCGGTTTTACGCGGGACGGTTTGCCCATTGGCTATCAATTGATGGGACGTCCTTTCGACGAGGCGACGCTGTTCCGCATCGCCTACGCTTACGAGAGAGCGCATGACTGGCATACCCGGCAGGCGCCGCATGATTTTGGCGCCGGCTGATAGCCCATACAAGGAGTAAGACGCGATGAAGTTTGGCTTATTGCTTCCCAACTTTGGCGCGAGCGCGAGTGGCGATAGCATCGCGGCGAGCGCGCGCCTGGCGGAAGCGCTCGGCTTCGACTCGATCTGGACCACAGATCACGTGTTGATGCCCGCCGACATGCCCGAACCCTACGGCAATTTGATCGAATCGCTGGTGGCTTTGACTATCGCCGCGACCGCCACCGAACGTGTGGGGCTGGGCACGTCGATTATCGTCATGCCGCAGCGCGAGCCGGTTTTGCTGGCAAAGCAACTGGCGGGGATTGATGTCGTCTCGGGCGGGCGCTTGATATTGGGCGCGGGCGTCGGCTGGCTGGAGCAGGAATTCAATTATCTGGGCGCCGACTACGAGAACCGCGGCGCGCGCTTCGACGAGTGGCTGGCGCTGACGCGCGCGCTTTGGAGCGGCGATGGCGCATTCACGGGCGAGAGCAAAAGGATTGTGGACGCGCTCTTCGCGCCGCAGCCGCCGCGGGGCCGGCGAACACCGGTCTGGATCGGCGGCAATAGCTCACATGCGATCAGCCGCGCCGCGACCCTTGCAGACGGCTGGCACCCCGTGGGATTGACAGCGGCGGA
>JAPOOU010000270.1 GCA_026713245.1 Chloroflexota bacterium
GACCCCGATCGGGGCGATGATCTTGATCGAAGAAACCGGCAAAAGCATAGAAGGCACCCGAGCGGTGGTAGTGGGGCGCAGCAACATTGTCGGCTTGCCGGTAGCGCTCATGCTGGCCAACGCCAATGCCACCGTGACCATCTGCCATAGCCGAACGCGGGATCTTGCCGGACACGTTGGGAGCGCCGACATCGTCGTCGCGGCTGTCGGACGGCCGGAATTTGTCAAAGGATCCTGGCTGAAGCCGGGCGCGATCGTGATCGATGTTGGTTCCAACTCGGTTGACGATCCCGGCAGCGAAAAAGGATATCGCTATGTGGGCGATGTCGAGTTCGCTACGGCGCGGGAACGAGCCGGTTACATCACCATGGTACCTGGCGGCGTCGGTCCGATGACCATCACCATGCTGCTGCATAATACGTTAAAGGCGGCCTGGCGGAGCGTCGGGGCTTGACCGCCTGCTGACTTTTCCGGATTGTTATTCTGGTGGAATCACTCTACCCGGAGGGCTTGTGTCCACCTTGTTGCTCAAGAACATAAGCTACCTGGCGACGATGGACAGCGCGCGCCGGGAACTTGCAGGCGCGGCGATCTATGTCCGTGACAATGTTGTCGTGGCGGTAGGCGCGCTCGATGATATGCCGGCTGATAGCGCTGACCGGGTGATTGATCTCTCCCGACATGTGGCGCTGCCGGGCCTGGTCAATACCCACCATCATATGTTTCAAAGTCTGACGAGAGCGATGGCGCAGGAGAGTGAACTCTTTGACTGGCTCAAAGTCCTTTATCCGATCTGGAAAAACTTGCGGGGCGAGCACATCTACGTATCAGCAAAGCTGGCCATGGCGGAATTGATGCTGTCAGGCTGTACCACGAGCAGCGACCATCTGTACATCTATCCCAACGATGTCAGGCTGGAGGACGAGATACGCGCCGCTCAAGAAATCGGCATCCGCTTCCACGCGGCGCGCGGTTCCATGAGTTTGGGCGAGAGCAAAGGCGGGCTGCCGCCCGATGCCGTCGTCGAGAGCGAAGCGGACATACTCGTCGACACCAGACGCTTGATAGAAACCTGGCATGATCCCGATCCACAGTCAATGCTGCAGATTGTGGTGGCGCCATGTTCGCCCTTCAGCGTTACGGTCGACTTGATGCGAGAGGCGGCCGACCTGGCCCGGGCCTACCATGTCAATTTGCATACACACCTGGCCGAAAATGAGAAAGACATCGAGTTTAGTCTGGCAACCTTTGGTCAGCGCCCGGGGGCTTACGCCGAAATGGTCGGCTGGGTCGGCGACGATGTTTGGCACGCGCATTGCGTCAAATTAATCCCGGCCGAAATCAGCTTGTTCGGGCGGACGGGCACCGGCGTATGCCATTGCCCGTCATCTAATATGCGCCTGGCGTCGGGTATCGCGCCACTGCGCCAAATGCTGAACAAGCGCGTCAAGGTGGGATTGGGCGTGGATGGTTCGGCCTCTAACGATAGCGGCCACTTGCTGGGCGAAGCCAGGCAAGCAATGCTGCTGCAGCGGGCGGGAGGCGATCCGGCGGCGCTCACAGCGCGAGAGGCCCTGGAAGCGGCGACCTTGGGCGGGGCGAGCGTGTTGGGCCGGCAAGACATTGGGCGTATTGAAGCCGGTATGTCCGCGGATATTGTCGCATTCCGCCTTGATACACCGGGCATGGCCGGCGCCTTGGCGGATCCTCTCGCGGCGCTGGTCTTTTGTCAGCCCGCGCAAGTTGATCTGTCCATCATCAACGGACGAATCCTTGTAGAGGACGGGATACTGAGGTCGGTCGACTTGCCCGCCCTGATTGAAAGTCATAACAGCTTGTCCCGGCAGCTTGTTGGCGGCGAGGCCTGAAAGCCGAAATGACGCAAGGGAGGTCTGGACATGTCCATCGTTGATCGTCTGAGGGCCGCGCGCGGCGAGACGCCTGCCGACCTGGTCTTGCGCAATGCTTCCCTGGTAAACGTCATCAGCGGAGAGATCTACCGGAGCGATATTGTCGTTCACGACCGTCATGTGGTCGCGCTGGGATCCCAATATGCCGGGGAGCGGGAGCTTGATCTGGGCGGCAAGTTTGTAGCGCCCGGCTTGATCGACGCCCACGCGCATATCGAGAGCAGCCTGGTAAGTCCGCCGGAATTCGCGCGCGCGGTGCTGCCTCATGGCGTCACCACCGTCATCACCGATCCACACGAGATCGCCAACGTGCTCGGGCTCGAGGGCATGCGCTATATGCTGGAGCGAGCCAAACACGGTTTGCTCAACATGTTCGTGATGGCCTCCAGCTGTGTGCCGGCCACGGACATGGAAACCTCGGGCGCGCGCCTGGAGGCTGAAGATCTGGGGCAACTGCTCGGCCATCCCTGGGTCCTGGGCCTGGCGGAATTGATGAATTATCCCGGCGTCGCCCTCGGCGACGAAGGCATGCTGGACAAGATCGAGTTGTTTCGTCATTTGGCGCTCGACGGCCATGCGCCGGATATGAGCGGTCGGATGCTGAATGCCTACGTGGCGGCCGGTGTCCAAAGCGAACACGAATGCACGACGGTCGAAGAAGCGCTGGAGAAGCTGCGCCTCGGCTTGACGATATTCATTCGCGAGGGCACGACCACGCGCAATCTGCTGCCGCTGCTGCCGCTCATTTCCAGCGAGAATCAGGGCGCTATCTGTTTTTGTACTGACGATCGCATGCCGGCCGATCTGCTGGACGAAGGATCGATTGATCATATGATACGGCTGGCGATCGCAAACGGCGTTGATCCGTTAGCGGCGATCAGAATGGGCTCGTACAACAGCGCCAGGCACTTCGGTTTGAAGAAATACGGGGCGATCGCGCCGGGCAAGTACGCCGACCTGGTAGTCGTGGCCGATTTACAGAACTTCCGGCCGGAAATGGTATACCGCGGCGGCCGGCTGGTCGCCGAAAACGGCGCCATGACATTGCCGCGACAGGCGCCGCGACCAATCAACCTGCGCGGATCGCTAAACATCGCTTCCACAGAACTCGATTTTTCAATCAGAGCTGTAGGCGAGCGGATTCATGTCATTGGCACTGTGCGAGATCAAGTCGTGACGGAAAAGCGGCTGGAACGGGCCAAGATTCTCGACAACATGGCCGTCAGCGATGTCGAACGCGACATCTTGAAATTCGCGATGGTGGAACGTCACCGGGCCAGCGGCGCGATCGGCAAGGGATTTATTCAGGGTTTCGGATTGAAGCGGGGGGCGATCGCCGGCACGGTCGCCCACGACCACCACAACCTGGCCGTGATCGGGGTCGATGACGAGAGCATGCGCGCCGCGGTCAGGGCCATTGTCGCAATGGGCGGCGGTCTGGTCGCGGTTGACGGCGAGGCGGTTCTGGCGCGCCTGCCGCTGCCGGTCGCGGGACTGCTTAGCGAGTCGCCTATCGAGACGGTTCGACAGCAATACGACAGCCTGATTGATGCGGCAAAGAGCATGGGAAGTCATCTGTCCGATCCTTTTATGGTCATGAGCTTTATGGGCTTGGAGGTGATCCCGAAGCTGAAACTGACTGATCAGGGTCTCGTCGATGTGGAGCAGTTCAAAATTATCGACCTATTTGCTCAGAATTGACCGTGTTTTTTGGCGATTTATCGCTAAAATATGGGCTATTTCTTGAGCAAAGCGCACAATAACAGGGACGAACATGGTAAATCAAGCAATTCTGGATCGCCTGCGGACGCGGGTCGAAGAGGACCGGGACAGCATCATCAGTTTTCTGCGGGAAATATGCGCCATTCCCAGCTATGAGAACCAGATCAGGGCTTGTGGCGAGCGTATCGCCGAAGAAATGACGAAGCTCGGCTATGACGAGATCTTCTGGGACAAAATGGGCAACATCGTCGGCAGAATCGGCGCTGGCGACAAGATCTTGCTCTACGACAGCCATATCGACACGGTAGGCGTAGGCGATCCCGAAGAATGGCAATGGGATCCCTTCGAAGGCAAAGTCGAAGATGGCGTGCTTTACGCCCGCGGCGCTTGCGATGAGAAGGGCAGCACGCCCGGCATGATTTACGGTTTGGCGATAGCCCGAGAGCTGGGCTTGCTGGACGGGTTCAGCGTCTATTACTTCGGCAATATGGAAGAATGGAATGATGGCCAGGCGCCGCATGCCTTTGTACAAACCGAGGGCATCAAGCCGGACTTTGTGGTGATCGGCGAACCGACCAAGATGCAGATTTACCGCGGCCACAAAGGGCGTGTCGAGTTCAAGATCGTCGCCAAGGGGCGCAGCGCGCACGCCGCCAGCAATTATCTGGGGGACAACGCCATCTACAAATTGCTGCCGATCATCGAGCGCATC